>QKPP01000193.1:54228-60230 GCA_006508105.1 Myxococcales bacterium FL481 | reverse complement strand
GTGGGCATTTTGTGTCTGGGGTTGGTGTTGGAGGGGTGGTCGTTTCGCACCGCAATTGTGGGGGCCCGCAAGGCCAAGCGGGGGGCGTCGTGGTGGAACTACATCCGGCACGCGCGAACGCCCGAGCTACCGGTGGTCTTGCTCGAGGACCTCGGGGCGCTGATCGGGCTGGCCCTTGCGTTGGCGGGGGTGTTGGCCGCGGCGGCGACCGGCGACGGCCGGTTCGACGCCATCGGCAGCATTGCGATCGGCGTGCTGCTGGGAATCATCGCCTTCGTGCTGGCCCTGGAGATGAAAAGCTTGTTGATCGGAGAATCGGCTCATCCGCGGATGGTCACGAAGTTTGAAGCGGCGGTTTCGGAGGCGCCGCTCGTCTCGCGGTTGATCCACATGCGGACCTTGCACATCGGACCGGAGGAACTGTTGGTGGCGGCCAAAATCGAGTTCGAGCGGGGGCTCGACGTGCGGCGGATCGCGGCGGCCGTCGACGGGGTGGAGGCGAGGCTGCGCGAGTCCGCGTCGCTGCGTCAGATCATCTACATCGAGCCCGACTTGTACCGATCGTCGCGCAGCGCCGCGGCGCCGGAGGACGACGCCTCCGCGGCGGTGGCGGCGTCGGACGGCTAGCGGGGGGCCGCGCCGGTGGCCACCAGCGGTCCACCGCGGGGCTGGCTCGCGTTCGGCCGCTCCGGCGCCTTGGTCGGGTCCTCGGTACCGTTCGCCGGCATGGCGTCGCCGGGCTGGACGCGCCTGGCGGAGCACTGGCTTGCCGCCTCGTGAGGACGAGGGCGGGTGCGGCACCACGATCGGTGCTTGCCGTGGCCTCGCTGTAGACCGACCAGACGCGTGCAGCCGGTGCTCGCGGTGACCCGGCTGCGCTTTACAAGGCCAGCTGGTCGCTGCACGATGCCGCCGCATGCCGCGACGAGGACGAGCGTCACGCGGACGACACCACGCGCTGCGTCATTTGGGATGGGCCGAGTTGTGCGACTACTACGGCGCCGAGCTTCGCACGCAGCCCGCTCAGGCGGCCTACCAGGAGTGGGCCGCGGCTTGGGCCGGAGAGGGCGGGGTCGCCGATGGCCGCGACCCACCCTTGATGCCGACCGCGCGGTGCGACGCGGCCCGTCAACGATTCGCCGCCCTTGATGGGCTCGAGCGTTGGCTCGAAGTCGGGGGCGATGAACTGTGCGGTCGCCTGGGCGATATCGTGGACGTGTCGGAGGCCTTGCGGGCTTCGGCGCACGATGTGGTGCTCGATCTCGAGGCGCTCGCCGCGGTGGCCGACCTCGTGGCGACGGCTCGGTTGTTGGCGACGGTGCGGCACCGATCGCGAGAGCACGTGATCGTCGAGGTCCGGCGCAGCCTCGATGCGGTGGACGCCGAGTTGGCTGGGGACGGCGAGCCGGCGCAAGTCTTGGTTGCGCTGCCGGAACTCGATGAGGCGCTCGCCCGCGCCATCGAACGCAGCGACGACGGGACACCGCGCCTCGCCGATCGGGCCAGCCCCGAGCTCGCCCGGGCGCGGGCAGAGCTGGCCCGAAGCCGTCGCGACATCGCCTCGACCGCCGAACGCCTGCTTCGCAGTCGAGACGTGGCCTCGGCGCTGTCGGACAAGTTTTGGACCGAACGCGACGGTCGGGTGGTGCTGCCGGCCCGCAGCGACAGCTTGGGATACTTTCATGCCAACGCGTCGATCGTGCACGGGTCTTCTGGCAGTGGACAAACGATCTTCGTGGAACCGCGGGAGCTATTGGGCGCGAACAACCGGATCCGCGAGGCGGTGGCCCGAGAGGCGGCGGAGTGCCGCCGGATCCGGGCCCAGCTCAGCGCGCTAGTCGGTCGGTTCGCCGACGCGTTGGCCGACCTGTCCACGGCGCTGGTGCGGCTGGACCACGTGCACGCGCGCTTGCTCCTCGGCCGCAAGTTCGGCGGGTGCACCCCGATCCTCACGGAGGTCAATAACGAGGCCGAGAGCCTGGTCTTGCCGCGGGCGGGCCACGCGTTGATGCTGCTCGCCGGCGCCGAGCCGGTGCGCAACGACTTCGAGCTGCAGTGCGGTCACGCGCTAGTGATCAGCGGGCCGAACGCGGGGGGCAAGACCGTTTCTCTCAAGACGATCGGTCTGTGCGTGCTGTTGGCGGCGGCTGGGGTACGCGTCCCCACCATCGGGCGCACGGTCGTGCCAATCTACACCCACGTTTTCACCGACGTTGGCGACGAGCAGTCGATCGCCGCAAGTCTCAGCACCTTTACCGGGCACATGTCGCACGTTCGCGCGGCCTTGCGCCATGTCGATCGCGAGGGGCCCCCCCCGTTGGTGCTGTTCGATGAGGTGGCCGTGGGGACCGATCCAGACCAGGGCGCGGCGTTGGCCGAGGCCGTGCTGCGGCATCTGGTGGGAGCCGGCGCCACGGTGGTCGTGACCACCCACTACGATCGGCTCAAGCTCTTGGCCGTGGCGGAACACGTGGAGCACCGGCAGCGGTTTCACAACGCGGCGGTGGGGTTTGATCTCGACAAGATGCAACCGACCTACCGGGTGGACATCGGCTCACCCGGCAGCTCGAGTGCCTTCGCCGTGGCCCGGCGGTTGGGGTTGTCCCCGTCGGTGTTGCGTGAGGCCGAGCGTCTGCTGGGGACCCGGGAGGTGCAAGTCGACGCGCTGTTGCGGACGGTGGCCGCCGAGCGCGACGCGTTGGCGGCCGCACGCGACGAGATCGAAGCCACGCGGGCGAAACTGGCCCGACGCGAACGCGAGCTGCGCGAACGCGAACGGCGATCGTTGGAAAAGCTCGGCACTCGTCGGCAGCGCGCCATGGCGGCCGCGGTCTCCGAGTTCCACGCGCTCGAAGACGAGATTCGTCGTCGCCGCAAAGACCTGCGGCGCGCCGGGCTGGACCCCGACGCGTCGCTGCGTGCTGACGAGCTGCTCGGCGAGCCCAAAGCGAAGCTCAGCGCGCTCCGAGAGAACGCACCGGCGGCCGGTAAGCCTCGGGCCGCCGCTGCCCCACCTCGCGCTGAGCCGGTCGCCCTGGGCGACCGGGTCCGGGTGCGATCGCTGGATGCAGAGGGGGAAGTGGTGGGGGTTCGTCGCGGCAAGGTGACCGTCCAACTGGCGCTGATGCGGACAACCGTCGCGGCGCAGGACGTCGTGCCGGCGCAAGCGTCCGGCCGCGAGGGACGGTCGCACGCGACCTCGCCCCCCCAAGTCGTGCCGACCGTGAACGTGGCCCATCACTTCGGCGCCGACGCGAGCCCCGTGGATGTCGGCTTCGACAACTCGCTGGATCTCCGCGGCGTGCGGGCGGAGGAGGTCGGGGATCAGCTGGAGCCGTTTCTCGATCGAGCGCTCCTGCGCGACCAGGATCTTGTGGTGATTTTGCACGGGCATGGATCGGGGGCATTGCGCAATGTCGTGCGCGATCGCTTGCGCCAACTGAGTCATGTCCGGCGGCACCGCTCCGGCCTGCCGCCGGAAGGCGGCGACGCGGTGACGGTGGTCTGGCTCGGGGGCTAAGCCGCGACGTCTGGATCGGCCGGATTCGCCGGAGATCGGGCGTGAGGGCTCGTTCCCTCGGCGCGACGATGCGCGGGCGGGTGGGCCGCGTGCGGGCGGGGGTCGCAGCCGACTCGTGGGGCCGCGCTTCCGGCGCAAAATGCGCGAGGTCGCGGGGGCGTGATCCGTTCGCGGCCGTGCGTCGACTGGCGTCGCTTAGACCCGATGGCGGTGGGCGGCGTTGAGATTGGGGTGTATTCCGTCCCCTGCCTCGCCATGCGCTCCCTCGCACGCCCTCGTCCTGCATTCAGCCTCTCGTTGTCCAACCCGCGCCGTCTCGGTGGTCTCAGCTGGCTGGTGCTGGTGGGGTCGAGCGTCATGGCGTGCGCGCCGGTTCAGGACCCCGCGGGTCGTTCGAGCCGAGCTCGGGGCGGCGACGATCCGGTGTCGGCGACACCACCGCGCCCCGCTGCGCCGCCGCAACCGGCCGACGTGACCGCCGTCGCACCGGCAGAACCGGCCGATTCGAAACCCTCTCCACCCGCGATGCAAGCTGATTCGATGCCGCCTACGACTGCCTTCGCCACCAAGCTGTACCATGAGATCTCCCGCGCTCCCGGGAACCTGGCCTTCTCACCGTTTAGCATCTCGGCCGCGTTGGCGATGACCTACGCCGGCGCCACCGATGAGACGCAGGCCGAGTTTGAGCGGACCGTCTGGGAGGGTCTGCCCGCGTCGACGGTGCACGATGCCTACGGCCGTGCGCTTAAGACACTGACGCGAGGCGAGGACGCCCCAGTGACGCTGCGGGTCGCGAACCGGTTGTTCGCGCAGCGGGGGTTCCCCCTCGCGGCGCCCTACGTGGCGTTGACCCGCACGACCTACGGGGCGCCGGTCGGTAGTCTCGACTTCGCCGCCCACGCCGAACCTGCGCGGCGCGAGATCAACGAATGGGTGGCCGACCAGACCCAACGACGGATCGAGGAGCTGTTGGCCGCCGGGTCTGTGCACGCCGCGACCCGGGTGGTCTTGGTCAACGCGCTGTACTTCAAGGGCGACTGGGCCGCTCCCTTCGACGCCAAGAAGACCAAGACGGCGCCGTTTACCACGGGCGCGGGCAAAGCGGTGTCCGTCGCGATGATGCACGATGAGCGCAAGGCCGCTTGGTACCGCGACGAGACCGTGGCGGTGCTCGAGCTGCCCTACGCGGGTGACTCCGTGGTCATGAACATCGCTTTGCCTCGCGAGGGTCGATCTCTCGCCGCAGTGGAGGCTTCGTTGTCAGCGGCGAACATCAAGGCATGGACCTCGGGCTTGTCGCCAGTGCGGGTCGATCTCCAGTTGCCGCGGTTTCGGCTCGATCCTGGTCAGTCCACCCCGCTGCGGGCCCCGCTTGAGCGCATGGGCCTGCGTCGGGCGTTTGATCCCCAGCGGGCCCAGTTCGGGGGGATCACGCCGTCCGAGCCGCTGTGGATCGACGATGTGATTCACCAGACCTTCATCGAGGTCAACGAAGAGGGGACCGAGGCCGCGGCCGCGACAGCGGTGACCATGCGGGTGTACGCGATGGTCGAGACCCACCCGTTTCACGTCAATCGACCGTTCCTGTTCATGATCCGCGACAAGAGCAGCGACCAGATCCTGTTTTTGGGGCGAGTTGACGACCCGAGTCCTCGCTAGGGTTCGACGAGCGCGGGCGTCAACGCCGACCGGCCGCGGCGGCGAGTCGATTCGCCGCTCGGCGCGGCTGTTTCGAACGCGCCGGCTCGACGCTCGTGGTGTTCATGCGTCCCGGCGCCGGCGCTCCCATCGCCGCGGACGGAGACCCGGGAAACGCAACCACCAAGCGCTCAGTTGCACGACAAGTCGGGGCGAGTGGTCTGGACTAAACCAGGCTTCGGTCGTTCGACTGGTGCAAAAAGGACGCTCTTCGGGCAGGCTCGATCGAAGTTGACAATCGTAGCATCTTGACTCCGTAGGATGGCGGATCCCGCCTCAAATGGGCCGCTGAGCGTTGGCTCCTCGCGTTCAGCGAGTGTGCGACATATCCCTATGTACACTTAGTGTTGACCGGCGGGTGAGACCTGTGGCTATTTGGACGACATGAAACGCTCGCTGGTTTGGTCCCAACTCGCCATTGCTCTGCCCGTGGCGCTCACTATGTCCGGTTGCCTCGACGACGCAGCCATTGGCGAGGATGTTCTCGGCGAGACCGGGGATGGCTGGGATCCGGCCGTTGCCGTGGAGCCCGGCGAGGCCACCGGCGACGAGGTGCCGGGTAGCGCGACGCCGGTGGACGACGAGTCGGAAGGCGTCGAGGACGAGGAGAACGGCACCGGACACGACGATGGGTCGGACGACAGCGACGACAACACCGCGGCGGGCGAGGAGGATGAGGAGGAGACCGAAAGCGGCGAGGATAGCGACACCGCGCCGGATGACCATCCCGACGACGAAGATGGCGACGAAGATGGCGACGAAGATGGCGACGAAGATGGCGACA
>QKPP01000193.1:0-54218 GCA_006508105.1 Myxococcales bacterium FL481 | reverse complement strand
CGCGGTCGCCTGGAAGCCGAAATCGCGCAGATGGAGGCAGATGAGGCAGCCGAGGGCGAGGGGGACGAGACCGGCGGGCACGAAGACGAGAGTGACTCGACCGGGGACGAGGATGGCGGCGGCTCGACGAGCGATGAAAGCGACGGCGGCGAACTCGGCGAGTGTGGCAACGGGGTCGTCGAGTCCGGCGAGCAGTGCGACGACGGCAATGATTCGAATATGGATAGCTGCACGAACGCGTGTGAGCTTCCGCGCTGCGGCGATGGCTACTACCAAAACGGGGCCGGAGAGCAGTGCGACGACGGCAACAACAGCAACGGCGACGCTTGCACCAACGAATGCAAGGCGGCGCAGTGCGGCGATGGCTTCGTGCGCTCCGGCGTCGAAGAGTGCGATGACGGCAACGTCGACAACTCGGACGACTGCCTCGACACGTGCGAAGCCGCGACCTGTGGCGACGGCCATGTCTGGACCGGCCACGAGGAGTGCGATCTCGGCGACGCGGGAGCCGATGGCGCCTGCCCGGCTTGCGAGTGGGCCGAGTGTGGGGACGGTTACACCTGTACCGCAGAGACCGGTCCGGCCGCTTGCGACAATAGCCCCTACCTGAGTCGCGCCGAGGAGTGCGACGACCACAACGACAGCAACGAAGATGACTGCGTCGAGTTTGCCGGGACCTGCGCCGTCGCTTCTTGCGGCGACAACTTCGTGCGCCGTTTCGCCGCGGACGAGGCCGACATCGAGCAGTGCGATGACGGCGAGCGCAACGGCATCGAACGATCGAGCGCCGAGGACACCGGGGTTTCGGACTGCATGGCCGACTGCCAGGTGACCACCTGCGAGGACGGCTACTGGGGCGCGAGCGAAAGCTGTGATGACGGCGACCCCTCGGACCCATCGTGCATCAACGAAGACGATGTTTGTCGTCCGTCTCGCTGCGGCGACGGGATTTTGGACGTCGAGGCTGGGGAGCAGTGTGACGAAGGCGACGTCGACCTCGACTATTGCCTGCCGGGCTGCGTGGTGAACGTGTGTGGCGACGGAGAGGCCTGCACGGACGAGTCGTGTGGCAATCCCGACTTCCCGACGACGCAGCCGACCATGCTCGAACGCTGCGATGACGGCAATGGGTCCAACGCGGATGCGTGCAAAGACGATGTGAACGCCCCTCAAGCTCACTGGTGCCAGGTGAACACCTGCCACGACGGCTACGCCTGCACCGGCGACGACTGCGGCGAGGTTGTGGGCACCGTATTGGAAGCGTGCGACGACGGCAACGAATCCAACAGCGACGCGTGCGTCGGCGAGTGCGAAGACGCCTCGTGCGGCGATGGGTACACCTGCACCGAGGCCAGCGGCCCCGATGCTTGCCTGACGAGCCCCTTGCTCGACTCAGTCGAGGATTGCGACGACGGTAACCAAATCGGTGGTGAGCTCAACGGCTGCGAGGCCAACTGTACCCTCAGCGACTGTCTCATTGTAGAGGATTTCGAGACCACCAGCGTGAGTGCCTGGAGCCAGACCGGTGACTGGGAGATCGGCGAACCCACGGGAGCGTGCGAGGATCCAACCGCGGACACGTCCTACGGGGACGGCAACACCGTGGCCGGCACGAGCCTGAACGCATGCGTACCCAACGTGGCGCACAACGACTGGTGCCTGACTTCGCCCGAGCTGGATCCGCGGTTCTTCGACGGCCTGTCCCTGGCGTTCCACTACAACAACTCCGGCCACGATCCGTACTCGAGCGAGCGTCACGGCGAGGCGACGATGGAGTTTGTCGTGCAAGCCAAGATCGGCGACGGCGAGTGGAGCGAGCCAGTCATGGACTGGTGGGAGGTTTGGCAAGGTGATGGGCGGCGTCGTGGACACGCGGATATGGATGCCTGGGACCAGTTCGTGGACGACTTGACCTTCGCCCCCGGCGAGACCCTTCAGGTTCGTTGGTGCTACAGTCAAGAGGACGGCGAGATTCTCGGCGCAGGCTTTCCCTACCCTCGAGCCGACGAGGTACCGATTCCCTGCGGCGAAGGTGAGCACGCCACCTGGTGTCATCACGAACACGGAGGCTGGACCCTCGATGACGTGAGCATCTGCCGCCCCTCCGACGCTCGCTAAACGCGACCCGATCGCCCACCCCACCCAAACCGCGGGTCGTCACCGACGCCCGCGGTTTTTCTTTGTCGGCGATCGGGCCCCACCAAACTCGCCACCGACCTCGACGTCGACCATGGTGCCGACGAGATAGTTGTGTTCGTCCAACTTGAGGGCGTCTTCATCGACCGGTCGGTAGCGTCCTCCGCCGAGACCCAGCCTCGCTGAGACATAGGGAATGGTTCGGAGTTGCGCCGTTGGGCCCGCCGGGGGTTTTCGCCCGTACTCCGCGGTCTTTGGCGGTTCGGTGGAATTGCGAGGGGTGAACGATCCACGGCCGGCTTCAAGTTGCCGCCCCTCGCGGAGTGTGGTCCCGCGTCTAGCTCGGCCGCGGGTCGTCGGTCGCCGGCCACATCACCTCGGAGGCGGGTGCGCGCAGATTGTACTGCGACGCCATGGCCCGCCCATACGCACCGACGACATCGATGAGGACGACGTCGCCTTCACGCGCTCGGTGCAGCTGTCGTCGGCGTCCCAAAGTATCTCCGGACTCGCAGATGGGGCCCACCACGGTGGCGAGTGCGATGTCCGAGGGGTCCCGCGCCAGGCCCGAGATATTGACGATATCGTGCCACGCCCCGTATAGCGCGGGTCGCAGCAAACTGTTCATACCGGCGTCGACTCCCACGTACAATAGCTCGCCTTTGTGCTTGAGTTGGGTGACCCGTGTGAGCAAGACGCCGGCGGTCGCCACCACAAACCGACCCGGCTCCAGCCACAGTTCGATCTCCGGGTGGGCTTGTTGGACGCCGGCCAGCGAGGCGGCGACTGCCTTGAGATCGAGGGAGGCTTGCCCGGCTTTCTCCGGCACCCCTAAGCCGCCCCCGACGTCGAGGGCCCGTACGTCCGGGAATCGAGCCGCCGCGTCGAGCAGGGTGAGTGCGGTGTCCCGCCAGTTGTCCGGCGTGCGGATACCGCTCCCGGTATGCGCGTGCAGTCCCACAATTTTGACCCCGGCGGCGGTGGCGAGCGACGCCAGGGCGTCGAGCTGGTCAAAGGACACGCCGAACTTCGATCCGGTCCCCGCGGTGCGGACGTGCTGGTGATGCCCGCGGCCTTGACCCGGATCGATTCGAACCATCACCTCGCGTCCACAGAACAAGTCGGGCCAGTGTTCAAGTGGATGAAGGTTGTCGAGCGTGACGTGTACGCCGTGGCGAAAGGCAACCTCGTACTCGGATCTTGGCGCGAAGTTTGGCGTGAAGAGGATTCGATCCGGCGCGAGATCAGGCACGACGGCGAGGCAGTGCTCAATTTCCCCGGGCGATACACACTCGAGTCCCAGTCCCTCCTCGGCCGCGATGCGCAAGATGTCGGGGTGAGGGTTGGCCTTGATGGCGTAGAACACCCGTGACACGGGCGCGATCCCTCGTAGCTGGCGGCACGCCGCCCGCACCGACGCCGCATCGTAGACGTACGTGGGTGTGCCTCGCTGGGCCAAGGCGATGAGCTCGTCGACCTTGCCGTGCCACCAGCGAGTCACGCTGGGGGTCTCCACGCGGCCGCGCGACAACGCCTCCCAGGTGGGGCCCATCGTCGTGTCGTTGGGCAAGGCGGTGACCAACTCGTTGTGCAACCGCGTGACGAGCCGGTCGGCCTGATCCTCGTCGACGACGAACGTCAAGTTGAGATCGCTCGCCGCCTGGGTGACGAGGTGGATCTCTTGTTCCTCGAAGCTTTCGAGGGCGGGACCGAGTCGGTGCATCATGCCGCGGATCCGGTTGCCGACGAGGCTGACCGCTGCACACGGCCCAATCTCGCGCACGGTGCAAAACGCCGACAACTCCGCGATGAGTTGCGCAAGGGCGTCATCATCGCCCAACGGTCGCTCGGGATCGAGCGAGACGGTGACGTTGGTTTCGGACGTCGACAACAGATCGATGGAAATGCCGTGGCGCTTGAAGATGCCGAATACGTCGGCCAAAAACCCGACTTCGTGCCACATGCCGATGGTGTCCATCGAGATGAGCGTGACCCCCCGTCGAGCGGAGATGGCTTTGACTTGTGGCGTGGACCCGAGCTCTCGGGTGGCGACGACGGTTCCGTCCAGGTCGGGGCGGGGCGTACAGCGGACGTGCAGCGGAATGCGAGCTCGTGCGAGCGGCCCGAGACAGCGCGGGTGGAGCACTCGCGCGCCGGTGGATGCGATCTCCTGCGCCTCGTTGTAGTCCAGGGCGCGGAGCAGGCGAGCGTTCGGGACCTGGGTGGGATTGGCGGTGAACATACCCGGCACGTCGGTCCAAATCTCGCACCGACGAGCGCCAAGTTTGGCGGCCAGGTAAGCCGCCGAGGTGTCGGAGCCTCCGCGTCCCAACAAGACGGTGTCGCCGTGGGCGTCGCGGGCGATAAAGCCTTGGGTCACGATGGCTCGCGCGGCCAGGGCCTCGAGTTGGCTGGCCATCTCGGCATCGCGGGCGGCGTCGCAGGTTGCTGCGAGGTGGCGAACTTGGGCCGGCATGGTCGAGGGATCCACGCTTTGGAGATAGTCGCGGGCGTCGACCCAAGCGGTATTCACCCCGCGGCGCTCGAGAAAAGCGTGCCCGATCCGCGACGCTAGGATCTCGCCCGTGGCCATTACGCGCGCTCGCTGCTTCGTCGTCGCCTCGCGCAGTAGCGACACGCCCATCAAGGTGCGGTCGAGCTGGTTGATCAGCGCACGGCAGCTCGCGTCGAGGCTCACACCCAACGACTCCGCCAACGTATCGTGCACGGCTTCGATCTCGGCCAGCACCGGTTTGTACTCGCCTCGTTTCGCCTCGCGCAGACTCGCTTCGAGGAGGTCGGACACGCCGGCGAGGGCGGAGCACACCACGAGCGGTCGCTCTCCCGCCGCAAGGCGATCGGCGACGAGCCCGGAGATCGTGTTCCACCGCTCCGCGGAAGCGACGCTGGTGCCACCGAACTTGAGGACGACCCAAACTTGGCCGGAATTGCTCATGCGCGCGCACAGTAGCGGCTCGGCTCCGGGGTTCCAAGCCGCAATCGGCTCGGGCGGCCTCAGCGGGAGACGCCCCAAACGGCGCCCCAAACGCCGTTCCGCCGCTCCGACCTCAAGCCTGCGGCTCGTCAGCCCGGCGTGGTTTGCTCCGCGGCGGACCGGACCTACCGAGGACGTGGCGACGGGGCTCGGCGCGGGTTCAGCCCGCCCGGTACGACATCGACCGGCACCCGAGACCCGAGCGATCGGCTCTCCACGGGTGAGGTCCCTCAAGCGCGCCGGGGCCCCGACGGTCCGGCCAACGCTTGTCGCGACCCGAGCGTGGGTCTAGCTTGGGGCGGCATGACCGAGCTACGCAGCTATCTGGGCGGTGACTGGAGACCCGGGGTGGGTGACGAGATTGCGCTGGTCAATCCGAGCCACGCGGGTCGGATTGGCCATGTCCGACGGGCGCAGGGACTTGCGCTCGCCGTGGCCCACGCCCGCGACACCGGCGGCCCAGCCCTCCGCGCGCTGACCTTCGCGCAGCGGGGCCGGCTCCTCGAACGCATGGCCGCGGTCATCCACGCTGAGCGCGATGCGCTGCTCGACCTCGCCGGTCGCAGTGGCGGCAACACCCGTGGCGACGCGAAGTTCGATGTCGACGGGGCGACGGCCGTGTTGTCGGTCTACGCCGAGCTCGCCAAGGGCCTCGGGGATCGCTCGCACCTCATCGAAGACGACGCACAGCCGCTTTATCACGGCAGCAAGCTTCGCGCTCAGCACGTCCGATTGCCGCGGCATGGCGTCGCCGTGCACATCAATGCCTTCAACTTTCCCGCGTGGGGCATGATCGGCAAAGCGGCCGTCGCCCTGTTGGCGGGGATGCCCGTGGTCTCGAAGCCGGCGACGAGCACCAGTGCGCTGGCGCATCGCATCGCCGAGCTGGTCCTCGCGGACGGGATGTTGCCGCGGGGCGCGTTCTCGCTACTGATGGGGCCGGCGGGAGACCTGCTGGACCACCTTGAGCCGCAAGATGTGGTCGCGTTCACGGGCTCGGCCGACACGGGACGGCTGATTCGCTCGCACGCCCGGGTGCTGGCCACCGGGGCACGGATCAATGTCGAGGCCGACAGTCTCAATGCCGCGATCATCGGTCCCGACGTCGCGCGAGGGACCGAGTTGTTCGACGCGTTGGTTCGTGACTGCACGGTCGAGATGACGCAGAAAGCCGGGCAAAAGTGTACGGCGACCCGGCGCATGCTCGTGCCCTCCGCGTTGATGGACGATCTGCAGGAGGTATTGGTCGAACGGCTCGATGAGCTGGCGGCCCGGGTCGGGGATCCAGCCGATCGCGACCATCGGATGGGGCCGCTGGCGAGTGCCGCCCAGCTTCGCGACGTGCGGGCGGGCATCCAACGCTTGTGCGAGTGTGCGACGATTGTGCGCGGGGATCCACAGCGTCGATCGTTCGGCGGAGAGGGGACCGAGGCCGGTTTCTTCATCGAGCCGGTGCTGTTGGCGACAACCCCACAAGTCGCGCTTGATGCGACCGCACCGGTGCATCGGACCGAAGTGTTCGGTCCGGTCGCGACCCTGCTGCCCTACGACGGGTTGGCGGCCACGGCCGGTCGCGTCGTTGGGGCGGGCGAGGGCAGCTTGGTGAGCACGGTTTACAGCGACGATCGGGCCTTCGTCCGCGAGGTCTTGCACCAGGCCGGTCCGCATCTCGGTCGCCTTGTCGTGGTCCAAGAAAAGACCGCACGAGCCTCGCTCCCACCCGGAGGCGTGTTTGCGGTGGCGAACCACGGCGGCCCCGGTCGGGCCGGTGGCGGCGAGGAGATGGGGGGCCTCCACGGCCTCGAGCTGTACACGCAGCGTTTGGCGGTGCAAACCGGCGCGAGCCAGTTGGCGCGCCTGCTGGCCAGCGACTAGCGGTGCGTGTGACGTGGCGCTAAGCCGTGGGGAACACCACAGTGGCCGCCTCCAACCGTGCACCGCGATGATCGCAGATCGCGAACTTTGTCTCGCCCGGACGCCCACGCATGGTCGCCGCGCCGTAGCTGCCGTCTTTGCGCACCGCGTACAGGGTCAACGAGTAGGCCGGGCGATCGACATCCCACAACGCCGGCTGCCAGCTTGCGGCGCGCCGAGACTGTTCGGCGATGCGACGCAGCGTGTACACGCATGCTTGCACGGGACTGGCTCCTTGTCGCATGCGCTCGATGACCAACCAGCCAGCCCCCCCGAGGATCGCCGCTTCGCCGCGTCCGGTCGCCCCGGCAGAACCCACTTCGTTGTCGCAGTACAGGCCGGCCCCGATGAGCGGCGAGTCCCCGATCCGTCCCGGGATTTTGAACGCGAGGCCCGAAGTCGTGGTGCAACAGCCCACGTCGCCTTGCGGAGACACGACCGAGCAGTGGATCGTGCCCCACGGGCGGGTCGGCGCTCGGTGGTCAGTTTCTGCGGACGGGTCATCGGTGAGCGGAGCCAACCGATCGTCGTTTCGCCGTTGCGCTCGCCAGGCCAGCCATCGCTGTCGCGCCCGATCGGTGAGCAAGTTGACGGGCGGGAAGCCGTGGTCAATCGCGAACTGTCGGGCTCCGGGTCCCACCAGGTGCACGTGGTCGGTGCGATCCATGACCAGCTCGGCCACCTGCGCCGGATGCATGATGTCCTCGATCGCGGCGACCGAGCCGGCGTTGTGCGTGGGGCCGTCCATGCACGCCGCGTCGAGTTGCACGACACCGGCTTCGTTGGGCAGTCCGCCGTAGCCGACCGTGACGTCGTTGGGGTCGGCTTCCACGAGCGCGACGCCTTGCACCGCCGCGCTGGCGGGCCGGTAGCGCCGCCGCACGGTCAGATTGTAGGCCTTGCTGACGGTCCGCAGGCCATTCGCCGAGGCGATGGCCACCGCCGACGAGCTCGCTGCGCGGGGCGGTTCGTCGGTCGCTGACTCCGCTCGGACGGGACGGGCGACGGATGTACCGATCGCGGTGAGCGTTGCTCCGCGGAGGATCGCACGACGAGACACCGGCCCAGCCATGGCGGGAGCATACCGGAGCCCGCCGCGAGCGAGCGACCGACGTTGGACCCGGCGCAAGACGCCCGCGCGGCCGCGAAACGTGCCGCGACCGTCAATCGGTTCCGCTAACGTGTCGCAGATGAAGTACCTGCACGCGATGATCCGAGTGGCTGACCCAGACCGCAGCCTGGCGTTTTACCAGCGGGGGTTGGGCCTGCAGCTGCTGCGGCGCAAGGACCACGAGGGGGGTCGGTTCACGCTGTACTTTCTCGCCTTCGCCCCGGGGGAGCCGGAGATCGAGCTGACGCACAACTGGGATGGTGGGGTCTATCCGCGCGGCGCGGCGTTTGGGCACCTCGCCTTCGCCGTCGACGACATCTACGACCGTTGCCGGCAGTTGATCGACCACGGGGTCACCATCGCCCGGCCGCCACGCGATGGGCGCATGGCGTTTGTGCGCGACCCCGACGGGATTTCGATCGAGCTATTGCAGCACGGTGCGGCGCTGCCGGTGCGCGAACCGTGGGCTAGCATGCCCAACGTTGGCACGTGGTAGCCGAGTCCAGATTCGCGCGGTCGCGAGGACCGCGCAAATCGTAGTCGCCGCCACGGCGGAATCGACCTCGCGGGATCCGCTGACCGGCTCGGGTGAGGATGCGCTCGCAGGCTCGGCCGGTCGCACGTGCGAGACTATTTAGCCACCCGCCGGCCGGTTGACGGTTGTCTCGCGGTTGTCGATGCTGACTTTGACGCGCACGAGTCGTGCGCTCGATCGGCGCCCCGTTCGCCGTTGCGCCCCCCCGACGGTCCATGCCGCACCAAAGCTCCAACCGTTCGTCACCCGGGCAGCGCCTCGCAGCTTTGCGGGCGCGCTTGCGGCGGGTGGCCACGTCGGCGGTAGACGGGGACGTTGTCAACGCGACGGCCTCGGGATGCGGGGTCCCGCGAGCGGTCTCGCCGAGCGACGATTCGTACCGGGTCATTATCGACGCCGACGGCACCTTCGTCGGCGAACTACGACCGTTGTAGTCGGTTGCGTGTGGCCCGACGAATCCCTAGGCCCACCGCCCGACGGTCGGGCGAGGGGAGAACTCGCCTCTGGCGAGGGCCCGGTCGCGGCCGGGGCGGACGGATCGTGGCGCCCGACTGCGGGCGACGGTGGAACTCGCCGCCGCTGAGTGCTCAGTGGGAGGGCGGCGGTCGAGCGTCGAGGTTCGGGTCGCCACGGGCGCGGCGACCCGCTGGCCCGCGTCCGCAAGACGGGTCTCGCTACTCGACGATGGTGTTGACGAATTGCGTGGTCCCACTCGCCGCGACACCGGCTGCTTGCGCGCCTTGAAGGAACGGCATGATCATCGACATGTAGCGGCTCGACGTGGCCAGGCCCGTCGGGGCCACGATGATCCGATCCCCGTTGCGCAGCCGAATCTGGTCGTCGAACAGCATCGCGCGCTCGAGGTCGAGGGTGTACACCACGGGCTTGGAAAACCCTCCGCGGATCACGGCCAGCTCGCTGCGGGCCATGGCGGCCGTGGGCCCGCCCGCCTGCGCCAGTGCCTCGGCCAACGTCAAGCGACTACGCACGATGGGGACCACCCGGGGTTGCTGGACCTCGCCGAGCACGAAGACCTTTTGGTCGACGTTGTCCGGCAAAAACACCGTGTCGCGGTCGCGCATGAACGTGTTGCGTGACACGTCCCCGCGCACGAGGAGATCACCCAGGCTGATGGGCAGCAATTGCCCATTGCGAATGACGTGCGCCGCTTCAAGGTCAGCCGTTTCGAGCGGCCCGCCAGCGAGACCGAGGGCCTCGAGCAACGTCGTATCGCCATCGACCGGAAAGGCGCCGGGGCGGGCGACCTGGCCGAGCACGAAGTACTTTTGGCTTTCGTACTGCAGCACGTCCACGCTGACTTGCGGGTCGTGCACGAAGCGGCCCACAGCCTGTTGCAAGCGGTTTTGAAAGCTCACCACGTCGAGCCCGGCCGCCGCGACCGCCCCGACCACGGGCAGATACACGTTGCCATCCTTTTGCACGCGCGTGCCCGAGATCTCGCCGAGATTGATCCGCTGCGAGCTCATCTCGGGATGGTTCATCACGAAGATGTTGAGTACGTCGTTGCGGCCGATCTCGTAGTGGTCGCGCTCGTCGCTGAATGTGTATTCGGCGACTTGCACGCTGGCGCCGAATCGCGAGGGCGGTTGCTGGCTGTCTTCCAGCAGCGCGTCCAGATCGCGGGACTCCACGCCCCGCGCGAGCCGACCCCGGTCGTAGCGGTAGCGAGGTGACTGACAGGCTGAAAGTACGGTGAGTGCGGCGAGCAGGCCGAGCGAACGGGAGGTGGCCGTTGCGGGCCGTCGTCGTCGTCGAACGTAGCGAGTGTCGGACACCGAGACTCTGATCGTGCGCGATCCGGCCGGGCGCAAGGCTCAAACCGGGCCGGCGTGGGGGTGCCGCTGGGCGCGGGCGGGCTCTACACCGCGGCGTGATCGTGCCGACGCGGAAGCGGTCGAAACCGCGTGAGTAGCTCGGCCGGACGCGGGACCGCGTCCGCGAGATAGCCTGCGTTGCGTCGGGCCAAGCCGGCGAGCGCGGGGACGACGGCGATGTCGTCTCCTCCCCGGGCCCGCATGACGTTCAGTGCACGTAAGCTGATGCCGGCATACTCGCGAAGCAGCGTGGTGGTGTCGTCGTGCTGCGTGGTCAGGAGCCCGATCGACGTTTGTCGGCCCCGTGGTGAGCGGTGCCAGTAGTCGAACAGCGCTTCGCGGAGCACCTGCATGTCGGGCTCGGGGCGATAGAGGGCGTCGCGCAGCGCCGATGCCAGCAGGACCCGCGTGCGTACCGCCCTGCGTCGTCCGGTTTCGTAGCGCACCAGCGCTCGATCCAGTCGCGACGGGGCGACCGTCACTTGCTCGTCCGCCAACGTTTCGCCCAACAGCATCGCATCGCGCACGCAGGCCGAGATCCCACTTGCGGTGAGCGGGTGGCTACATCCACCAGCGTCGCCGACGACCGCAAAGCCGCTCGCGACCGCGCGGGTCGGGGCCAACGTGACCACTTTCGCGACGGCGGATCGCTCTCTGCCCATGACCTGTTCCACCTCCGTGCGCAGGGAGTCGGGCAGGCTGGCCAACGTGGCCGTGGGGACCTCGAGGGGGCCGGACGCCGGGATCTCGAACATCACCCGCGCTTCGTCGGGTGCGATCTGGTAGGCCAACGCGGTCGCGGGGCCCCCGAGGAAGATGTGACCGAACCCGGGAAACGGCAGGGAGGCGTGGCGAATCCGCCAACCGATCAGGCGGTGCGTGGCACTGGGTTCCGCGATGATGCCCGCTTGTTTGCGCAGCTTCGACGCGCGTCCCTCGGCGGACACCAGGAGTCGACAGGCCACCCGCTCGGGCTGGCCATTGCGGATCACGTTGACGTACGTGCCGTGCGGGCGTGCGTCAGCCGCGAGCACCCGGGCGCCTTCCCAGACGTGTACGTTGGGTTGAGCCGCGGCCGCGGAGAGCAGCTGACGCGTGAGAAACGAGTGTTCCGTGGCGAGCCCGTAGGCGTGACCGTGCGGCACTTCGTGGTACGCGAGCACGGTGCCCGGATCGGTCGGTCCGCGAAAGAGTGCGAAGCCGTACGACAACATGGCGGTGCTGCGCAATTCGGGGGTCAACAGCCCGAGTCTGTCCAGGTTTGCCACTGCCGGGGGATGGAACAACTCGCCAGCCAAGCGCCGTTCGTCCGGCAGGCCCGACTCGCAGACGAGGACGCGAAGCCCGGTGCGTGCCAAGGCGGCGGCGGTGCTCGAGCCCGCGATCCCCCCACCTGCGATGACGGCGTCGAATTCGTGCACGAGCCGAACGCTAGCAGGGTCAGCGGGCGGTTGCGTGGCGGGGGCGGGAAGTGCGTGATCTCGGTCACAGCGCGCAATTCGGGCGAATATCGTGCGCTGGCGGGCGTCGAAGCTTGGTCGGGCCTGCGCGGGTGACCGGCTGACGGGTCGGTGCGAGTCGTTCGCATCCGCCTTCCTCAAACTGGGGACTGATGTACTATGCCGCGCGATCGCTTAGGTGCGCGAGGTCGAGGTGACCGATAGTTCCAAACCTTCTGTGAGTATGTCTGATGCAGATGTGACCGACGACTTGATCGGTCAAGTGATTGCGGATCGCTATCGGGTCGTGGCCCCGATCGGCGGCGGCGGGATGGGTTTGGTGTATCGCGCCGAGCAGATCACGTTGGGGAAGACGGTGGCGATCAAGGTGCTCAAAAAGGAGTACGCCGATCAGCAGATCTACCTCGACCGATTTTTGCAGGAAGCCCGAGCCGCTTCCCAGATCGGCCACGAAAACGTCGTCGACATCATCGATTTCGGCCAGATCCCCGGGGGCTCGGCGTTTTTCGCGATGGAGTACCTCGAAGGGGAGGACCTCGACCGCCTGCTCGAGCGGCAGGGTCGACTGCCGTGGCCGCGAGTGCGCACGATCGTGCAGCAGGTGATGCGGGCGCTGGAGGCGGCTCACCGTCGTGGCATTGTCCACCGCGACATGAAGCCAGCGAACTGCTTCATGGTGCGACGCAGCGACGGGGTGGACCAGGTGAAGGTGTTCGACTTCGGCATCGCCAAGGTCAAAGACCTGCACGCCGAGGGAACGGGCGGGCTGACCCAGACCGGCGCCATCTTTGGCACCGCCAAATACATGGCGCCGGAGCAGGCGCGCGGCGACAAAATCGACGCCCGCACCGACGTGTACGCGCTGGGCGTGATGATGTTCGAGCTTGTGACGGGTCAAGCCCCGTTCCCGGGCGACAACTTCATGCAGGTGCTCACCAAGCACCTCACCGCACCGGCCCCGGTGGCCTCTCAGACCGCGCCGCAAGCCGGGATCTCGCGTGCGGTCGATCAGCTGATTTTGCGGGCCATGGCGAAGAACCCCGACGAGCGGTTCGAGTCGATGGCGGCCTTCGAGGCGGCCATGCTCGCCCTCGACGGCGATTCACGGGCGCCGACCGGGGACATGGGCTTCGCGGAGGCCCCAGTTGCGCGCACACAGTTCGTTAGCGCCGATGAGATCGACCTCAACGAGCTGACCGCGATCCGGCCCCAACGCGGGCGCATGTTCGCTTGGGCCGGGGGGGCGCTCGCGGTGGTGGTGCTGGGCCTGCTCATGTTCCGATCGGGGTCGAACGGCGACGAGGCGCCCTCGGGGGCCGCGGGAGGCTCCGTGGTCGCCGCGTCCGACGGGAGCCCCGGTGGGGGTGGGAGTGCAGGTTCAGCATCCGCGGCCGAGCCGGATTTCGCTGCGGCCAAGCCGGCCGCTCCGGCGACGGCCCCCGCTGGGTCTGCGCCGGTGGCGGTTGCGGCCGCGACCCCCGAGCCAGCTGCGGCAGCCCCGGCCGTGGCGACCGGTCGCCAGAAGAGCAGCAAGCAGAAGGGCAAAGGGAAAGGGAAGGGGAATCGACGTCCTCGCAAGGGTTCGAAGTCGAAGCAGTCGAGTCCCGAGAGTCTGCCCAAGCCGCCGAAAGAGGTGGCCGCCTCCACCCCGACCTCGTCCGGTGGCGGTGGCGATCTGAGCGCGTCGGCGATCCGCAAAGGGCTCGCGGGCATCGATGCGGCGGTCAAGGCGTGCCGCGACAAGCATGGGGGCGTGGCCGGGATGACGGTGCGCGTGCGGTTCATGATCGCAAGCGCTTCGGGCACGGTCCAAACCGCGAGCGCACAGCGTCCCCACGCCAAGACGCCGCTGGGGCAGTGTGTGGCCGCGGCGGTACGCAAGGCCAAGTTCCCCGCGGGCCATCGCACGAAGATCACCACGCAAGCCTTCAGGTTGTAGCCGGCCATCGGTTGTGGCCGGCCACCGCACGATCAGCACCACGCGCTTTCCGGGTGTCGCGGGCCGCCGCACGAAGAGCACCAGGCGAGTCTTCCGGGGGTCGTGGGCCACCTGGACGAGGTCTGGCTCGCCTCCGTCTATCGACGGATTGTGGGTGGCGTCGGAGCGTGTAGGGTGACGAGCCATGTCGTTGCGCCGTCTCCTTCCCATTGCGATGTACTCCATCGTCGGTTTGACCGGCTTGGTGCCGACTGTGTCGGCCGCTGACGCGTCTAGCGGAGACACCGTCGACGCTCGCCGCCGGCCCCGCCGGCCCCGCCGCCGACCTCGCCCGCGGCCTCGTCCGCGTCCGCGTCCGAACACGGCCAACGCTGTCCCAGAACTCGACGCGAACTCGGCCGGAGCGGCCACCGCGATGCTGCTGGGCGGCATGGTGCTGCTCGGGAGCCGTCGTCGCCGACGCGATTCGTCAAACTAAACCACGCCGGACGCCCTCGTCGGCGGACGGGCTGACGGACCGAGCATGAGCCACGCGTCGCGAGTTTGGATAGTGCTGGCGACGCTGGGCGCGACGTACCTCGCGATCAGCTATCGGTACGATGTTGCCACCGCGGTTGGCCCCGCCCGATGGCTCGCCTGGCTCGGCCCAACCGCGCCGTTGCTCGCCTTGATCGCGCTGTCGGCCGTGGCCATTTCCGGCCGGCAGATCGTGACGACGCTGGGCACCGCGGCCTGGCCCCGCCCGGCCTGGCGGCTCGTCGGCGGCCTGGGGTTCGTCGCCGCCGCGATGGGTCTCGACCACTTGAGCCAGCGCCTATTCGCGACGCCCGGGGCGTCGATCGTCGATTTGGTGGCGTGGTCGCTGTGCGGGCTCGCCACGGTGGGCGCCGCTTTGACCGCGGTCTGGCCGTGGAGGGTGATTGCACGTGTGGCTCGCATTCTCGGTCCGGCCCTTGGCGTGGCGGCGGTCGTGGCCGGCTCTGCTTTCGCGGCCGGCCATGCAACGGCCCAGTGGTGGGGGCCGCTGGGATCATGGACCCTCACCACCTCGTATCAGGTGCTCTCGTGGGTCGTGCCGGACGCGTACGTGGACGTCGAGACGGCCACGCTGGGCACCGACACGTTCTTGGTGGAGATCGCCCCGGTCTGCTCCGGCTACGAGGGAATCGGGGTCGTGTTCGCGTTTTTGTGTGGCGTGGGCATCGTGTTTCGCCATCAGTTGCGATTCCCGGCTGCGTTGCTGATCTTGCCGATCGGCGTGGGGGCGACTTTGCTCGCCAACGTGGCGCGTATCGTGGCGTTGATCTTGATCGGGAGCTGGTACTCGCCCGAGGTCGCGGTGGGCGGCTTTCACTCCAAGGCGGGATGGGTGCTCTACTCGATGCTTGCCTTGACGCTGGTGTGGCTCGCACGCTCGAGCGCGTGGATGTGGCAGGTGCCGACGGCCGAGCCGGCCGACGCTCGCTCGGGGCCGCGACCCGATCCGTCGCCTTACGTGGCGCCGCTTGTGGCTTGGATCGCGATCGGGCTGGCAACCGGCCTGGGGTCGGTTCACATCGACTGGTTGTACGGGCTGCGACCGCTGCTGGTTGGGGCGTTGCTGTGGCGCGCACGAGCGACGTTTGTTCCGCCGCGGGACCGCTGGCTCGATTGGCGGGCCGTCGCCTGCGGCGCGACAGCCTTCGCGATGTGGTGGTGGCTGGTTCCGGGCGACGCGGGGCGGGTGCAGGCCGCGCTGCACGAACTGCAATCGGCTTCGTCGTGGCAGCGCGGCAGCTGGTTGGCCGCGCGCCTAGTCGGGGCTGGACTGGTGATCCCACTGGTCGAAGAGCTCGCATTTCGTGGCTACCTGCTGCGTCGGTTCTGTGCCGTCGACTTCGAGTCGGCCGCCCTCACGTGGCGAAGGTGGGTTCCGATCTTCGCGTCGTCGCTGGCCTTCGGGTTCATTCACGTGCAGTGGGTCGCCGGGACGTTGGCGGGTCTCATCTTCGCGGTGGCGTTCCTGCTGCGAGGCCGCGTGTGGGATGCCGCAGTGGCGCACGCCGTGTGCAATCTGCTGCTCGCGCTCGGGGTGCTGCTGGCCGATCGCTGGGCTTGGTGGCTGTAGCGAGAGCGGGCCAGCTCGCGATTCGCTTCTCGCCGAAGAGCAAGCGCAAAAACGCGACGCGTCGCTCTGTGATCCGATGCGTACGGAAGGGGTCCGCGCTTCATGGGTGGGCCCGCGCGAGCCCGAGGGCACGGGGCCGGCGACACACGCGATCTCATCCGCTGCGTTTCGTCGATGGCTGGGTTCGACCGCATCATCGAGCAACCATCGCTCGCCCGAAACGCACGCGATCTGGCAACGCGGCGGCGTTTGGAGGACGAACCGTGGTAAAAGTGCTCGGATGCCGGACGACGCAGCTACCCCAGGACGGGGTCATCCGCGAACGATCGCCCGCGCGGTGGTGTTCTTGCTCTTGACCAGCTGGATGATGGCCGGTCCGTTCTTCCGCCACGAGCTTCAGAGCCACAACCCCCATTTGCCTAAATGGAGGATGTTTCGCGGCAAGGGAACCGGCATCGTCGACGCGAGATTCTACATTGAAAACGACGATGGAACCCGCGAGCGGATCGATCGCTTCGCGACCATGGGGGTGGACAACGTGTTCGGGTTGTCTCACCTGAAACGATTGATTCGTTCCAAGCGCGAGCTCGCGACACAGACTCGCCGACTGTGTCGTCGTCTCGGTCCGGGCACGAAGCTGTACGTGGTCGCGCGACAGGGGCGGGCCGATGGTTGGCGAGAGATCGACGACGGCACGAGCGATCGCTGCTCGAAGCCTGCGAGCCCGCGCAAACGGGGATCGAAGCGGTCATGAACCGAGCGATTCGACCATTGTTGGCCGTGTACGACTGGGCCGTTTGTACCGAGGCGTCGTCGCGTTCGTCGGCGCTGATCCGCGTGGGTCTTGTCGCCGTGATGTGGGCCCGGCTCGCCTACTCAGTGATCCTACCCAAGATGCTGGTATCGCCGCAGTACGTACTGTTGTGCGCCGGGTTCTTCGTGTTCTCCACCATGTTGTTGGTGGGATTGTGGAGTCGGTTTTCGTGCCTCATGATGGGGGGCGTGCTGCTCAGCATGGTGCACTACTTCGGCTACGAGCTCGGGCAGGAGCCGTGGACCCACCATCACATCAACATTTTGGCCAATAGCACGTTCTTGCTGGCTTTCGCGCCGGTCGGTGGCTCATACTCGGTGGACCGGTGGATCGCAGTCGAACGCGCTCGCCGAGCTGGCGTTCCGCCACCGGCGGAACGTGGCAATATCATGGGTCTGCGTCTGATCGCGTTACAGATGAGCGCGATGTACCTGTGGACGGCGATCGATAAGTCCGAAGGGCCATGGCTTTCGGGGGCGCGGCTGGACTACATTGCCATGTGGTACTACTTTCCCGACTACCCCGAGGGCTGGGGGGTCCGCACGCTGATTCTTGCGTCAGCTTGGGCGACCCTCGTGCTCGAGTACGCCTTGGCGGTGGGGATGTTGTTTCGCCGCACGCGTCTTTGGCTGGCCCCCCTGGGCTATGCGCTGCATGGTTTTTTCTATGTGCTCTTGCCGATCCGTAGCTTTAGCGCCACCGTATTCGCCACGTACCTCGCGTTCTTCGACCCGGACGCGGTGCATCGCCTGATCGACCGGCTCAGCGGCCATCGTCAGCCGGACTAGAAGAGGTTGAGACCGCCGCTACGGGCGGCCTTCGTTGCGGCCGACGAGCCGTACGACCGCGTGGTCGCCTTCGATGCCGAACCCGGCCACAGGTTCGTCGGCGGCGTCGCGGAGTCGGGTCAGCATCTTGCGAGCGCTCTTCCCTTTGAGCAGCTTGGGCTGAAAATCGATCTTGTCGTCGAGGTTCTTCGTGTACAGCGGATACAGCTCCACCCGCTCGAATGCCTTGTTGCGGACGACGGCGCGGACGATCAAGCCCTCTTTGGCCCGGCGGTTGCGGCTGCCAAAGGCGTAGTTGCCCACGCCGTAGACCACGAGTGCGTCCCGGTAGCGCTCGATTGGCTGCCAGATATGGTTGTGGTGACCGACCACGAGATCGGCCCCGGCATCGATGGCGGCGCGGGCGATCTCGCGTTGGCGGGGATAGACCGGGCGGTGGTAGCGGACACCCCAATGGGGGTACACGATGACGACGTCCGCCGTTTCGCTAGCCTGCCGTACAGCCTCGCGGATCGTGCCGACATCCCCAACGAGCGCGGCGGGGCGATCTGGAGCCCGCATCATGGTTTTTCGCATGCGGCGGTCTTTGTTGCGAAACGCGTGCTCTTTGGCGCTGTCGTCTTCGATCTCCGAGTACCAAGTCTCCGGGGACATGAACGCGACGACGGCGATCCTGGTGTCGCCCACTTGGGTCACGAACGGCTGGCTGGCGGCCATGGGTGTCGGGCCGGCGCCGACCAAATCGATTCCGGCCGCGCCAACGAACTTGAGGGTCTCGAGCAGGCCCTCGGGGCCGCAATCGAGCGCATGATTGTTGGCCGCGCTGACCAGGTCGAAGCCCGTTTCTCGGATCGCCGGGAGGATGCTCGGCGGCATCTTATAGGGGAAACGCAGACCCGAATTGGGGGTGGCTTCGACTGCCACCGGGCCTTCGAGGTTGGCGATGGCCAAGTCGGCGGCGCGGACCAGGGGCGCGGTGCCGAGATACGGGTGATGGGGGCCGAAGGCGGCGAGTTTCTCCTCGATACGCTCCCAGGGCATGAGATCGCCGACGAGCACGATCGCGTGGGTGCCAGGTTCCGGCGTCCAGTCTTGGGCCTCGAGCTCGGCGGGGGCGTAGACTTCGACGTTGGAGGGCTCGAGCCGGCCTTTCGGGTCGGGGGTGGGGGATGGCGCGGCGGAGGCGTCGGCGGCGGCGGCGGTCTTCTTCGCGGGGGCCGAGCGGCGGCAGCCGGGGGCGGCGACGAGGAGGGCCAAGCTCGTGAAGGTAAGGGCGCGGATGCAGCGAGGGACGGGGGAGGCTCGCACTGGGGGAGAGTGCCTTGTTCGGGCGAGAGGGTCGAGACAAGGGGCGCCCGATTGGCGTCCGCCGTCGACCCACCCGTCGACCGGGCTAGTTGGCGAAGATGAACAGGCCGTCGGAGACGCGGCGGGACTGTTCGTGGTCGGGGGGGGTGGTCCCGTCCCAGCCGTCGCTGGGGTAGTTCACCACGCCGGACAGGGTCGTGCCCGCGATCCACATGGTGCTCGAGCCCCCGCCGTCGAGATTGATCGCCTGCTTCGCGCCGAGTGACCGCAGCAGCGCGGCCATCTCGGGGAGAGTGAGGCCGTCGCCCACGGAAGTCCGTCCGTCCACCGTGACGATGATCAACTGCTCGTCCTCGGCCAAACCGACGGCAGTTCGCGGGTTGACGATGTGCGCGACGTCGCCGACGTCTTCGTACGGAATCAGGCTCGGGTCGCCACCGAAGGCGGTGGGCATCGCGTTCCACGGATCGTTCTCGCGGATCGACTCCATGCGTACCTCGCCGGTGGGGTCGGCCCCCAAGGTGAGGCGAGTGCCGCGGTTGGGCGTATGCACGGTGCCGTCCACCTTGACCATGCCGGACTCTGGTTCGCAGCGCGTCACCAAGAGCGGCTGACCGTGGGTTGCCGCCGTCGTTGAACCGCTCTCCGACATGCGGGTGTGAAAGCTGGCGTTCACGCCGGCGAGGGCTCCTTCCCGGCGTCCCATCGACCCGACCGTTTCGCACCGACCACCTGCGTACACTCCACCGACCTCGGCGCCGCCAGTTCGCGCGGCTTTGCTGATGCGTAGCACGTTGATCGACTGCGCAGACTCTCGCCCGAGGAACCGTTGCCACACGATGCCCGGCGCGACGTCACGCTCGACCCATTGATCGTAGAGATCCGGTTCGACGGCGAGGCGGTACTCGACCGACGGCGATGCCGACGCCGCCGCATCCACGATGATCCAGTACACGCCCGCGTCGAGGTCCTCCGCCACCGCGCGCCGGGTTCCACCGGCGACACACTGAACTTGGCCCTCGCTCGGATCCACGACCACGACCGCCGCGTTCGCGCCCGCCATGACTTCAATCTCGGCGGCGAGCTGTCCGGGCGCGGTGAGCTCCATGGCGTAGACGGTCTCGGCGCCGTCGAACGAAAATCCCGGCAGGCAGTCGTAGGCGGACCAATGGCCGTGGCCGGCGGGCAGGGCAGCGGAGAACACGCTGGGGTGCCCGCTGAAATCGAGTCGTTCCGGGACGACGGCGGGTACGTCGATCGCCCGGCCAGCGTCGCTGCTGTCCCCGGCTGGCCCGCACGCGCCAAGCGCGGCCACTCCAAACAGCCCGATGACGCCCATTGCGATCGTTTTCGCCCACATGTGGCCCACCTTGTAGCAGGTGTAGTCACATGTGACCGAGTCCCGAGCTGGTGCACGAGGGCGAGGCGCCCGCTGATGGATGCGAAGCGCCGGGGCTGGCGTCGACGCCGGCGGTCCGTGTGCTCCGATCTAACTCGAGAGCCAATGGGCGTGGACCGTCGGGCCTGGCCTCGCCGGGGGTCGCCCGAACGGCCGAGGGTACCGCCGTTCGAATCGTCCGGTTTCAATCGTCGCGCCACCGGACTGCGTCGCTCGGTGGCAGCGCCCGGGGTCGCGTCAGGCACCCCGCGGGGCCTCGTGCCCGTCTCGCGCCCCGGGGAACGACCCGGGGTCGTCCTCCACGCAACCGCGAGCGGGCGGCCTCGCCCGCCACCCGTGCCGCGGCCTCTAGCCGGTCGCGGCGCGAGGGGTCGCCGACATCGCGATCGACGATAGCCCCCCGGCGTTCGCGGCTGTGGTGTCGGAACGCAGCGTAGAAGCGGGACGATCCAGCTGCCACAGCTCGGCCGGGAGCGCGACGAGTTCGGCCAGAACTCTCTCCATATCCGCCCGATAGCCGACCGTGATTCGCAAGCACCCCGCCATCCCGGGGACGCTGCTGCGGTCCCGCAGGTAGATCCGAGACGCACTCAAAGCGCGGAGAACGGCGGCAGGATCGCCGACGCGCACGACCACGAAGTTCGCTTCGCTTTCCCAAGCGCATCCCCCCCGCGAGCGAAAGGCATCGACGAACCATTCTCGGGCCTGCACAACGGCGGCGACATGTTCCTCCAGTACGTCCGTTCGCTCCAACAGGGCCACGCCAGCGACCTGGGCGAGCATTGAGACGTTCTTGCCGTTACGGATCTTGTTGAGGTGCGCGATGTTTCCCGCCGCCGAGACCAAGTAGCCAAGGCGCAGTCCGGCGAGTCCAAACGCCTTGGAGAACGAACGGGCAACGAACAGGTTGTCGTACTGATCCACCAAACGACAGGCAGACGCATGTTCGCCCACGAATTCTACGTACGCCTCATCGACGACAACCACCGTATTTGGAAAACTGCGCAGCAAAGTCTCAATGTCGGATATAGAAATGCGATATCCGATGGGGTTGTTGGGATTGATGACGTAGATGAGTCTTGGTTGCGGCATGACATCGAGCCCGTGCCGAAAGCTGTCCAAGCTGAACTTTCCGTCGGCGCCGACGTGGATTGCATGCACCGTCGCCCCGCAAGCGTCGGCGTACAGCCTCATGTTGTCGTATCCCGGCGCGACGACGGCCACGTGGTGATCCGATCCAACGTATGCCCGCACAAGTGTTTCTAGCGCCACATCGGAGCCTCCGAATGGAAGAATCTGACGCGGCTTCGCCCCCGTGAACGTCGATATCTGGGTCGTCAGGCGGCGAGCGGATACATCCGGGTACCAGTTGATGGCGCCCGGCCGTTGCAGAAACTTCACGAGAGCCTGGCAGACGATCTCAGAGCAATGAGATGACTCGTTCCAATCAAGTTTAAGGTGCTGGGAGCTGTCGGGTACATGCCATACCTCCTGACTGGTCACTTGATATTCGGCGAGGTCGCAGATCCATTGGTGCGGTGAGACTGGCATGGACTATCCTAGTTTCGCGTACGACAGTGTTGCTTCGGTTCTTCGATAGTCTCGGAGCTGCCGCGAGTAGTGTATTTTCTTAATCGCGCGCTTGGCGGACCACGGCACACGGGACACAAACTCCTGATACCAGGGCTGTTGTTGAAGCAGCCGGCTCCAGAGTCTGCGTTCAGGTCCGCCGGGGGCGGAGGCACTGCGCGCACCCACGCACCGACTGAAACCCTCGATGCGGGCTGTTTTCAACTCCTGAGCACCCACTGGCAGACGGTCGACGGTAAGCTCGTTGCGGTAGTATCCGACCTCCCAGGGACGGTGCGAGTCGCTCCCGGCGACAAGTTGAATCCCGAATCGGTCAGCGATCGCTCGAATCTCCGCGCTAAACGCGGAAGCATTCCATCCGCCATTATGCAGCTCTAGCATGTTGGCCGCCTCCAGCGCGTATTGGACGTCGGGGTCGCTCGTCTCCGCCAACGCGAGCAGCCCGCTACCCGGTTTGAACGGATGCGGAATGTAGACCAACCCCCCTTGCTGCAAAATGTGGTCTACCGTCTCACGGGTTGGGCGCCCGGTGACGCAGGAATCCACAAACAGGCCGATAATGTGCGATCCGTTCGCGGTCGTCATCTCACAACCCTGAATCACTTGGATTCCCGCCCGTTCGAACCTCGCCCGATCGCGGCTGTGTAGCGCGATGCGATCGTGCTCCGTGATCGCGACAAGGTCGATCCGCTTGCGCCCAAGCTCGGTGATAAGGTCTGAAATCGACGTAAACCCGTCGTAAGATGCTTCGGTGTGGCAATGAAACTCGCAGCTGAGCTTATGCGACACGGTCGTTCTCCCTTACGCGCGAGACGATGACGCGTTTCTTGCCTTCTCCAGATTGGATAAAATCCTCTCCGTCCAAAATCGTTACATGGAGGTCTCGCCCGAACCTCGCGGCGAGATCGTCACGCATTCGACGCTCGAACTGAGCATCAAAACTGTGAGTGTTTATTCTGACTTCAAGAGAAGTCTTTTCTGTCTGAATGAATTGAAACCCAATGAGCTCGGAGTATTGGTCCATCATCGTGTATAGATTAACGCTCGGGATCACACGACCGTCGGGGCCGTACAAGAGATCGTCCGATCGACCACGAATCGCCTGAATTCGAGGCAGTGTGTGACCATGAGAGCAGGGGAGATGACCGTCTTCGCACAAGATAGCGACGTCCCCAGTGTCGTAGCGAAGAAGGGGCATCGCATAGTTGTGCAGACAGGTTGCCACGATTCTTCGTTCGTTCGCCGCAAGCTCGGGCGCGGGAAGAAGCTCGCAGTATCCGTAGTCACTGTTGATATGAAGGCCTTCGTGCGCATCGCACTCATTCATCGTCACGCTGATCTCGGCCTGTCCGTACCAATCGAACACTCGGGCCCCAAACGCGCTTTCGATCGTGCGGCGATATTTCGGCAGCAGCGTTTCTGAGGCGGTCAGGATGCCACGAATGCCGGAGAGCTGGATGCCATGTTGGAGGGCCATTTGTGCCAGAATGTAGAGAGACGAGGGGTATCCTCGCAGAAACTTGGGGCGCCAAGCGGCGAGTTTCTCGAGGTAGGTCTTCGCGTTGGCCGGCGTCAGATGATAGGCGGAGAAGTAGAAGAAGTTCCGAGCTCGATCGAGTTTCCACAATGGGGCGCCGTCCGCTGGTACGTACGATCGAATGATGGCCATCTTGTCTCGGAAGCGATACCCCATCCATGACCAGTGTCGCCAAACGATCCCTTGCTCGACGCTCCAATGCTGTCGAGACACGCTGGACACAAACACGTCACCCGTGCTCCCGCTCGTGCGCAGTTCCAATGGACGAGAGCCAGGCGACCTCGCACATAGCTGCTCCCGGTTGGCCCGCGCGATGGGCTTGGTCAAGACGGGCAGTCGCTCAAGGTCTTGTAGTGAACGGAAGTCACGCGCCGGGTCGAAGTCATGCTCGCGAAAAAGCCGACGGTAGTACGGGACGTCTCGAGCACTGGCCGCCAGTAGCCTCTGTAGACACCGGTACTGGTAGGTCTCCATCTGCGGACGGGACCAGTATTGGGAGTGGGCGAGATGACCCCGATAGAAGCGGATGCCGCGCGCGGTCAGCCACAGATCGTCAAGCTTGTGGAGCATGCGTCTATGTCACTTCAGTCCAGCGCCGGGACGTCGCTGTCCAAGTGTATGTTGGGCGGTGGCGTAGAGATGCAAGGGCGCGGGATGGCGAACTCGGTTCGCGCGCAACAGAGCCATTGGAGGCTTCAAGACGGTGCGCGACGCGGCTGGTCGCCGGCGAAAGAAGCTCACTGTGGGCTCGCGGGCGCGACTGGGGCTGAACGGTCAGCGCGCGTGAGGACGGCCAGGACCGGCCCCACCCGGTTGCCTCCGCGGCGTCGACAACCGCACCTCGACCCCACTTCAACGCGGGCTCGAATCACCAGCCCGGCGGAATTGGTGCGCGAGCCAAGGACCGACCATGACGACGTAAGTTGCGAGAAAGTATACGGACCCCAGCCCGAGCTGTTCCAGGCGGCCCCCGGTTGTGTCGGCCCTTGCCGAGGCGACGGCGGCCGCGGCCAGCGTCCCGGCGATGGGGACCAGGCACGGTCCTAGTAGCGTGCGCAACTCGACGCCGAGTTCACGTCGAATGACGAGAGGGACCGCCACAAGATAGAGTCCGCACGCGAAGAGGGTGAACGAGGCGCCAGGTGCGACAACCTCGAGTGAATCAGGGGTCAGGGACGCGGCGAGCAAGGCCAGTGGGGGAAAGATGACCGCTCCGCCGATCAGGAGCGGGCCGTAACGCCGGACCTTCCCCGCGCCGTAGAGGACATCGATCCAGATGTCGCCGAGGCTCAGCGCAGCCACGCCGACTGCGAGCGATCGGACGACCTGTACGATCAGCGCGACATCGCGCTCTCGCGCAGCGAGCTGGTCTCCCACCCAGAGATCCGCGACCAACGGACTAAACGTAGCGAGATAACCCGCGGCGGGTGATACCGCGCACGCGGCGAGCGTTGTAGAACGGGTCAGCGTGCGCCGCAGGGCCATCGGGCCTTTCGCTGAGGCGGCAGTATCGAGGCGAACAACAACGGCCGCGAGTCCGTCTTTGATCCCGACCGCGACCATCCGCGCGTAGAACATGAGCTGAAAGCCAATGCCAAACACGCGACCTCCCGTGGTGCCCATGGTGAAGAACACCACGAGGGCCATGACCTGAAGATTCAGATTCGTCGCAAGGATGGTGCCCACATTCCATCGCGCGGTTCGTGTGATGCCATGTATCGTCGCGCGCAACTTGCTCGAGCGAAACGTGGGACGGAACGCTGGCTTCGCTCGAACCAGACAGACTGCCGCCAGTATCTGTATCGCGAACACCCACACGGTGGCGACGAGGCCATAGGCCACAAGTAGGTACTCGGGAGCCACCAAGCTTGATAGCTCGGACACCAACAGCGCAGAACCGAGGTATCCAGCCCGCTCGGCTACGAGCCAGCCATTGTACTGCGCCATGCGCCCGGCTATCTGGTAGCCGTTGAAGAAGGGCGCGCAGAGAACCTGCGCTGCGTTTTCGCCGGCCTTGGCCATGAGGAACAGTTGGGCCGGGGCGACGTATTGCTCCGGAACTGGCAAAAGCAGAACAACGGCGCCGAAGATCAGATAGATCGCGGCCAATGGCCCGAGGGCGAGAATCGCCGTTACGACGGCCGCGCCCACAGTTGCACCCAAGTCGCCGCTGCGCCCGTAGACGCGACCCACCTCACGGACGACGCTTTGCCGGATCACTTTGGGGATCAGCTCCACGACACCGGAGGACGACATGATCAGCGCGACCACGCCGTACGCTTCGTCGCCGATGGCGGGGAGTAGCACGCGCACGAGGCAAACGCCCATGACTAGCATGGAGGCTAGCCGCGCGTAGTTCGAAAAGATCCGCAACACCAAGGCTAGCCGCCGGAGATCTGCGACCGAACGGCGTCCATCACTCGGCCAGCGATCGTATCCCAGTTGGACGGAAAACCCTCAAGTCGACGGGTGCCGGCCGCCACGAGCCGGCGACGCAACGCAGAGTCATTCGCCAGCGAGAGGAGTGAGCGGGCGAGCGATGCGGGGTCACGATCCGTGAAGTAAAGAGCGGCCTCGCCACAGACCTCACGCGCAAAATCCAGGTCGGTGGTCACGATTGGTCGAGCGAACTTCATCGCCTCAATGTAGTTGCCACTGAAGGATTCCAGTCGTGTGGGCAATAACACGGCGTCTGCTTGGTAGTAGATGCTTGAGAGATCGCGGGAATCGATCGGCCCGAGGGTGCGAATCTGTCGGGAGAGTCCTAGGCTTTCGATTCGATTGAGGAGAGCGCGAGCACGAGGGTCGTCGTCGGGGGAGATGGTGAGGAAAACCTCGATCTTTTGCAGCGACTCGCGCTCGCGAGCAAAAGCGTCCACCACGAGTTCCAGGTTCTTATGCAAGTAGTAGCGACTGACGCACAAGAAGGCGAAGCCACCTCTGTGCTTGCAATCCGCAAACTCACGTTGGAACCGGGCTGGATTCGGATCCGCTACGTCGCGGGACACCGCTTTCGATACGGTGTGGGTGGGGCCCGGGAAGCCGTAGGCTTTCCGGATCCGAGCGCTCATCACGTCGGTTTGAGTGAGCAGCGCAGACGTGCCGCGTAGGCGCCAGCGCAACGCCAGTTTCTGGACTGCGATCAGCGCTCGTTCACCCGACAACCGCGGATAGACGGGCGGATAGCAGAGGTTGGGGTTTTGCACCATCATCACCTGAGGTGCTTTGGGCGAGCGGAACCCGAAGTTGCCGAGTCCTAAGATCGCGTCAGCGTTGTAGTCATCGATCTCTGCGGCCGCCTCAAATTGGTCCCACCACATGCGGCTGACCACGCCGTAGCGTGGGCGAGGACAGAATCGAAAGTCCGTGCCGGGCGAGCGCTCAGCCAGCGACTCGTAACCCACGCCGGAGGGCACGATGAATCGGAAGGACTCGCCTAGTTTGGTACGCGCCGACTGGCGACGGATGAGAGCCTCGACGAGGTTTTTGCCGACCGCGAGCCCACCGCCCACGCGCAGCGAGGGGCAGAAGACCGCGATCTTGAGGGGACTGGGAGCCGCCGCGCCATGTTCGTTGTGTGGCGTGTCGTCGGGGCAGCGAGGGGCGGGTTGAGGGTCCATCGGTTCTCCAGGGACGAGCTAGGGTCGCTTCTTCGCCGGGCGCGAGGCCTTGGCGCTTCGCCGGGCTTGAGCCGAGAGCACGCCGGCGAGGCCGACGCCGAGCAGGTAGCCCCAAGCCGGTGACTTGACGGACATCGAGACCAGCCCCGCGAGGACCGTGACGGCGGCTAGCGCCGGAACGAACGCGATGCCGTGCGCCTCGGAGACGCGGTGCTTGCGGGCCACCGCCAGCGTCGCCACGAGCAGCACGAGAAAACTGAGCATGTACGCGGCGCCGTAGTCCAGCAGGTAGTACTGAAAGGTATCGTGCGCGACGATCGGGAGCCGTCCGGTCTCCCATAGCGCTCGCATCCCACCGCAGCCGTGTCCGAAGACTGGATGCTCTGCGACTCGTGCGAGAATGGCCGCCGCGCCCATTCTTCGCTCGTTGAGGCTTCCGTCGTCGCCCATGGTGCCGAGGAGATAGTCGACGACCTCGGCCGCGCGCTCGAGCATGACGATGTTGCTCGAGATCACCCCGTCGCCGAACACGGCGAGCAACACCAGGCCGCTGACGCCGACGTACGCGACGATTGCCGAGTATTTGTGAAAGATGTGGCGGTCCCGGGACACGAGGACTCCGTAGCCGAAGACAACGGACACGACCCCGGCGAAGCAGAGCATCCCCCCGCGAGACCCGGTCATGAGTATCGCGATGGCGGTTATTGCGGCGAGGCGGTGGGCCTCCTTGATACTGGACTCCGAACGCAGACTGTGGAGCGAAAGGAGCAGGAGCATGCACAAGTCGGCGGCGAGGTAGTTTGGTTGCAGTCGAAAGCCCCACGCTCGCCCCGAGATGGCCGCAACGTCGCTAGCGCCGATTTGCGAGAACGCGACGTTCTCGAGAAAGTCGCGGTCGAGATAGCTCCAAAAGACGCCAAATACGGCCGTCCAAAGGGCGAGGCGTGCTGCGAGAGCAACGTGCTGGGCGCCCAGCTTGAGCGACAACACGGTGCCGGCGACCAGAAACTCGACGAACATCACCCGGCCCAGCAACTCCATGGCGTGGTAGTGGGGGGCGAAGGGGACGAGGGCGCACGGCCAGAGGATCGCCCAGGCGACCCAGTACTGAAATAGTGGGACCCGTTTGAACAAAGCGATCACAAGCGTGGCGTTTCCCACGACGCAGATCGAGACAAGCACCAAGCTGACGGCCTTGCCGAGGGTCTCGTCACCGAACCAGATGTTCGGGAAATAGATGAGCACGCTGGAGAGCATGCCCATCACCCCAGCGATTCCAGCTTTGTCAATGAGCTGCGTGTGGCGTCGCGGCTGGGGGACGCGGTACGTGATCGCAGGCTGCATCTCGCAGGGTATAGATGGGCCGCCTTGCGTGGACGACAAGGCGCGAAAGGGCGTGCTCGACCGCAGGGGGCGCTCGGCGGCTCGTAGTGAAACCTCACTCGGGTCGGCGGCGCGCGAGCGAGGGGCCATGGCTTGCAACGCAGCGCGGTGGCGTTATGCCGGCCACATGGCGATCCTTGTCACTGGAGTAGCGGGGTTTATTGGGTCAGCATGCGCGAGCGCATTGCTACGTCGCGGGGATGCGGTCGTTGGGCTCGATAGCTACGACGAGCTCTTGTACAACCGGGCTCTCAAGGAACAAAACCTCAGCTGGGTTCGGCGCCATGGCGACGTTGAATGCCTCGAGATGGACGTTTGCGACGCTGAAGGCCTGACCAGCCTCTTCAAAAGACATGCGATCTCAGGTGTGGTTCACCTCGCGGCGCTTGCCGGGGTCCGTTCTTCAATCCAGGTTCCACATCGGTACTATGACACCAACATCACCGGGACGGCGCGGTTGTTGGCGGCCGCGACCGCCGCTGGGGTGCAGCGATTCGCGATCGCGAGCAGCTCGTCGGTGTACGGCGGTAACAAGAAGGTGCCGTTCGCCGAAACCGACGTCGTCGCGGAGCCGATCAGTCCGTACGCGGCCAGTAAGGCCGGCATGGAGCTTGTCGTTCGATCTCACGCGTCCATGTACGCCACGAACGCTGCGTTGCTGCGATTTTTCACGGTGTACGGGCCGCGACAGCGTCCGGACATGGCGATTCACAAGTTCATGCGGCGCATCGCGGCGGGGGAACCCATCGAGATGTTTGGCGACGGCTCGAGCGCGCGGGACTACACGTTCATCGACGACATTGTCGCAGGCGTGTTGGCGGCGTTCGACCGGGTCGAAGGCTGCCGGACCTACAACCTTGGCGGTGACCACGTGGTGACGCTGAGAGAGCTGATTGAATGCATCGAGGCCGTTGTCGGTCGGCCGGCGCAGGTGCTCCGCCGCGAGATGCAGCCGGGGGATATGTTGGTGACGATGGCCGAGCTGCAGCGGTCGCGCGCGGAGCTCGACTACTGCCCACAAACGCAGCTCGTGACCGGTCTGGAGCGAATGTGGGAGTGGATGCGAGACGAAGCGCAAGAGACCCGGTACAAGCAAGCGGGCTAGACCACTGCGGTGCTGGCAACCGGGCCGGGAGTGGACGAACCGGCTCGCCCTTGACTGCGCGTCAACGTGCCCGTGGTGGTCGCACCACCTGGCTCGGGCCGGTCCGGGCTGGCTCGCCGAGCGAGCGGGGTCGACGGACTCACCCCGCGTGCCGCGGTTAGGCGCCGTCGAGCGGCGCCCCCTCTCATCAGGTTTGTCTCGCAGCGGCGCCGTCGACCGGCCGGCGCCTCTGTGGTTGTGAGTCCACGCGCACGCCCGTGGACCAGCGGCGGGCGGGGTCGCGAGAGCGGACGGGGGCCCGGCAGACGTCGTCGGAGTGACGATACCCGGGGTCGAGCCCTTGGTGGCGACGACGACGAGACGGCGAGGGGCCGCCCCCCCGTTACGCAGCTCGGGGCTGGTCTGAGTCGCTTCCGGAGTAGCTACGGCCGTAGTAGTAGTAGTTCTTGCCGTAGTAGTACTCGGTGTGCTCCGAGCCGACGCCGTTGAGCACCAGGCCTTTGCGTGTGTGCGGCAGTCGTCCGAGAAAATCGATCGCGTGAGAGAGGTTCGTGCGGGTCACGTGGCCAGGCCGTGCGGTCACCAGTACGAGGTCGACGTATTGTGCGACGACCATGGTGTCGGCGACGAACACGGGCGGACTGTCGACCAGCACGTAGTCGTAGCGGTCCGCCAACTTGCGCAGAACCGCGGGGAAGTGAGCACTCATCACCGAGGCGAGTGTCTCGGGGGTTTTGCCGCCAGAAGGCAACAGATCGGCCCCGCAGTTCTCGAGACTGCGCAAATGAATGCTGTCGGGAGACGTCTCGCCTTTTGCGATGAACTCGGAGAAGCCCGGGGCACGGGCGACGCGCCAGATCCGATGCTGCATCGGCCGACGGAGGTCGAGATCCAAGATGATGACTCGCGAACCGCTTCTGGTGAGACTCATCGCGAGATTCGACAACACTGTGCTTTTGCCTTCGCCCGGCTGGCTCGATGTGACCTGCAAGATTCGCCCGCGTGAGCCGCGGGCGGGCACGAAGCTTACATTCACACGGAGGGTTCGAAACGCTTCGGGAGCTGGATCGTGTGGCGATTGCCAGACCTGGGCGAGTTGCACGCGACCGTCACCACCTTCCCCGTCCTCGGTCTCGATCTTGGGAATGGTCGCGTGCACTGGGTACGGCGCGATGTCGCGAACCGCCTCCACCGTGTCAAGACGCTGCCGTAGCAGGCGGGCGGCGTACACGAGACCCAGTCCCAGGGCAACGCCCCCCACGATCCCGAGGAGCACGATCCGTCCGCGCCGCGGCTTGCTGGGGATATGGGGCACCGCCGCCGCGTCGACGATGCGTTTGTCTGTCGTCGTCGCCGCTTTCATGATCTCGGACTCTTGCAGCTTCTCGAGCAGGAAGCTGTACAGTCGCTGACTGACCTCGACGCTGCGGGTCAGTCGAGCGAGTTGAAGCTGCTTGTCGGGATAGCGCGACAAACTATCCGATATCTCGGAGAGGGCGCGGTCGATCTCTCGCGCACGGGAGGCCAAGTTGCGTTGCGTGGTGCGCAACAGCTTGGCGACTTCGCGGCGCTGGCGGGCGATCTGGGCTCCGAGTTCCCGTACGTTGGGGTGTTCGTCGGTCAATGTGGCCCGCAACGTCTCGTGGCGGATTTCGTTCTCCGTTAGCGACGCGATCGCGGCCCCCAAAAGCTCGTCGTCGAAGAAGTTCGCGGTCAAGTGTGCGGCTTCCCCCGTGGAGAGGCGGTCTCGCAGACGGCGTGCCACCGCGCCCACGAGTCGCTCTTGGAGTTCGACCTGCGCGCGCTCGGTCTCGAGCGCAGCGGCGTTTTCGATGGTGACCTTCGCTTGGGCGCTGAGGTCGACCGCCTGCTCGGTCTCCGCGAAACGTTGGAGCGCCTCTTCGTGTTCCCGAAGTCCGGCGTTGACCTTGTCGAGCTGCTCGCGCACGAACTCGGCGGATCGCGAGGCTCGCAACGCTTGCCACTCGAGGTCTTGTTGGAGATACTTTCGCATGATCGCTTGCACGACGGCGGCGGCCGTGTGGCGATCGTGACCGGTGAGCTCCACCCGCACGAGGTTGGTGGGCGAGCGCGCCGAACCGAGCTGCGCGATGTGGAGTCGATCGAGATAGGACTGGAGCAAACGCCCGTCGGGCACCAGTACGATCTCCGCGCTCTCGCCCGCGCTCATCGGAAGGCTGGAAAAGGCCAAGCGAGCGCGGGCAGATTCGTACCGTCTCCCTAGCTCGAGTTCAGTCGCCTCTCCGTACTTTCCGTCGTTCCAAGGCTCGATCTGAAGCGTCCCGGTGTCGGTCGCCGTCAGGCGGAGACGAACCTCCCGAAATCGATCCTTGGCCAAGCTGGCCTCGCTCACCGCGGCTCGAATCGCTCGCAACTTGGGATCCACCGGCGTGGCTTGACCGAGCGTGACGTCGAGATTGGGGGTGACGAATTTGGCCTGGTTGGGGTCGATGATGTTGAGTCGCAGTTCGAGAAGCACCGCCAGCAGAAACTCTCGCTGGCGCATGATCTCCACCTCGGTCTGCACCTCTAGTTTTCCCGATCGGCCCGCGAACTGGAGCAACGGGTTGCCGGCCCCGAGGGCGTCTTTCGAGGAAACCTGCACGACCCCGCTCGCGGTGTACACCGGCACGGCGAACACGGCGTAGGTACCCGCGCCAAGGACCGTGAGCAGCCAGATCGCGGCAATGGTCTTCAGCCGCCGCCGGGCGAGTCGCACCAAGTCACGCAAAGGGTTGCGAGCCTGCGCTTGCCCTAGAAGATGCTCGGTTGCGAGGTCCAGCGGTCGAGTCGCCGACGCTTCCGCGCCGGTGGTCGCATCCGGAGAACTGACGGGGTCGCCAGGCACTGCCATCGGGGGTCGTGTGGAGTGACGGGCGGTCGTCAGCACTGGGCGTTCACGCGCGGACCTTGTGCGTGGCGGGCGGGCTGCGCGACCCCGACCAGTTTCTGTCGGGGCGGTTCAAGGAAGCTGGCGCGCAAGGACCGTTCGCTCCTCGGCCTCGCACCTCGCCGCCACCGCCGAGTCAAGCCGCCGGCCGCAAGTTGGGCGGCGCCGCAGCCTCGCGGGGTCGTGCTGCGTACCAAGCCACGGTTCGCTCCAAACCCGCCACGAGGTCGACCTGCGGGTCGTAGCCGAGCACGTCGTGCGCCAAGCTGAGGTCTGCGAGCGAGTGGAGCACGTCGCCGGGTCGCGTGGGCTCATGCACCGGGGCGCGGCTCGAGTCGGGGGCCATCACGCCCCGGGTGGCGAGTGCTTGCTGCAGCAGCCGCAAGACTTCACGGACTTGGGTCCGCTGTCCGGTGCCGACGTTGAATACGCGAGAGCGTACTTCGCCGGCCTCAGCGGCGGCCGCGAGTAGGTTGGCCTGCACGATATTGTCAATGTAGGTGAAGTCGCGCGACGCCGTGCCGTCTCCGAAGATATGGCATGGCTCTCCGGCCAGCTGGGCCGCGATCCAGCGGGGAATCACCGCCGCGTAGGGCCCGTTCGCGTTTTGCCGGGGACCGAATACGTTGAAGTAGCGCAGTCCGGTCAGACACAGCGGATGCGTGTCAGCCAGGGTTTGTGCGATGGCCTCGTTACTCAGTTTTGTCGCGGCGTAGGGGGAGATCGGCTGCCCGATGGTGCTTTCCCGCTTGGGCAGTGTCGGCGTTTCACCGTAGACCGAACTCGACGAGGCGTAGACGATCCGTCGTACGCCGCAGCGCTGGGCACTGGTCAACACGTTCACGAATCCCAACACGTTCGTCGAGATCGCGCGAACTGGTTCCTTCCACGATCGCGCCACGGAGGTCAGGGCGGCCTGGTGAAACACGAGTTCCGTCGCGGCGAACGCCTTCGTGAGCGTCTCCGGGTCCTCGATGCTGCCTTCGATGAAGCGGAACCGGGCCCAGGCTTCCGGTCCGACCTCGCGTCGCACGTCCTCGAGGTTGTCGCGCTTCCCCGTACTGAAGTTGTCGATTCCGACCACAGCCCGACCGCGTTGGAGCAGGTTCGACACGAGGTGGGATCCGACGAATCCCGCCGCGCCCGTGACGGCAATTCTCGAGGCGCCGAGTTCCAGCTCGTCGGTCGCTCGATAGTAGCGTTCGCACATCATATAGACCCGACCCCTGACTAGAGTGCGCCGCGGCCGACGGCCCCGGCCTGGGCAACGTACGGCGGTCGGTCCGGGTGGCCAGACGCGGCGTCGGAGTAGGCCGGATGGTCGATCGACTGGACCAAAGTGGAGCCATGGGTCTCGGGGGCCCCGCGGCCGCGGGGGCGCGGCCGCCCGGACGGAACGTGGTAGCGGCCCGAGGGGACCGGATCGACACGCCCCACATTCGACCGCAGTGTCGCCCGTCGCCACCCGTTGATCCCTATGCGCCCAAGGCTACACGCATCCGCAGAACCGCCGTCCTCTCGTTCCAAGGGACGGCGCGCGCAAGGATTGCGACACTATGCAGATTGTGTTGTCGACGAAGCCGACGTCTTGGACGACTACTGTCAAAGCGACAATCGATCGACTCGGCGCGTTGTTCGGAATCGTCCTCCTCGCCCCATTGTGGATCTGTATCGCGCTCGCCATTGCGGTGACCATGGGCCGACCCGTCCTGTTCATCCAAAACCGCGTGGGCAAGGACGAGAAGATCTTCCGCATGTTCAAGTTCCGAACCATGCGAGAGCCTCCGCCGTCGCCACCGGGCGAGGGGATCACCGATCTGGCCCGGACGCGAAGCGACGCCGAGAGAATCACGCGGCTCGGCCGATGGTTGCGACGCAGCTCACTCGACGAGTTGCCGCAACTGCTCAACGTGTTGCGGGGGGAGATGAGCTTGGTCGGTCCGCGCCCGCAGCTGGCCGCATACTTGCCGCGCTACACGCCAGCCCAACGCCAACGGCACGCCGTGCGCCCGGGGATGACCGGTTTGGCCCAGGTCTGTGGCCGCAACCTGTTGACTTGGGAACGAAAATTCGAGCTTGACGTGGAGTACGTGCACAACTGGTCCCTGCGGGGGGATCTTTGGCTGCTGCTGCGTACGGTCTCCGTGGTGGTGAGCGGCAAGGGGGTCGAGGCCGCCGGCAGCGTGACTCCGACCGAGTTTCGAGGGACGCTCGATCGCGTGGCCGTCCGCGCGACGTCCGACGCCTTGGATCGCCAGGCTGCGTAGTCCGCGGGGTGATCGGTCGTAGGGCCAGCGCGCGCCCGGTCGGAGCAGTGGCGTCGCGCCGCGGCTGATTCAAGCCAACTCGGCTCGGGCTGCCGCGACGACGCGGGCTGGTGTGGCGGAAATACTTGCCGCTTGCCCCGCAATCGTTGCTCGCCGGCACGGTGGTGACGAGCGGCACGATGGGCCTGGAACACGACCGTCCGGTCCTCCGGACGCGGTCTTCAAGCACGTGAGCGGGCCCTTCGAGTCACAGCGCCGAGCCTGGACGTCAGTCGACGTCCCCGCCCGCTTGTGTCACGGTCCGAGGACAACGCTTGCGCCGGGTCGGGCGATGGGTCGCGTGCACGATGGGCCGTCCGCCGGCCGGTGCGTCCCGCGGACGGGTCGATGGCCTTGGGGACGCCGATCTGCGGTGGGCGGGACCCGAAGGCCCGCGCGGGCGTACGACGTTCGCGATGGCGCGTCGCCGCGGCTCGGGGCCCTCGGTTGGGCCCAGCTGGCGAGATCTCTCGCGGCGCACGAGCGCGCCGGCCTGCCGCCGCGTCCGGTGACGGGGCGTCCGTCGCGTCTCCGCCGCTTCAACCGGGCTCCGAGCTCGAGTGCCGTCGCCTCTGTTTTCGTGCGGTGGATCGCGCGGGCGGTTGCGAGTCGCGAGCGGCCGCGACCGAGGCACGGGCGCTCAAGCTGCGATCGAACTCGATCTGGCGACCGCCTCCGCGTTTGTCGGTTTCACCGGTTTGGCTCTCCAACTCTCTTGTACCCACCTCTGTTGCTCTTCTGATACCACCGGCCGGACCCTCGGCTAGCACGATCATGCTCGACCTCTCGTTGTCTCTCGTCGCTCTCGTCACCTCGCTTCAACCCGCCCCCGCCCCTACGAACTCGGCTCCCTCGACGCGGGGATCCGTCGCGGGACCGGCCTCACCCTCCGCACCGACCGTGACGGCTCCCGCCTCGCAGCCGGCCGCCGCGGTGACAGCGGCTCCCCCGTCGCAGCCGCCGACGCGGCCCGCCACGGCACCGTCCACGCGGCCCGCCACGGCACCGTCGACGTCCGTGTCGCAGCCGGCCCCGGTGTCTCCCCCCGTGGCGGGACCGCAGCCGGCCCCCCCGTCGCCGCCCGCCCCGACGTCGACGCCTTCGTCGAGCGGGACTGCGGCCGGTGGCGCGGCCATGCCGACGCCGGTCGTCACCGCACCCGCCACGCCCGCCCCTCAGACCAGTCCCGCATCGGATGCCGCGGCGGTCGCAATCGTCGAACCAGAGCCGCCGCTTCGCCCGGACTTCACCGTAGGGGTGCATGCGTTTCTCCGGGCCGCGACTCGGGTCAACTCGGACTTCGGACGCGGGGATGCCCAAGACGTGAGCCAGGTGCTCCAGCGCGTGCGGCTAACCGGTACTGCGAAGCTCGGGGCGGCGTCGGCCTTCGTGCAGCTACAAGACAACCGCGTCTGGGGGTTCGAAACCTCTACCGCCTCCAACTCGGGCAACACGGACTTGCACCAGGGGTACTTTCATGTCGCGGGGCAAAACAACAGCGGAACGGTCAGCGGCTTCATCCGAGGCGGTCGTCAGGAGATCGCGTACGGTCGGCAGCGGTTGGTCGGTTCGCTGGGCTGGGCGCCAACCGGGCGCTCGTTCAATGCGTTGCGTTTGCACGGGCAAGCGGGGGCGATTTCAGCTGACGCGTTCGTCGCGGTTCTCAAGCCCATGGGCACGGTGTCGGGTCCCGGGACCACTCCGGACGAGCCTGAGCAACGCCAGTCATCGGGCGCTCAGCTCTACTCGTTTCAGCTCGGCGCGAGCCCGCACAAGGCGTTCGCGGCGGAAGTGACCACGCTCTACAACGTGGAAGATGCTCGTGACGGCGATCTCGGTTGGACCCGCAGCATCGGCAACGTCGGTGCCCACGTGTTCGGGTCACCGCTGGCCAGTTTGCGCTACGACGGCGAGTTCAACTATCAGTTCGGTGACAACAACGGGCGCGATCACCAGGCGTGGGCCGGGGCGGCGCACGTCAACTACCTGGCGACCACGGGGCGCGTGCGGTTCGGCGGCGGCGGAGGCTATACGATCGCCAGCGGCGAGGCGTGCTCGGACAGTCCCGAGCAGGGTTGCGGAGCGGCCGATAGCACCGAGTTTTTCAACTTCTACCCCACCAACCACGGGATCTACGGCATCGTCGATCTGTTCGGCTGGCGGAACATGCGAGACGCCGAAGTCTCGGCGAAGCTGGTGGTCCCCAAGAAGCTGGCGTTCACCGTCGCTTACCACTTCTTTCAGCTCCACGAAGCCGCCGGCCGGTGGAGCAACGCGGGCGGGGCCACGGTGGGTGCCGGGTGGGATCCCGACAACAACGACCACACGTTGGGCCATGAGATCGACCTGATCTTGCGCTACACGCCGTTCGAGAAGTTCTTCGTCGAGCCCGGCTACGCGGTGTTTATGCCGACGCAAGCCGGCAACACGCTCGGCGGCGATGACCCGCAGCACTTCGCGTACATCTGGGCGATCGCGAACTTCTAGTCGTCGCCCTCCCGCGGGACCGGCCGAGCTGGCGGTCCTCGGTCTCGCCGTCGAGCCTCTCGCCGCGGGCCCGCCGTTGCGTGGGCGCTACCGGGGTCGAGCCACGCGCGGTCGACTTCGTGGTGACCTCGGTCGCGCCGACGACCAAGACGCACCGCGCCGTCCGGCGCGAGAGCGGACCACCGCGGTGACGCCGAGATGCACGAAGAACGTGCGCGGGCGCTGGGGCAAAATGCCGGCGTTGCGATCGTCGGTGCGGGAGATCCAGGTTTCGTCGAACACGTTCAGCACTCCCGCGCCGAACTCGAGCCGTCGAGTCGGGGTCAGCGGGGTCCGAACCCCGGCTCCCAAGTCGACGAGGGTGGCCGGTGGCACGATGCCCACGCCACCGAGGGAGGCGGCCCGCCGGGTGTTGGCGTAGTCGGTGTAGTACTCGCCGTCGTGTCGCACGGTCGACGAGAGGTACGCGCCGCCGGCGAACGCGAGCCCGGCTCCGGCCGAGAGGCTGTGACGAGGGTACCAAGGCAGCTGGTTGTCGCGGTGCAGTCCGCTCGTGACGTGCCCGCGGGTCCAAGCGTGGGCGAGCCAAAGGTGCGGTTCGGCGCGGGACCGGCCCGAGCCCGCCCGGCGCCAGTCTAAGCGAGACTCGATCCCGGTCGCGAGCGTGTCGCCGGGCAGGTCGATATCGTCCAAGCTGACGTCGATGAGGTTGTCGAAGCGCTTGAGCCAACCGGTCACGCGGGCGTCGAACCCTCGCCAGTCGTGGAGCTTGAGTCCCCACTCCGGGGTGTCGGCGGTTTCGGCCCTCAGCTGCTCGGCCTGCTCCGCGACCGCCAGTTGTAGGAAGTGGGGGGGGCCGAACGAACGGCCGTAGCCGGCGAAGATACCCACGTGCGGGGACACGGCGTACCAGATCGAGGCGCCCGGCAACGGCGCGGCGTAGATTTGACTGCCGCGGTCGCCGGACAGCCGATCGTGCCGGCGAATACTGACCGCCTCGGCCCGCAGTCCCCCGGTCAGGATGAGATCCGCGTGCAAGAGCACGAGTCGGTCCTCGACGTAGCCGCTGGCCGCGGCGATGGTGGCGAGGTCGTGTTGCGTTTCAGTCGTTTGGCCGGCGCCGGGTAGTGGTGCGGTAGCGCCGCGGAAGCTCGCCCACTCGTAGGCCGCGCGCACACCGAAACGCAGGTCGTGCACGGCCCCGGAGCGATGGCGGGCCCGAATCATGAAGCGCGGCTCGAGCCCCGTGGCGTGATAGCGCCGAGGTTGAAGTCTCAGGTGCTCGTCGGGGGTGTGCCGAGCGGTGGCCAGCACCGAGTTGCGACGGGTGTGGTGGGCGTAGCCGACGATCTGCAATTCCTGGTGGTCGCGCCCGTGCACGCGAACCTTCAAACTCGTGCCGCCCCGCGAGCCACGAAAACGGTCATGCGGGCGGAGGTTCGCGCGCGGGTCCTGCTCGTAGACGGCCGGTGGAATCCCACCGGGAACGGCCACGTCTTCGTGGTACGCGTGGGTGGTCGATTCCAAGGTGATGTCGCGCTTCAGCGCGTAGTGCAGCTTGGCCAGGCCTCCGTGGGCCACGACGTCGGATCCGCGCCGGTAGCCGCGACCGAAACGGGGAGCGTACTCCACGTAGACGCCCAGTCGGCCATGCGTGCCGCCGTAGGCGGTGCCCAGTGAGGTGTCGCCGAAGTGATCGCGCTGCAGAAATGAGTACAGCGTGGCGTCTCGGGGGATCGGTCGGGAGAGCAGGTTGATCACGCCTCCCGAGGTTTGGGGCCCAAATCGTAGCGATGCCCCGCCCAAGGCGACGTCGACTTTCGCGATCGAGAACAGCGACAGCGGAAACAAGGTCAGCTGAGGTCGGCCGTAGGGAGCGGTGGCGATCGGCACGCCGTCGAGCAGCACGCTGGTGCGAGCCGAGAACCGAGGGTTCACCCCGCGCCCCGCGACGTTGAGCTTGGTGCTGGTCGAGCCGAGGCCGGCGTTCCCGGTGATCGAGCGAAGCTCGGGCGCGACGGCCAAGGCGTCGGCCACACTCGCCGCACCGCGGTTGCGGGCTTGTTCGGTCTCGACCACGGTTCGGGTGCTGGGATGCTGATGCAGCTCGGACGGCCGCGTGGGGTCCAGCGAGCGGGTGTCGACCTCGATCTCGCGTTCTTCGGGGCCCGCTGCGGCGGGCTGGGCCGGCGACTCCGCGGGCGATCCGGGGCCGCCCGAGGTGTGGGCGGTCTCGGCGGGGGTCGGAGCGCTCGCGGCAACGCATACCCACAGCAACGCGAACAGAGGATGCATCGGCGAGTCACGTGGGCGCGGGCGGGCGACCGCGCCGGCGAACGAAAGTGACGGGATGGTACGTGGAGCCCCCGGGGCGTGTCAGTTCCGTCTCCGTCGCGTCGCGCCCCCCGCGGACCCGGCCGGGCCCCGCGGGGGGTCTCGTGGTCCGCCCGCACGGCGTGGCATCAGCGTGTCCGAGCTCGCCATTGTCTGTGAGCATCGAGTGGCGAACACTGACTTCGTGCTCTCGTGGGCGTGCATCCGTCGCGTTCGGTCCTGGGTCGTCATCGTTGCGGCCAGTGGGGGGGGGCCCGCGTGCACGGGACCCGCGCTGATCTTTCCGATGGACGAGGGTATCGCCGACGACGACGACGACGACGACGACGACGACGACGGCACGATGGGCGACGATGATGACGACGTTGGTCCCTCATCCGAGGACACGGCTCCCGCGACCAGTGTCGGGGGTGATGACGACGACGGGACATCCGCCGATTCGACAACAAGCGATGAACCCTCGACGGGGGAGGAGGACGGGGTGTTTGATCTCGCGGTGGAGTTGCGGCCGCTGCGGGATGTTCCCGCGCCGCGGCTCGTCGTCGCGGCCGAGGAGGGGTCGCCGAGCGCCATCTACCGAAGTGACACGGTACTCGGCAACTACGGCGACCGCATCGTCAATCACGCCTTGGCCTTGGAGTACGAGCTCGATGGGCGGCCGGTGTTGACCCAGCCCGTCGAAGCCCAGATTCCGGTGTGGACCAGCAAGTCCTCACCCGATCGGATTCCGATGACCGATGCCGAGCTCGGTCCGCACGAGATCTGCGTGCGCTTGCGCTGGCCGCTCGACATCAACCCCGACAACGATGTGGATTGCGTCGAGTTCGAGCTGGTAGCGGCCGAGGCGGACTTCGTGCCCGATTACGTCAGCGTCTGGTCGCCCGGGGGCGTGGCGTCGGGATCCACGCTCACCGCGGGTGAACAGATCGAGGCGTTGCGGGTGTACCTGGCCGTGCGAGAAACGCTGCTGGACGTCCACCACGGCTTTGCCGTGCCGCTCCTCGTTGAGATCGGGGCTCAGAGCCGCACCGTGTGGCCCGAGGTCAGCATTTGGGGCGGCACGGACGGCACGTTGCAGCTGTTCGTTGAAGAGGGCCTTCCGCCCACGCCGACCGAACCCGGCCGTTTCGACCTGTGCGTCACGTCGCTGCTGTCAACCGACATCGACCCGCACAACAACCGCTACTGCGACCCCAACGGGTTTGTGATCGACGGCCCCGAGCCTAGCCCTTGATGGCGTTCGTCTGGAGCCGAGCCCGGTCGGAGTACGCCGGCCGGCTCGAACCGCGGGCGCTTGCACCGGCCGCGCGGTTCCGCCAGCGTCGGGCGCGGTCTCGCGCTGGATGCCGCGCGGGTTCTCGCCGTCCTCCCCGGCTCGACGTCGGTCGAGGATCGGTTATCCGTGCGCTTGGCCGGCGGGGTCGATGCAGCGCTCGATGAGCGCTCCCGCGAGCACCTCGGCCGCCTTGGCGACGTGCTCGGCCGATGCGAACTCCTCTTTGGAGTGGCTGACGCCGGCGCGGCACGGCACGAACAGCATCCCCACGGGGATCTCGCCGCCCGACGGTTTGTCGGCGAGTCCGACCATGACCGCGTCGTGCCCGGCCCCGCTGGCGATGGACTGAGAACTCGCCCCGGCCGCGGCCGCCGCTCGCTCGAGGTCTCGACTCAGATCCGCGTCGAGGGTGGGGAGGCCACGGCTCGAGTCGGTCATCTCGATGAATGCCTTGACGTTGAACTCTCGCGCGGTCTTCCAGATCAGTCGCAGCACCTCGGCTGAGTAGGTATCGAGGAACTCGTCTTCGGCGGCCATCAGATCGAACGTGAAGTACCCAATGCCGCTCACTTTGGTGACTGAGTTGCCGTGTACGGCGGGGTACTTTTTGTCGATCTCCGGATCGGCGTTGACGATGCCCACGGTCTGGGTAAACAAGCGCCCCTGGGCGCGGCGTTGCTGAGCCAGCTCGTCGAGACGCACCTGGACGTAGGCCATGGCCAAGTTGACGTCGCCGCGATACGTCGAGCCCATCGGCGTGGCGCCCGAGTGGTCGAACCGACCCTCGAGAACCACCAGGTAGCGCCGATCGCCGGCGATACTGGTCACAATCCCGATGTCTCGCCGCTCTCGCTCGAGGACGGTGCCTTGTTCGATGTGAGGCTCGACGTAGCCGGCGATGCTGTCGATAAACTCCGGCTGAAAACTCGGGCGACCTTCGTCGATGAAGTGCGGGTCGAAGCCTTGTTGGCGGATCGCGTCACGCAGCGACTGATCGCCGTAGACGTTGTGCAAAATTTGGGGCTCGCCGAGGCCGAAGGCCGCAGCGCTCCCCTTGTAGACCGCGTTGAAGGTGTACTCCTCGCCGCGCCAGGCGACCAAGCTGGCCCCGCAGCGTTGCTGTCCGTCGGTCTGCATGAGCATTCGAATGGCCTCGAGAGCGGCGACCACGCCGGCTGCCCCGTCGAAGTTGCCGCCGTGCGGGACGGAGTCGAGGTGCGAGCCGACGAGGTAGCGCTCGGAGGGCTGACCGGGCGTGGACAACAACAAGTTGCCCACCCCGTCGTACGAGCCGCGCAGACCGAATGCCTCGCCCTCGGCCCGGATGTAGGCCATCGCGGCGGACTCTTCATCGGACCATGCGATGCGGGTGATCGAACCGTCGGGCTGAATGCCGATGGTGCCCAGTTTGCTGAAGTGCTGCTCGACCCGCTGGATCAGATGCTCGCCGTCAAGCGCCATGAATGTCAGGTTAGCAGGCAAACCGACCGCGTCGACGGTCGGGCGACGCCAGAGTGGCCGTTCCCCGCGAGCGCCGGCTACTCGGGGTCGCGCGGTCGGTGCATGCGATTGACCAACAGACCGAGTTCGTAGCGGCGTCGAGCTTGCGCGTCGGTCGGCGAACGAGACACCACCGTCGGGACGGGATAGCCGAGTCGTTCCAGGGTGGGGCCACACACCGGCACCAAGCTCGCGATCGTCGCGGCGGATTCGGCGGACTGCCGGCCGACACTCGAGGCGTCGATCTTCGCGCGACCGTAGGTTTTCCAGTCGCCGAATCCCACGCCGGCGGTGTTGGTCAGTGCGGTCTCGACGAGTCCCTCGTGCCACGGCTCGTCGAGGAAGCTGAGCACTCGACGCAGTGTCGCGTCGGGGTGGGCGACCAAGTCTTCGTAGCGCAGATCGAGGACGTCGTTCTCGCCGTCGGCGAGGTCAGCGACCGCGTTGGCGGCCTCGACCCACGCATGGGCCAAGGCGAGCTGGGGATCGGCGTGTTGTCGTAGGTGCGCGTGTAACTCGGCGACGTATCCGCCGGTCTTGTCCACGAGCTCGGCCAAGCTGAGGACCGCGTCGAGCCCGTTGCGCTGTAGGCAGATAAACTGGACGTGTCCGCGGCACAATCGCCGGATCGCTGGGAGATGAAAGGCGCTAAATGCCGTCTTCTCCGCCCACCGGGGCTTGCCTTGGCGCTGCGCGTACTCGCGGAGAAAACCGAACGCGAACTCGCGCAACCGCCCGATCACCGCATCATCCTCGAAGCCGGCCAGGCCTAGGCCTCCGAGCACGCCGATGTCCACGCCGGAGCCGAAGCGCTCGTGGTGCAAGAATCGGGCGGCCGCCGTGAACACGTACGTCTCCGGGGGGCAAGCGATGTTGGGGTGGGCGTCGATCAGGCGCCGCAGCAGGGTCGTTCCCGACCGGGGCGGACCGACGATGATGATGCCGGGCCTCGGCATCACTTTTGTTGGCTTCGCGCGGCGGCGAAGGCCAAGATTCGCTCGACGGTGTCGAAGTTGTCGATGCTGATGTCCTCGGGGCCGAGGCGAGCGCCGGTTTGTTCCTCGAGGAAGGCCAACAGCTCGACCATGGCGAACGAGTCGATGGTCCCCGAAGAGAACAGCTCCGCGTCGTCGCGCAGGCCGGTCAGATCGGACCGGGCGTGTTGTTGGAGGTAGTCGAGCAGGACTTGTCGGGACAGTGACACGGGCAGTTTGGGGGTCAGGCGAGGTGAGCGAGAAGGGCGTTGCGATCGACTTTGCCATTGGTATTCAGCGGAAAGTCATCGATGACGAGAATTCGTTTCGGCACCATGTAAGCGGGCAACAGTGCCGCCAGGCGGCGTTGGAGATCGGGCACCGCCATGGTGGGATTTCGGACGAACGCGACCACCCCCGCCGCTCCGCTGGCGGTGCGAGGCCAACCGACCGCGACCGCCGTGTCGAGTTGGGCTTCGCGGCGCATGACCGCTTCGATCTCGCCGAGCTCGACCCGGTGTCCGTGGATTTTGATCTGGTGGTCCAATCGCCCCAGGAAGTGCAGCGCCTGTTCGGGACCCTGGCGGCGGACCCGATCGCCGGTGCGATAAAACGTGGTGGCTTCTCCGGGCGGTGTGACGAAGGCGTTGTCCGTCCGTTCGGGGTCGCGCCAGTACCCCAGCGCGACTTGAGGTCCGGACATCAACAGCTCACCCGGCTCGCCGTGCGGCACCTCGGTGAGGTCCGGGGCAACGATCCTCTCGCGCAGCCCGGGGAACGCCGCACCGATGGGCACGACGCCGTCTTGCGTGCCCGAGTCGGGTTGCCAGCGATAGGCGGTGCAGGCCAGCGTCACTTCGGTGGGCCCATACAGGTTCTCGAGCACGCTATTGATCGCGGCCTGGGACCAGCTTCGGGCGGTCTCCTCCGTCAGCGCTTCCCCGCAAAACAGCGACAAGCGCAACTGCGGAAAGGCGTTCGGGGCGAGGGCCCGCATGCGGCCGAGCAGAACCGCCACCGACGGCACCGAAAACCACACGGTCAGCCGGGCGTCGGTGATGTAGCGGTTCGGCAGCAGCCGCTGCGCTGCGTTCGGGCAGCACACGCAGGCGCCAACCCCCCAAGCCGCGAACATGTCGAACACCGACAGATCGAAGGTGGGCTCGAACAGGTGCGAGAAGCGGTCGCGGGCGTCGAGTTGGTAGCGACGCGTGACCACGTCGAGAAAATGGGCCACGTTGCGGTGCGACACCATCACGCCTTTGGGCTCGCCCGTGCTCCCCGAGGTGAACAGCAGATAGGCGATCGCGTCGTCGCGGCGGGTGGGGGCGGTCCATTTGGAGGCCGGGCTGAGTTGGGCGGGACCGACGAGGCGGTGTTGCGCGAACGCGGACGTGACCGAGGCGGCGAACGGCTGGTCGGGGGACACGACGGTCAGGGGTTTGGACACTGTCTCCAACAGCGCTGGCAGCACCTCGTGGGCGTGGTGGTCGACCACCATGGCCTGGACCTCGGATCGCTCGATGAGTCGGTGCAAACGCGCTACGGGCGTGGTTGGCAGCATCGGTACGTAGCCGTGGCCGGATGCAAGCGTCCCCAAAATGCCCGCGAACGCGGATCGACTGCGGTGTCCGAGCACCGCCGTCAGCGGGGCCGCGCGGCACGACTCCGTTTCCCGGTGGTCCACCAGCGTCGCGGCGATGCGCTGCGCGTCCTGACGCAAGATGCCGTAGCTCAAGGTGGTGCCGTCGACCTCAAGCGCGGCCGCGTCGGGTTGCAGCGCGGCCCGGTGAAAAAACGGTTCATGGAGGGCGAAGGTCATGGTGCCGTGGCGAGACCGACTCGGCGATCGCCAGTGCGGTTTGCTTGACCTCTTTGCCGGGCCACCGCAGGATCGAGCCGTATGCGTGATGTTACCTCATCACCAGATCATCGCTCCAAATCGCGACGGCTGTCGGCCGCTGGGGTGGGCTTGGCGTTCGCGCTCGGCATGCGCTGCGCGTCGCCCCAACCCCCCGCCGGCCCCCGCGATCGCGAGGCGGCGCCGCGGCGACCCACCACCGGCGAGACGGCAGGGACCGCGGGAGCGGCCGACGCGACTGCCCCGGGCCAAGCGGCGAAGCCACTCCCGCCGGCCGCCCCCGTGTTGCCGGGGCCGGCTCTGGCCGCCCGCGAGGCGGCCCAACGGCGCGTGCTCGGCGAGGCGCCGTTTGGTGCGGCGTACTTCGACGCCCCGCAGCGACTCGAGATCGCGCCGGATCAGCCTGCAGCCCCCGACGCCGCCGAGCCGACGGGCGATGCCGCGGACGTGACGCCGCCAGCAGCGCTACCCATCGACGCGCTCACGCTCGGCCGGTTCGTCCCGTTGCAGGGCGCGGGAGATCCAGCGTTGTCCGCGTTTCACCACGCACTGGGCGAGCTCGCGTCGGGGCAGCGCGACGGCAAGGTACGCGTGGCGTTCTACGGCTCGTCGCAGACCTCGGCCGATTTCATCACCGGGTATCTGCGAACTTATCTGCAGCGGCGGTTCGGCGACGGCGGTCACGGGTTCGTGGCGCTCGCGAAGCCGTGGCGGACCTACCGACATCTCGATGTCGGACTCAACACGTCCAAGGGGTGGCACACCGACCATGCCCAGAAGTCGGATCGCCGCGAGGACGGGTACTACGGACTGTTGGGAGCGAGTACCTCCGCCCGACGACGCGGTCGGAGAACGTCGATTCGCGCCCGTGGGGCGGCGGTCGGCACTCGGTTCGAACTGCAGTTTCTGCAGCAGCCTCGCGGCGGAAGCTTCATCCTCGACGTGAACGGGCGACGCCAAGCTCAGATCAAGACCCGTGCGAAGGAGCACGGCCCGGGGTACTACGCGTTCGAGCTCGAGCCGGGATTGCACGAGCTACGCGTACGCGTCAAAGGCGACGGCGAGGTGCGACTGTTCGGGGTGGTGATCGAAAACGACGAACCCGGCGTGGTGGTCGACACCTTGGGCATCAACGGGGCTCGGGTGGCCAACCAGCTGACGTGGGACGAAGCCTTGTGGGCCGACGCGTTTCGCCGGCGCAGCCCGAGCTTGTTCGTGTTGGCGTACGGAGGCAACGAATGTACCGATACCGACGTGCCGATGTCCGTGTACACCGCTGAGCTGGAGCAGGTGCTGCAGCGGTACCGCCGGGTCGCCCCGGAGTCGAGTTGCTTGCTCATGGGTCCGGGCGACTTTCCCGAGGAAACCCCGGACGGCGGGCGCCAGCCCCGAGCGCGATTGCGAGAGATTGTCCGCACGCAAGACCGCGTGGCCGCTCGCTACGGTTGCGCGTTTTGGGACACGCAAGCGTTCATGGGCGGAGAGATGGGGATGACCCGCTGGGTCGAGGCGAGTCCGACGATGGCCCAAGCCGATCACCTGCACCTCACGCGCCGCGGTTACACCCGCTTGGGCATGGCCTTGGCCGACGCGATGATGCAAGGCTACGACGCGGCCGGGCGCGAGCCGGGGCCGAGAGCGGCGATCGACTAGCGCCGGCGGTACTCGACGTAGGCCTGCATGAGCGCGCGGTAGAAGAGCTCACCGAGTACGAGTTGGCCTTTGAACGTCACGTGCGAGAGGTCGCCGCTGACCAGTCGCGGTCGCTTTTTGTGCCAGCGTCCGGCCGAGCCGTCTCCGCCCATCGCGCTGAAGGTGTCAAAGAAGCCGCAGCCCTCCTCTTTGGCGACCTGACGCTGAGCTTCGATCATTTTGGGAACCACCGGCATGGTGATGATGCGCCGGCCCTGGCGTTTGCCGTGGTCGAGCGGGGACATCACCACACAGGCCATCTCCGGTCGGGCGGTGCGAACGTGGCGGATCACTTGGCGAAACTCGTCGGCGTATTGCGACATTTTCATCGAGCTTCGGACCATGTCGTTGCCGCCGAACGTGAGGACTGCGAGCTGCGGCCGACGGTGTTCGAGCTGCGCTCGCAGGTGATCGGCGTCGAACTGCGTCATGCGGTTGGTAAAGGCGCCGACGAGCGCCAAACCATCCCAGACGACGCCCGGCACATCGCGTTCCATCGTCACGCCGTACACCCGCACGCGGCCGCTTCCGGCGGCGCGCACGGAGAGCTGGTGCATCCCGTCTTCGACGTCGATGGCGTGCCAGCGGTCCTCGAGTTGGTCGGCGTGCGTGTCGAGTACGACCTTGTCGCCGCGGTCGACTCGCAGGCGGAGTTTGCCGCCGCCGGGGTGGGCGGCGTACCAAACCTCGAACCGGGACACCTTGCCGAGGCTGCGCTTGGGAGCCGGCGCAAACGAGCTCTCCGCCCCGCCGAGCGAGCGAAACGTGACCCCGCCGAGACCGTAGTGCCCGTCGCGTCGGCACTTGCGAATGATGAAGCACTTGCCCCAGCGGTCGTTGTGTTTGAACTTGACCCCTTGATGGCGATACGAGGTGTTGGGCGGAGCCATCAAGTGAAAGCCGTGGCCGGCGTCACCGAAGCGCTGTTGCATGCGGTGGCGAATGGCCGAGGTGATGCCGTCGACCCCGATCGCGGAGTCGCCCCAGTGCACCACGCGAGTGATCGCTCCCGGTTGGCCCGCTTCGCTGCGGGCCAACGACGCGAAGAACGAGTCGAGGCGATCGTCCCCGAACAGCTCCAGCGACTGGGTGACTTCTTTGGCGTCGTCGGGATGAGGCGTGTACGGCCCGATTGTGCTGGCGACACCAGGGGTGGGGCGAGCCACGTGCTCTTGCGACGCCGCGTCCAGTGCGTCCCGGGTAAGGGCGTCCAAAGCGGCGACCTCGGTACCGGCTTGCCCGAGTTGATCGCTTTCGACATAGCGTCCGGTGAGGTTCCAAAACGGGAGCGGATCGGCGGCATTCCACGGTCGCGCGAACTCCAGGGCTGGGACAAGGTAGGTCGCCACCACGCACAGCGTCAGCACGGCCAACGCCCCCCCCACATTGCCTAGCGTGGACAGGCGAGGCGGGGCGGCTTCGACGATCTCACCCAACTGCACCGGCGCGGCAAGCCGCCCGTCTTCGTCCATGAGGCCGCGCGGGAGTGGGCTTGGCCCGTTGGGCTGACCGGAGGGGGGGACACCGTGGCTAGAACTGGAAGTAGATGAAGGCACGGGGCGCTCCTTCGAGTAGCTTCATCAGGCCGAACGCCAGCGCTGCAAACAGCACGCCGAGGATCGGGGCCGGTAGTTTGCGAAAGATCCGCAGCGCGTGGACGTCCACCCAAGCCTTGGGCGTAAAATGGTACGCGACGCCCACCACGAGCGTTAGCCACACCCACCCCGTGGTCAACCCGGGACGGATCCCGTGGCCGTCGAAGGCGAGCAGGCCGCGGATGAACTGGCGCGACGTGTCGAGGTCCGGGGCGCGGAAGAAGATGCGCGAAAACACCAGCAGGTGGAACGTCGCGAGGATGTGAAGTGGTGTGAGTCGACGGGTGGTCTGCAGCGGCAACAGCGTGACTGCAGTCCCGGCCGCGGCGATGAGTCCGCTGGCCAGCCCGGCATCGAGCCAGGTCAGGTGGAGCGACCAGTGCCCGATGGCCGTGAACCCGGCGAACAGCCCGGCGGCGACGGCGAGCCGGCGGGGAAGGGTCTGCGCCACTGGCGATTTGCGATCGCGCGTGCGGTTCCAGCGATTGAACACCATCGCCCCTGCGTGAATGTTGGCGAAGAACACGAAGTTCCAGCTCGCGCCATGCCACATCCCGACGAGGAACATCGTCAGCCACACGGCGAGGTAGCCCCCGCGCGAGCCGAACCGCGCCAGCAAAGAGAAAAACACGTAGTCGCGCAGCCACGTGGACAGGGTCATGTGCCACCGCCGCCAGTACTCGGCGATGTCGCGCGATTGGTAGGGTCGGTCGAAGTTCTCGGGCAGCGTAAACCCGAGCATGCGGGCCGTGCCGATGGCGATGTCCGAGTAGCCGGAGAAGTCCGCGTAAAGCTGGAGGGTGTAGGCGTAGAGCGCGACCATCAGCTCCAGAGACGTGAACGTTTCCGGCGTGTCGAACACGCGGTCGGTGAGCTGCACCGCGATCCAGTCGCCGAGCACGACCTTTTTGACGAGCCCCTGGCACACCCGAAACGCGCCAGTTTCGATGCCCTCACGGGAGAACCGGGGGCCGGCGCGAAGCTGCGGGAGAAACTGACTGGCGCGAACGATGGGCCCCGCGACGAGCTGGGGAAAAAACACCACGAACAGCGCGAAGCGGGCAAACGACGGCTCGGGTTCCAGTTTCTGCCGCCAAACGTCGATCGTATAGCTCAGGCTTTGGAACGTGTAAAAGCTGATGCCGAGCGGCAAGACGATGTCGAGGTGCAGCGGCTGGGCGGACCCGCCGAACACCGCCAAGAGGTCCGTGAACGCTTCGATGAGGAAGTTGAGGTACTTGAAGTACGCGAGCAGACCGAGGTTTCCCACGAGGCTCGCGGTCAACCAGGTGTTGCGGTGTCGGATCGCAAACGCGCGCAGCTCGGGGTCGTCATCGCGTACGAGCGGGGCGAAGCGGTGGATCTGCGCCCCGGCCACGAAATCGAGCGCGGTCGAGAACAGCAGGAGGCCGAGGTAGTAGGGCGGCGCGGGCGGGGGCTCGGTCTTGGGACCCGCCATGTAAAACAGGTAACTGGCCCCGAGCAGAAACAATCCCCGTGCTCGAGGGCGGCCCGCCAATGCCCAAAACCCGATCAGAGTCGGGATGATGAACAGCAGGAAGTCGAAGGTGGGAAACAGCATCGCGGCAGCGGGATCGGATCTGGCGGCCGGGTAGGCGGACGGATTCACGCCAGCTTGGCTGGCGCGGTGTCCCGGGGCCACCCGGCGTGTGAGATCACGTCGAGGCTCGGGGCTCGACGCCAGACGCCAGACGCCAGACGCCCGGCGAATGTTTGCCATAGCAATAATTGCGAGGGAACCGATTCCGTGTCGATGGGGCCGGGCGTTTTGCCGGCAAGCGAGTCGAGCCGGGCGCGCGGGACAGCGCGATGGTCCGGCCCGCTCCAGCGCCGGTGTCGAGTTTTGCGCAGGCCGGTGCGTGGCCGACGGCTCGCGGGGCGCGCGGATCGTCGATCTGCAACCGAGAACCGGCGGGGCCGATAAGCCGTTATGTCGATCGGATCTGCAGGGCGCCGGGGCGGGGCTCGGGCGCTCGTCTGGCTCGGGCTCGCCGGCGGCCCGACCTGCCTGGCGCCGCCACCGGTCGATCTCCGTCCGCCACGAGTGGTCGCATCGAGCTTGGATGAGGTGGAGCGGCAACCCGTGCTGCCCTCCCTTTGGGTACGGTTCTCCGAGGCGATGGACCGCGAGTCGTTGGCTTCGGGGGGCGTGGCGATCGTGCCGTGGCGCCCGGAGGCACCGTGCCGTGCGGGCGTGCGCTGCGTCGATGATGGCGTGTGCTGGGCGGGCCAGTGTTGGCACGCGCCATTGAGTGCCGCGGCCCTGCGTCAGATCGATCGTGGTGTCTACGCGGGCGAGGTTAGACTCGCGTTGAGGTACGACGCGGAGTTCGACGAGCTGCACGTCGTTCCGCGTCATCCGCTGTCGGCCGACACGCCGTATAGCTTTGTGATCGGTTCGGGCGTTCGTGACACGAACGGGGCTCCGTTGACCAATTCGCGGGGCGAGACGACGCGCTGGCGCGAGACGTTCACGACGGCGGGACCGGACTCGTCGGGCCCCGTGCCGCGGTTGGCTTGGCCCCGCGCAGGCGAGCGCGGGGTGCCGGTGCAGCTCGCGTTCGTCGACGTCGAGTTCTCGCTCCCCGTCGCGACGCCGCGTGCCACCGACCGGCTCGAACTCGAGACGGAAACGGGGCAGGCGGTCATCGGCACGGACCCGACCCCGTGCCCACGGGGGACGACGTCGGGTTGTCTACGATGGCACCTTGACGCCGACCTGCCGGGGCCGGTCCGCGTGCGAGCGCGGCGGGTGCAAGCCCGCGACGCGGCGGGCCGCCACGCGGTCCCGTTCGCAAGTGGGGCGTGGTTTCAAGTCGGGGACGTGCCCGGCGCACCACCCCGAGCCGAAGACGTGGTCGTTTGGACGGCGGAGCGCTGCGTGTTTGCTCAACTCGCCGCCACGCGTTCGTCGGCGCTGCAGTTGACACTGGGCCCCGCTGCGGCGGTCACTCGCGGCATCGGTGATCTGCGGGTCGGCCTCCCGTGGGATCGCATCGCCAGCTCGCGGTTCGACACGACGTGGCGTGCGGGCGTGGCGGTCGAAGACCTCGAAGGGCACGTGGCCGCGGCCGTCCGACCGCTCCACTCTCCCGAGCCGGCCGGCGACGCCCACGTGAGTCCTGCGCTGGCCATCGTCGAGGTGTTGGCGAACCCGCGCGGCGAAGAGCCCCGCGAGGAGTTTGTCGAGCTCGCCATCTTGCCGGGGCGGCGTGGCGAGCCGCGACGGTTCGACGGGCTGCGGCTCGCCGACCTACCGTGGTCGGCCGTCCTCGAACGGTTGGCACAGGGCCGTGCCGCACCCGGAGACATCGTGCCGTCGTTCGAGGCCGCGGATGGCGACCGGGTTTTGCTCGTGGCGCAGGCGTACCGCGGGGGAACGGCGGGGGACGTCCCCCCGGCCGCCGATGCATTGGTGCTCCGGCTCGATGCAAGCTTGGGCCGGGGGGGCTTGCGCAACGCCGGGGAGGCGTTGAGTCTGTATCGGCGGGAACCTCTCGAGCTGATCTCGAGCTACACGCCACGCGTCCCCGCACCGGAGGGGTACAGCGTTGTGCGGCGCGATCCGGCGGGCTGTGACGTGGCCGGTCAGTTCGCGGTTCACCCCGGGACTGGCGCGTCGCCGGGTCGTGTGACGCCGGGCCGTCGCAGAGCCAGGCGGTGAGGCCAGACTGGGCCGGCGCCAAGTTACGGCGGGACTCGGGAGACAAGAGATGATTGGTACACATGCCGGATCAGCCGAATGGCGAAGGCGGGTCTCGCTCGGCCGCGAGGTCGTGGCTCGAGCCCGGCCGTCCGCGTCCGGGCTTGCCGCCGGAGTCGACGCCAGATCGTCGTGATGCACCGTTGCGCGGCTTCGTCGGGTGATCTCGGCGTGGCTAGGCGCGTGCCGGTTGCGTGTGGCGAGGTTTTGATCGCGGGTGTCTGGGCTGCGGCGTGGGTTCGTCCAAGTGGGCGTGTCAGCGTTGCTAAGGGTGCGAGGCGAATGCAGCGTTGATGCGCGAGGCATCCCGTGGCGTTGGTTCCCTTCCCGTTATCACGGTGGCTGGCGTCGCGTTCGGCGGCCCGCCTCGCTTGACGCGCCACTCGTTGCGGCGCGGTCGATCGACTTTGATCGTAGAGTGCCGCCGTGCCAATTGCCGCTTTGTTGACCCCACGCCGCAACCGCGGGTCTCGTTTTGCCCCGTGTGTCACCCTGCTCGCCGGGGCCCTCGCTGTCTCCACTGCGGGCGCGACCACGACCTCGCCCGAGCCGGTCGTCGAAGAGGCCCGGGGATATTACTGGGTCCATTTTGCCGACAAGGGGGTTGAGGCGCGCGACCTTGAGGCGGCGTTGGCCGATCGAACCCTCGATTTCTCGCCTGAAGCACTCGAACGACGGGCTCGCAATCGTCGGGGCAAGATCGTCGACGTCGACGATCTCGACGTGTCGCCACAGTACGTCGAGCGGGTGCTTGCGACCGGGGTATCGCTGCGCGTGCGCTCGCGTTGGTTCAACGCGGTCAGCGTCCACGCGACCGAGCGTCAGATCGAGGCAGTTCGGGCCTTGCCGATGGTCACCCACGTGAGTCACGTGGTGCGAGGTTCGAGTCCCTTGCCGGAGATGACCCCGCTGCCGGCGCGGACGGCAACACGGCCGGCCCGCGAGGGCGGGTTTGACTACGGCAGCGCGCAAGAGCAGGTGGAGCGGATCAACATTCCCGCGGCTCATGATTGTGGACTCACCGGCAAAGGGGTGATTGTGGGCGTGCTCGATACCGGGTTCGACCTGAATCACGAATCGTTCGAGGATATGGATATTTTGGGGGCCTACGATTTTCACAACGACGACGATTTCGTCGGCAACGAGAGTGGCGAGGACGCCAGTCAAGACGATCACGGGACATCGTGCTTGTCACTCGTTGGTGGCCACGATCCCGGCAACTATGTATCGGCGGCACCGGGGGCCTCGTACTTCGTCGGCAAGACAGAATCGGTGGCCATCGAGATGATCTACGAGGAAGACTTATACGTCGAAGGTGTAGAGTGGCTGGAGGAAGAGGGCGCCGATATCATCACCACCTCGCTGGGCTACACCGACTGGTACGACGACGAGGACTACGACGGACAGACGTCGATCACGTCGATCGCGGTCGACAAGGCGGTGGCGAACGGGGTGGTGGTGCTCACCGCCGCGGGCAACGAGGGGCCCGGATCACCATCGATGATCGTCCCCGCTGACGCCTTTGACGTGCTGGCGATCGGGGCGACCGATGTCTCGGGCTGGTTGGCGAGTTTTTCGTCACGTGGACCCACGGCCGACGGCCGGACCAAGCCCGACTTGGTCGCCCCGGGATCGAGCGTGGCCCTGGCCTCCGCCGGGGGCGGGTACAGCTACTCCAGTGGTACCAGCTTCGCCACCCCACTCGCCGCCGGGGGCGTCGCCTTGGTGCTCGAAGCCTACCCCGATATCACCCCGGCCGAGGTCGAGCAGCTGCTCAAGGACACGGCCATCCTCGACGGCGAGCCGAACAACGACTACGGCTGGGGGCTGGTCGATATCGGAGCGGCCGTGGCGGAGGCTTGCGAGGGAGGTGATGATGATGACGATGATGATGATGATGATGACGATGATGATGATGATGATGATGATGATGATGATGATGATGATGATGATGATGATGACGACGACGATGACGATGACGA
>QKPP01000185.1 GCA_006508105.1 Myxococcales bacterium FL481 | reverse complement strand
CTGCGAGTGTGACGGTCTCCTGCACCCCCGCTCGCCAGCGCGCGACCGCGGCCTCGAGGCTAGCGACTCGCTGGGTCGGGGAGTGGTGCGGGGGCGAAGCGGTGTCGTGGCGGTTGAGTTCGGCCGTCACTCGCTCGCGGTGTCCTTTGGCCCGGGCCTCGGCCTGGTCGCGTGTGGCTTCAGCCTCGACGAGTTGGGCCTGCGTGTGACGGCAGCGCTCAATCGCAGTGGCGCGCGCCAACTCGGCCTGCTGTCGGGCTTCGGCGGCCCGGTGGGTCGCTTGTTCCAGCGCACGAAGCTCGCGCTCGCGTCGGCCGAGGCGCTCTTGTTCTCGCGCGGCGTCCCGCAAGGCGCGATCGACCCGCTCGAGCTCGGCGGCACCTGAGCGATTTTCGGGGTGTGCCGGGGGCGTGGCCAGTCGGCTCCAGGCTTGGTCCAGCTTCGCGGTCTGGGCCGCGAGGCGGTCGCGGGCGTCGGCGATGGTGGCTTCGAGGGTGCGCAGCCGAATCTCCAACCCGACCGGCACGCGATGGGCTCGTTCCCGACGCTCGTGTGCCTCGGCGAGCTCATCGTCGGCTTGCGAGAGGGTCGTAGCCCGCAGGCGGTCGGGCGCCGTCTCTGGCGCCTTCTCGTCGTGGAGAGCGTCAAACGCGGGATGGCTCACACTCCCGCAGACGGGACATGGTTCGCCGCTCACGAGTTCGGATCGGAGCCGTGCGGCCAACTCCTCGCGCTCAAGCTGTCGCTGCTCTTGCACAACGGCGTCGCGCCGGGCCATCGCGGCTCGCCACGCTCGTTCAGCCTGCTCGGCGAGATGTCGTGCATCCGCGAGTTGGGCGGTCAGCGCGGGATGCTTCGCATGGAGCTCGCCCAGCTGAGTGGCGAACTCGTGCTCACGATTCTCCTCGCTCACGATTGCCATCAGTCGGTCGCGTTGTTGTCGAAGTGAATGCTCGACCCGTTGGACCCGACCTCGTTCGGCCTCGAGCTCATCGTGTTGGTCCGCGGGCGACTGGAGGCCCCGCGAGACGGTGGAGGGCGAGTCTCCCGCGTCGGACGGCGCGAGCCGGGCGTCGGGTCGCGCCGCGTCGTCGGGGGCGAGGCGGGCGAGTTGCGCCTCGAGCCGCTTTGCGGTTTGGCTTGCTGCGGCGTGTTCTCGATGTCGCGTCTCGACGAGTTCGGCTGCGGCGAGCGCGTCTCGATCGAGCGACTTGAGGAGGTCGACCTCTCGGCGCAGTGCATCGACGCTGTTCGCGAGCGGCTCGCCGCCGGGCCGGCGGCGAAGCGTTTCGTTCGTCGCCTCGATGGCGCGTTCGAGTTCGGCTGTCCGGGCGGCCGCGGCTTCTCGATGCGCTCTCGCGGTGGCGATGACGTGCGATAGCTCGCCTTGCCGGGCTTCGACCCGTTGGAGTTCGTCGTTGGCGGCGTGCCAGCGGGCGCGTAGTTCGAAAGCTGCGGTCAGCTGCGGCTCGAGCTCGCGCCAGCGGGCGCGTCGTTGACCAAGCTCGGCGACTCGCGTCGCCAGCTCTTTCGCTTGGGCCTCGGCGAGCTCGGCGAGCTCGCATTGGTGTTGCTGGTACTGCTCCAGCTCTCCTTGGGCCACGTCGAGCTGACGCACGGCCTCGTCGCGTTGTCCGAGGCAGCGACGCGCTGGTGCGGTGCGCTCGTGGGCAGCGAGGCGCTCGAGCATCGGCTGGTGCTCGGCTTGCTCCAGCTCGGCGCGCGCCAGCACCTGGCGAGCTTGTGCAACCGCGGTGGTCAACGACTCGGCTCGCTGAAGCACCTCTGCGTCCTGCTCGAGATCACGAATGCGGGCCTGTAGAACCTCGCCACGTTTGGACGTGGCGCTGCGCTGAGTTTCGAGTTGTGCGATGGCTTCGCCCGACGGTACGTCGAACCCTTCCAGGCGGGCGGTGGCGGCCTGGAAGGTCGCGTCAGCTTGCCGGTGTCGCTGGGCCGCTCGCTGGCCGATCTCGAGATACAGATGGGTCCGTGTGAGACGCTCCAGCATCGCCGCTCGCGCGGTGTCGTCGGCTCGCAGAAACGCCGCGAACTCGCCTTGGGCTAATAGGATGGAGCGAGTAAACGCTTCGGCGGTCAGCTCCGCCAACACCTCGTCGAACACGGGCCGATAGATCTTTTCGCGGTGATCGCTGACGAGCAGCGCCCAGGTCTGCGACACCGGATCGAGCTCCTCCATGCTGCGTTCGGGTGGCTGCGGACGGCCGGTGGCCCGTTTCCTCGAGCGCTGGCAGAACCAAGTCGCCCGAAAGCGCTTCGGTTGGCCATGAACATAGCGCGAGAACTCGACACTCGCGCGCGACCAAGCCGTACCGTGGGACATGACACGACGGGCGTCGTCGGCTTCGAGTGCATCGTCGCCGCGTGGCGTTGCGCCGGAGCTACGGCCGAGCCGCGGCGTCTTGCCGAACAGCCCCAGACAGATCGCGTCCAAGATGGTCGACTTGCCGCTCCCGGTGGGACCGAGGATGACGAACAGCGGTGCTTGGCCGAGGTCTCGGTCGAAATCTACCCGCTGCGCGCCGTACAGCGAGTTGATGTTCTCGATGTCGATGGCGTGGATCTTCACGCGAGGTCGGTCGCGGGGGTGGGCATCGCGGTGGTGGGAGTCGCGGATTCCAGCGGGGGTTCGTCGCGCGTGGACTCGGCGGAAGGGTTCAGCAGTGTGCGGAAGGCGGCCAGCAAGGGCGTCTGCGGGGTCACCCCCTGGGCCCGACAAAGCCGGCGAAACACCTCCTCGGGCTCAAGATCTCGAAGGCGGGTGAGCTGGTCGTCGAGCGGAGGTGCCTGCGGCGAGGTGCGGCGCACCTGTCGGAGTTCGACGATCGGCGGAGCGTCGGTGGCGTGCGCGGTGCGGTTGATCTCGTACAGCCGGGCGGCCAGCGTGGGATCGTAACTGTCAACGGTGACGCGCAGATAGACGAGGGGGCGCAACGGTGTGGTCCACGAGAGCGTCTCGAGCTGGGCGGCGACCTCGTCGAACACGCCGGTGAGCTCGACGAGGTCGCGGGTCGGCGGGACGCGGAGCACCTGCGGGGTGGGCTGCGCCGCCCCGCTGTCGAACTCGAGCACGCAGCGGGCGCTCGCCGCTTCGCGGAGGTTGAGCGCGACCGGGGTCCCGCAGTAGTGCACGTGATCCCGACCGGCACAGCGCCGATGATGCAGATGGCCCAGGGCGACGTAGCGGTAACGCGAGTCGAACACATCGGCGGGGAGGGAACCCAACGTGCCGACTTGGTGGACTTCGTGGGGGTAGTCGTCGCGCGTCGCGCTGCCGCAGGTGAGATGCCCCATGGCGACCAGTGGGACCGTGCCGAACTGTTGTTGCGAGTGCTCAGCGAGCCGGTCGTAGACGTCGCGGAAGCGCTGCACCAAGCGGGCGTGAACGATGTCCCGCGTGGCGTCGGTGGTGCGGATGCCGAGGCGAAACTCATGCACAAACGGGACCGCCGCCACCGCGAGTTCGATGTCCCCGGACGGGCCTCGGATCGGGCACAGGTGACGCTGCGGTGCCTCATCGGCGCGGTAGGAGCCGAGCACGTCGATGTTGAGAGCCGACAGCAGACCGCGTGGGGCGTCGAGCTGCGCGGCCGAGTCGTGATTGCCGCCGATGAGGATCGCGCGTCGCAACGGGGTCTCACGAAGCGCACCGAGAAACCCGTACAGCTGCCGCTGGGTCTCGGCGCTGGGGGCGATCGTATCGAAGATGTCCCCGGCCACCAACAGGACGTCCACGCCCCGTTCCCGGATGGTCTCGCGCAGCCAGGCGAGAAAACGCGAATGATCCTCGCGCCGCGACACGGTGTCGCGCGAGATCCCCAGGTGCCAGTCCGACGTGTGGAGCACGCGCACGAGCGGATGCTAGCTCACTTGGATCGCGTGAGGGCCGACGCTCCTCCGGTGCCGACCCGCGCGGCGCGGCTGCGACAGCGTGCTAGCCTCCCGCAGCATGGCTTCCACGCCGACTCCAGGGATGAGCACCGAGACCGGATCGCCGTCTAGCCCCGCCCCCTCCATGGCGTCCAGGCGTGACGAGAAGAAGTGGCTTCTCGGCGGGTACGGCCATCTCATTCCCGTCGTCGTCGTGTTTTCGGCGGGAGGAATCTTCTTCGCGGTGACGCAGTTTCCCGACATCTCGATGTGGCGCATGGTGGCCGGGGGGGTGATGTTCGGGTTGTTCTGCACCGGTTGTGTCGCGGGCGCCCGCATGTTCTAGGGCCCCCAAGCCCGACTTTTGGAGCCCGTGCTCTCGCGCCGGTGTGCTCAGGCTAGTTCCGCGCCCGCCGGTTGACGCCGTTACTCTGCTTCTTCGCGATGACCGCGACGTAGTTCAGCGGCGCGCCAGTCGTCGCTCGGCGGTGCACGTACTCGTGGCGGCGCACGATTTCCAGTCGACCATCGTGTTGGAGCTCATCGACGAGTCGGGAGAACCCGGAGTGCTCGCCCGCGGTGAGGAATTTGTCGCGAATGTTGAACGCCACGAGCCCACCGTTGCGAACGGTGCCGAACGCCGCTCGGAACGCCTGTGGCGGGATATCGCCGAAGCCTAACGCGGCGACGCAGACCAGCGCGTCAAATTGGCGCTCGAGCACTCGTTGGCGCAGCGCCGGTGTGGGGCGAGTCAAGTCGCCGACAACGTAGTCGGCGTAGGTTCCCGGCCGGTCTCGCTCTGCGGCAGCTCGCGCTTGCGGGAGAATGTCGAGCCCACAGATGTCGCGCGCGCCGTGGGCCCGCAGTTGTTCGCCAACCATGCCGTTTCCCGCGCCGAGCTCGAGCACCCGGTATCCGCTCAGGCTACCTCCGGCGCTGTTCGCCAGTTCGCGGACAACCGTGCGCGGCGAGTCACAGTGCAACACATCGCAGAACAGACGCTCGTACAGGCCGGGGATCTCATAGATCGCGGCGTAGTCGTGGAATCGGACCTGTTTCCATCCGGCGTCCGTGGCGACCACGCACCACTCTCGGTCCTGATCGGCGGCTTCGGATGGCGGTGGGATGGCGAGCTTCAACGGCTCTGCGGTGCGACCCGCTTCGCAGTCAGCGCTACCGGTGGCAGCATCGCGGCGCGAGGAGGGGCTAGGTCTGACGGATGGGGTTTCAAGCATGGTGGTTCGGGCCGGGGCAGGCTGCTGCCCGTGTAGCCGCATGTACTCTACGTGCTGCACAATCAATTGCTGCGACAATTATTGTCGCACAGGTTTTCCTGAAGCGATTCTTGGCTCGGACGAGCGTCTGCGCGTTAGCGAGCGGCAGTGGCCGACGCGAGGCTTCGGCGCTGCATTCGAACTACGTCGATCCGAGGCGGTCGGCCTCGCGGAAACCCAGCGGGGCGGTCGCCCGCGCCGACTTGAGTCCATCTCGGGCGGCGGTCTGGCTGGCGCGACAGTCACGCCGGGGTGCTCCGCGATCGCACCGGTTTGGCGAGTGATGAACTGCGCAGGCCGGCGGGTTTCACGCACGGATCAGCGACCCGGGTGACACGTCGGACGAACCATCCGCCGTGCGGGCCGATTTTCCGACGTGTCGGAAATGGCGCCCGCAGTCGGCGGTGGGTGCCGGAGCGCCGCTCGACGATGCTGTTAGTGCGGTGCTCTCAGGCGAAGCCCGGGACGAGCCGCGGAGTCCACGCCCGTCGTAGCCAGCGTCCCCGCAACTAAGCCACTAGCCGTGGCGGCTGCGTCTTCGCCTGGCGCGGCTCAGCCAGAGGCCCAGCAGCGGAAGCATGAGCCAGGCCGAGCGATTCTGGCCACGGGCCGTCGAAGCACACCCGCAGCCATCCTCGTCCGCGGGTTCGGCCTGACTCGCGCCCGCGTCGGTGCTGTCGTTTGCTTGGCCGTCGTCGTCGTCGTCGTCGTCGTCGTCGTCGTCATCGTCGTCTACGTCGTCGTCGTCGTCGTCGTCGTCGTCGTCGTCGTCGTCATCGTCATCGTCATCGTCATCGTCATCGTCATCGTCATCGTCATCGTCATCGTCGTCATCATCATCATCATCATCATCATCATCATCAT
>QKPP01000095.1 GCA_006508105.1 Myxococcales bacterium FL481 | reverse complement strand
ACGATGACGATGACGACGACGACGACGACGACGACGACGACGACGACGACGACGACGACGACGACGATTCAACCGGCGCAGAGGAGCCCAGCACTGGAGCGGCGACCGGAGAGGACGACGAGACCGGAGAGGACGACGAAGACACCGGCGACACCGGCGACACCGAAGACACCGGCGGCGAAGACGACGACTGCGACGAGGAGAACGACGTCATCCTCTATCTTTCACCCGACGACTCGAACTCGATGTCGTCCCCAGTGCAGGTGCTCGAACGCGTGCTCCACGAAGGCCGTCCCAACTTGTCCGGGATTCGCATTCGCCCGTGGGAATTCATGAACTACTACTCATTCCCGTACCCGGCGGCCGAGGCTGGCACGGTGGCGATCGCCGCGGAACTGGACAATGGTCCCGATACCGGCGACCCGGGTACGGAGCGCTACCGCATGCAACTCGCCGTCAGCAGCGAGCAGGTCACGCCTGAGGCAAGAGCGAGCATGAACGTGACGTTGGTCCTCGATACGTCGGGCTCCATGACCGGCGAGCCAATCGCGCTATTGCGCGAGAGCTGCAAGGCGATCGCCGCCAGCCTCAAAGCTGGCGACAACGTGTCCGTCGTCGAATGGGATACGGCCAATGCCGTGCACCTCGCCAACCACGCGATCACCGGTCCCAACGACCCGGCGCTGATCGACGTGATCGACAAGCTCGAATCCGGCGGCGGCACCGACCTCCACGGTGGGCTCTCTGCGGGCTACGAGCTCGCTTACAATGTATGGGCGTCCGATCGGATCAACCGTGTGGTGATCGTCAGCGACGGCGGTGCCAACGTGGGTATCACGAGCGTCGATCTGATCTCCGAGCACGCGGAGCTCAACGGCCAAGATGGGATCTACCTCGTGGGCGTCGGTGTCGGCGGCAACGGCTACAACGACGACCTAATGGATCGCATGACGGATGCCGGCAAAGGAGCATCCGTGTTCATCCACGACGAGGCCGAAGCATGGCACATTTTCCGCGATAGCTTTGCCAGCACCATGCAGGTCGCCGCCCGCGACGTACAAGTAGAGCTTCACCTGCCCCCAAGCTTCGAGCTCGTCAAGTTCAGCGGCGAGGAGTCGAGCACCGATCCGGAAGAGGTCGAGCCCCAACACCTAGCCCCAAACGACGCCATGGTGTTTTACCAGGAGCTCGATACATGCGACCCGGACTCCATTACGCCTGAAACCGAGTTCACGGTCACGGCCCGGTACAAAGACGCGATCTCGTTCGAGGCCCGCGAGGTCGCGCAAACCTTCACTTTTGGCGAGCTACTTGGCCAAGATCCGCTGCTGTGGCCCAAAGGCGCCGCGGTCCTCGCGTACGCCCAAGCCCTTCGCCGGTACAAGAAGGCCGACGGCAACGATGCCCAAGCCGAAGCCCTCGCGCCGGCGTTCGCCGCCGTCGAGCAGGCGCAGTCCGTCCTTCCTGAGGACGCGGAACTGCAACAGATCGCGAGGGTCTTGGACGAGTTGGCCAAGTAGCCGATCGAGCCCACGACTTCGTCTCGGCGCGAGGCCGCACGTCGCCGGTTCTCGGCCCCGCCGTCAGCCGGCCGCATCTCGAGCCCGCGCGGGCGCGCGGGCGTCGAGTCGGACTCAGGTGCCGGCCCGACCCGCGCGTGCTATCCCCCGGCATGCGCTTATCGTCACTCCGTGCGACCGGCCTCGCCAGCACCCTCGCGCTGACGGTCCTGTTCGGCTGCGGTTATCGCCACGACTCGAACGCCTTCTTCGTCGAGAACTGGTCGTCCGAGTACGAGATCGTGAACAGCTGCGAGCCGACCAACCACCCGCGAGGCGGCCACATGGAAGTGTGGATCGATCCGAGCGGGTTTGCGGCGTTCACCGCCGGCGAGCCGTTGCCGGACGGGTCCGTCCTCCTCAAGCCGCAATGGGACGAGAGCTCGAGCTGTAGCGACGACCCCGACTTGTACACGGTCATGCGCGCCAAGACGGGAAACGCCTGGGACTGGCAGACCGTCGGCCGCAAAGGGGACATCGAAGAGACCAACGCCGGGGACTGCAGTAGTTGCCACGCCACGTGCGGTGAATCATTGATGTGCACGTTCCCGTAACGTCGGCCCCACCGCCCGGCGCGCTCGCCTCAGTGGGCGTCCGCCCAGCTGCGTCCGGCACCAACGTCGGTGACCAGCGGAACATCGAGGTCCACGACCGTTTCCATGTGGTGGCGGACCAGCTGCATCACCTCTTCCACCTCCGCCATCGGCGCTTCGAACACGAGCTCGTCGTGAATCTGCAATAGCATCCGCGTGCCCAACCGGCGATCGCGGATCTCGTGGGCCACCGCGACCATGGCCAGTTTGCAGATATCGGCCGCCGAGCCCTGAATCGGGGTATTCGCGGCGATTCGCTCTCCGGCTTGCCGTTCGGTCCCCGCGTTGCTCGAAAGCTCCGGGATGTAGCGGCGACGCCCGAGCAGCGTGGTCACATAGCCATCTTCGTGTGCCGCGGCAATCGTGGCATCGAGCCAATGACGCACCCCGCGATACGCCGCGAAATACCCGTCGATGTACCGCTGAGCCTCCTTGCGCGTCACGTTGACGATGCGAGCCAACGCCGTCGCTCCTTGCCCGTAAATGGTGGAAAAATTCACCAGTTTCCCGACCGCCCGCTGCTCGCGGGTCACGTCCTGTGGAGCGCAGCCGAACAACTGCGAAGCCGTGCCCGCGTGAACATCATCGTCGTGACGAAACGCCGCGACCAAGCGCTCGTCTCCGCTGACGTGGGCGAGCAATCGCAGCTCGATTTGGCTCCAGTCGGCCGAGATCAACTGGTGCCCCGGCTTGGCCACGAATGCCTGACGGATCCGCCGGCCCTCTGGCGTTTTGATCGGCGTTCGCTGCAAATCGGGCTCGGTCGAGATCAAACGGCCGGTCGCGCCAACCGTCAGTTGGAACGTGGCGTGGATCCGCCCGGTGTCTGGGTTGATCTCGCGCTGCAAGACGTCGGTATAGGTATTGATCAGTTTGGCGAGCTTGCGATGTTCAAGCAAGAGCGAGGCGATCTCATGGTGCGGAGCGAGCCGCTCGAGTACCTCGGCGTTGGTTGAGTACCCGGTCTTGGTCCGCTTGATCACCGGCAACTCGAGCTCGTCGAACAACACGGCCCCGAGCTGTTTGGGTGAGCCAATGTTGAACTCGCGCCCGGCACAAGCGTAGATCTTATGCTCGAACTCCTTGAGGCGGCCCGAAAACTCGGCCCCCAGCGCGGCGAGGTCTTCGCGATCGACCGCGATGCCATCGAGCTCCATTTGCCCCAGTATCCACGACAGCGGCAGCTCCACGTCCTGCAGATACTCGAGGTGCCCGCGCTGTTCGACGAGCGGCCGGATCTTGGCGTGGGCTTGTCCAACGCAGTCGACGAGCAATCCGACGTACGTGGCGAGCTCGCGGTGATCGAGCTCGCTGAACCGGCGCGCCGACTGGCCCGACCCCAGCACTCGCGATACCTTGGGGAGCGTCCGCTGCAGGTACTCTTTGGTGATTGCATCGAGTTCGTGCGGGATGATCTTGGTGGGATCGACCAAGAATGACTCAAGCATCACGTCGCCCTCCACGCCGGCCAGCGTAAGCCCCCGGCGCCGCGCCGCGATCCACAAGGACTTCGCATTGTACGTGACTTTCTTGCGCGTCGGATCGCCCAAGAGTTCGCCCACCGCCTGCCAGACCGTCTCGTCGGCTTCGCACAGCGGCACACACCACGCCCGCCCGGGCTCAACCGCGATGCCCAGACCCACCCATGCGCTACTCACTGGGCTCGCTCCGTCGAATACCCCGAACACGGCGATACAACCGCTTGCATCTCGGCCGATCTGCGCGATCTGGTCCGCCTCCCTCACGATGACGTAGTCACCCGAACTCGTCTCGAGCCCGTCATCGCGATCTTGTTCCGCCAGCAGCGAGTAAAACTCGAGTTCTTTGTATAGTTCGTTGAGCCGACTTGGCTCGGGCAACACCAAGCGCAGATCCTCGAGGCTCACCTCCAGCGGCACGGAGGTTTCGATCGTCGCCAGATCACGAGATAGTCGCGCTTGATCGGCGAACTCGAGCATCGCGCTGCGCTGTCGCCCGCGCAGGCCCTCGGCGTTGGCCAGCACGCCGTCTAGGTCACCGTAGTCGGCGAGCAGCTTGGCGGCCCCTTTCGCCCCGATGCCCGGTACCCCGGGGATGTTGTCGGATTTGTCGCCGACCATCGCCAGCCAATCCACGAACTGGTGCGGCAGGACGCCCCACTTTTTGCGCACGAGCTCCACGTCGTACGTGATGTCGCGCAACGTATCGAGCATCCTCACGTTATGCTCGTCGGAGATGAGCTGGGCGAAGTCCTTGTCTCCCGATACGATCCGCACCTCGATGCCTCCCTCGACCGCCCAGCGCGAGATGGTGCCGATCACATCGTCGGCCTCATAGCCTGGCACGCGCAGCAGCGGAAACGCGTTGGCCTCGACCACGCGGTCGATCCATTCGAGCTGCTCGCGCAACTCGTCGGGCATCGACGGCCGGTGGGCTTTGTAGGCCGGATACTTCTCCTCGCGAAACGTGGGGCCCGGCGCGTCAAACACCACGACGCCGTACTCCGGCGTCCGCCCGGCCAACAGCTTGCGAAACGACGAGGCAAAGCCGAAAATCGCGTTGGTGTGCAGGCCGGCGGCGGTGCTCAGCTGCCCGGGGATGGCGAAGTACGCCCGGTACAGCACGGCACTGCCGTCGATGATGATGATGCGTTCGGCCGCCACAACCCGCGGAGTGTACCAGCGCCGTGACGGCCGCCTCGCGCTCGCCCGCAAGGGGCACCGCGAGCTCGGCCGACGCCCCTCGACCCCAACGGCGCCAGGCCAGCACCCGCCGCGATAGCGGGAAACCCGACGAGTTGCGCGAGGCCTCCTCGTGCAACCGCACGGGCCATCCGGTCCGATCCGTCCCGGGTTCGAGCCCCGCGCTCCGTCCGAAACCAAAAACGGGCGCGCAGATGGTCGCGCGCCCGTTCAACGCCTGGAATCGGCGAGTTCGACCGACCTCAACCGATCGAGCAAAACTCCTCGTAGTCGATCAACTCGATGTCCGCGGGATCCTGGGAGCACACGCGGCATTTCGGATCACGGCGCAGCTTCAAGTTGCGAACTTTGGTGCTCAGTGCATCGAGCACAAGCAGGCGTCCCGAGAGCGTCTCGCCGACACCCAACAACAGCTTGAAGACCTCGTTGGCCTGGAGCGTGCCCACCATCCCGGGGAGGACGCCCAACACCCCCGCCTCTTGGCAAGACGGGGCCATGCCCGGCGGCGGCGGATCGGGGTACAAGCAGCGGTAGCAGGGCCCATCGAACGGCAAAAACGTGGTCACCTGGCCTTCGAAGCGAAAGATCGAGGCGTGAATCACCGGTTTGCCCAACTTGAGCGCGGCATCGTTGAGCAGGTACCGAGTGGGGAAGTTGTCCGCGCCGTCGACGATGAGATCGTACTGCCCGATGATCTCGAGCACGTTGTCGCTGCTGAGGCGAGTGCGATGCGGAACCACCGTGACATCGGGGTTGAGCGCCTGTAGCGCGATCTGAGCGCTCTCCACCTTGGCCATCCCCACCCGATCCATGCTGTGCAGCACCTGGCGCTGCAGATTGCTTTCGTCGACCACATCGTCGTCGACGATGCCGATCGTTCCGATCCCAGCCGCGGCGAGGTACAACGCGGACGGACTCCCCAGCCCGCCCGCGCCCAAGCACAAGACCTTGGCGTCCAACAGCTTGCCCTGTCCGCCCTCGCCGACCTCGGGCAACATGATGTTTCGCGCGTAGCGCTTGAGCTGGTCCGCCGTCAGCAGGCGGGGCCGATCGAACAGCAGGCCCGCGTTTTTCCACGCCCGGAAGCCACCGGTCAGCGAAGCGACGTTCGTGTACCCCATCTCGGCCAGCGAGCGCGCCGCGAGAGCCGAACGAGTACCGCCGGCACAGTAGATCACGATCTCCCGGCCGCGGTCCGCGGTGAGATCCTCGATCTTGAGCTCGAGAAAGCCACGAGGAATCCACTCGGCGGTGGGGATGAAGCCCTGCTCGTACTCGTCTCGCTCGCGCACGTCGATGAGCAGTGGCGGATTCGACCGAATCGCGGCGTCTGTCTGTTCCGCCGTGACCTCACGGATGCTCTCTCGCACCCGCGACAAGACTTGGTTAAACGTCGTCATTGGACTCTCCGACGATCAGTGTGGCCACGGCTGCCGCGGCTCTGACCGAGCCCGGAACATGAACGAAGGCGCAATGCAAGGCAATGCGAAAGGCGGGCTACGCCGCCGCGCTATGTCCGCTGGCGAGCGCGCACTCCCCCGCCACTTGTCGCCGACCGTAGCGCCCCAAGTCACGTCGAACCGACCTCGTCGTTCCCGGCCGCCTCCGCGGCAACGCGACTGCAGCCCGCCGACTGCCGCGGACCACCTCCGAACGGAAGCGTCGGCCGAGCCGAGCTGCGTCGCCGCCCCTGCGCCGCCGCCGACCCTTCCCGTCAGCCGCACCGGCGAGCCGTCCGGGGTCAGCCACTCCCGGCACCAGGCCCGCGAGCGACCCGGCCGCAAGACCCCCGCGCCCAGCCCCGCACCCAGTCCCGCGCCCAGTCCCGCACCCAGTCCCGCGCCCAGTCCCACGCCCAGCCCCGCTCCACGCCCAGCCCCGCACCCAGTCCCGCGCCCGCGGCGAACTCCCGCCGCGGACGAATTAGCCACTCCCATCCCCGCAAAGCTGCCCAAAGCAGCGCTTCCCGCTCGAGCACGGGCCAGGCATCATGGCTCAGATCGGGTTCGAATGCCCTGGCCCGGTCGACGAAGCCTATGTCGGACTCCGAAAGCAGCGCTCGCTCGTCCTCCCTTCTCGCCAGCTTCCGTGCGCTCACCAGCGGTTCGACGGGCTACCTGGTCGTCAACGCCATCAACATCACCGAGGGCATCGCCTACTTCGGCATCTTGGCCCTGCTGACCTTGTTCCTGCAGCACGGCGCCGGCTGGTCGCTGCAAGACTCCGGCTCCCTCGTGGGATGGTTCACCGCCCTCGTGACCTTGCTGATGGTCCCCGGCGGCGTGGTCGTCGACCGGCTGGGCGTACGCCGCGGGTTCACCGTGGCCTTGGGCCTGATGGTGCTCGGGCGAGCGGTACTGCTGATTCCCGGCGTGACCGGTCCCGGAGCCGCCGCACTTTGGGGCACCGGATCCGCCCTGTTCGTCATGGCCGCGGCCAACGGCGTGCTCCAACCGGCTCTGTACGCCGGGGTCAAAGAGTACACCGATCCAAAGACCGCCTCGATGGGCTACGCGGTGTTGTACGCCGCGATGAACTTGGGCATGGCCGGCGAGCTGTTGATCGCCGGCAACGTGCGCGAGTGGTGGGCACAATCGGTCGAGAGCACCGACCCCAGTGTGCAGACCAACGGTTTGTTGGGGCCGCTGCTGCTGTGCATGCTGATCACGATGGCCACATTCGTGTTGCACACCACGGTGTTCACCCGCAAGGTCGAAGCACGCGATCGCACCGCGCAAGAGCCGGTCGACGACGAGTACGCACGCAAGAGTTTTCTCGAGAAGGCCAAGAGCCTGCCCATCACCGACGCGCGGTTCCTCTACTTCATCTTCATCCTCTTGTTCGTACGCATGTTGTTCGCGCATCAGTGGCTCACTGTGCCGCACTACGCCACCTACGAGCTCGACGTCGACGTCAACAAGTTCCTGGCGATCAATCCCATCGTCATTGTCATCTTCACCCCGTTGATCACCGCTTACACGCAGCGCGTACACGTGCTCACGATGATGATCGTGGGCACCACTATCTCCGCGGTCTCCACCGTCCTGCTTTGGGGGCCACCGAGCGAGGGATTGCTCATCGCCTACATGGTCTTGTTCTCCCTGGGAGAAGCGGTGTGGTCGTCGCGGTTTTTGGAGTACGTGGCCGACATGGCGCCCGTGGGCCAAGTCGGCGCGTACATGGGCCTCGGCTGCATCCCCTGGTTCGCCGCGAAAATGCTAACCGGTCAGTACAGCGGTCACATGCTGGCCAAGTACATCCCCGAAGCCAATCCGAACCCCGTCGATCCCGAGACCCAAGGCGTGCTGTTTCGGGCGATCCACGAGTTTGTCGCGCTGCTGCCCGCCGGCGACGCGTCGACCATGTGGACCATCTACGGGGTCGTCGCGTGCATCAGTCCGTTGGGACTGATCGCGGCGCGCAAGTGGATCGTCAAGGGCGTAAGCTCGGGGATCGCCGAGTAGCCAGCGGGGGTCGTCACCCGCCGGCAACAACGAGCCCACGCCGGCGCAGGGCCGGCATCCGGTTCGACCCAAGATCCGCGCCCGCGCGACTGTGCGAGCTCGCGCCGGATGCTGGAGACCGGCTAGCGGTCGCGAAGACAAGCGTCGAAACACGTCCTCGCCATGCACGACGCCGCCGCCGCCGCACGGCCGGCTCCCACCAGCGACCAGTCCCAGTTGCCAACAATGTCCGGCCGGACGTCGGTGCCGTGCGAGTTCTCAATCAGCTCCCGGCACGGCCCGTCGGGCTCCGGAAGATACAACGGATCCGCGCAGTCCGTCACGCGGTCGATCGCACCGCAGTAGCAAGGTATCGAGCCCAATTGCGGGGTGATACAAGCGTTTTCAAGCTTGCATTCAAAGACCGCTCGACAGTCGAGATCGTCGTGTGGGCAGGACCGGACGCCGTCCCAAAAGGTCAGGTCGCAGTAGAGATCCATGCATCGGTCGCAGTTCTCCGACAACCCCCAGTAGGTGCCATCGCTGCCGGTGCCTCCGGTCTCTTCAGACCCGGTGTCACCGTCGCAACGCTCGCAGGTAATCGTCGTGCTGTACGTGTCAGAACAGTGCGAGTCGCTGACATGGACCTCAAGCGCCTTCGACCCGGGCTCTTCGCACGTGTACACCGAGGCCGCCCCCGCCCCTTTGGTCACCCCGTTCACCCGCCAGGTATAGCTCAACGCCGGACCATCGGGATCGGTCGCGGCGGCAACCAGCTCGATCGCTTCGCCGACGCACTGCGACGATGGGGCGATCGCAATAGACGTCAGATAGGGACACACATTGAGTCCGACGCCCACGTCAACCTCCCAGGGATCGGGCGCCGCGACCACGCAGGACATGATCACATCCACGCGGCTGTGTCGGCCGGTCTGAATGTCGAACTCAGCCTCGCCTTCGCAAAACGCCTTCCCATCCGTCGACATCGCACTCACCAAAATCGTGTAGCCAGCTCCGTGGGTCAAACCGCCGAGCGTAAACTCGACGGTCGAATCCTCTCCCACCGGGACCTGTCCGTGGATGTCTTCGGCATCGGGGTGCGACACCATGTAGTTCAACGTGTTCACCTCGACGCCGTCGCCGATCAGATAGCGAAACTCGACCTCGCCAGCGGCCCCCGTCGACTGGGCCTCGAACGGCCGACAGGCCGTCAAGATCGAGCCAGCCGGAACCGTGCAGAGCGCGGCAAACACACAGAACTTGGCAGATTTGTTCATGAGTCCAATCCCTCGCAAAAGAAACGTCGTCGCAAGCAGCTCATGGGTACGCGGGCTCCGTGCCAGGCTTCCGACCCGTCAACGTCCAGCCCTTGCACCGATCGTTCGTCGCGAGCAAATTCGTCGCGAGCAATGACGCGGCGTACGGCCTACGCTGACGAGGTCCCGTCACGTTCACGCCGTGCGCGGCCGGGTTTGGTCGACGCCATGCAACGAACATTGTAGATACGCGCGTCCTCCGAGTGATAGTCGCGGCAATGGGACAACTCGGTGAACTTGCGCCACGGTTCTCCGCCCTTCGTCTCACCGCATCGAGGTCGAGTCAAACCGTTGGCGCATCGACCCGCCTCGAAGAGCGCTACGGGCCATCATGCATGCGTCCATCCGCGCCATCGGTGACCTCCCACTGACCGAGTGCAGCTCGAACTCATGCGACACGGCATCACCTGCGATGTTCGACGGCCGACTGGATCGCGCAGCCGCAATTCAGGCTACCGAATGAGCAAATCGCGAGTGAGCCCAGCCACCGCGCACGCGACGGCAGGCGAGATCACACAGGTTTTGCCGGCACTCCACCTCTCCGTCCCGAACTATCCCCGCGTGCGGCCGCGAACTTCGCGTCTGAACTCGCGTCCAGGATCTCGCGCCTCATCGGCACGTCCGGCCGCTCACCTCGACCTGCACGGCAACCGGTGACGCCAAGCATGTGGCCGGGCCATCACTTGTCTTGCCGGGTCACGATCGAACCACCACGAAACAACACGTTCGCCGATCAATCTGGCTGTCGCCGAGCCCCCGCCCCGCCGTGGTCCACACCGACCGATGCCAACGGACGCACCTCGCATCAGTCGTGTTGGCGGTCCCGCGCAACCCACGCTGCAGTATCTCGCCGTCCCGAGGAGTCCGTCACCTGCCCGTCGACGCGGCCACGGGCCGGGTTCGTCGCACCCGGCTGTTCCGGCCACACCTGCCGATGAGCCAGCGCATCGCGTGGACGAGACCTCTCGCGGTCGGTCGAGAACCGGCCCAGCGATAGCGTCCTCGTTCGCCGACGGGTATACACACCGTCACCATTGCGCCGCCGTGAACGAAGTCGCCAGTCCCCATCCCCCCGCGGCAGACGACGCCGCCGCGCTTGAGGCGCTAGCCCGCACTCGGGCTGCGCTCGTCACTGAAGTCCAAAAACGCATCGTCGGCCAGGAACGGGTGGTCGACCTGCTGCTCGTCGCCTTGTTCGCCGGCGGGCACGCCCTGTTCACCGGCGTGCCGGGGCTCGGCAAGACCCTCTTGGTCGGCAGCCTGGCCGAGGCCATGCAGCTGGAGTTCTCGCGGATTCAGTTCACCCCCGACCTGCTGCCGGCCGACATCACCGGCAACGAGATCTTGGACCTCGACCCGGACACCGGCCGCCGCAACTTCCGGTTCATCCCCGGCCCGGTGTTTTGCAACCTGTTGCTCGCCGACGAGATCAACCGCACGCCGCCCAAAACCCAAGCCGCGCTCCTCGAGGCCATGCAAGAACGCCGGGTGAGCGCCGGGGGCAAGACCCACCCGCTCCCACTTCCGTTCCACGTGTTTGCGACGCAAAACCCGATTGAGCAGGAAGGCACCTACCCGCTGCCCGAAGCCCAGCTCGATCGCTTCATGCTCGAGATCGCGGTGGACTATCCGGATGAAGCGGCCGAACGACGAATCGTGACGATGGGCGAACCAACCCGCGACTCACTCGCGCCGGCGATCACCCCCGCGGAGCTGGTCCGACACCAAGCGCTGGTCAAACGCGTGCCAGTGCCTCCGTCGGTTGTGGAGTACATCGTCGGCTTACTCCGTGCGACGCGGCCCGACTCGCCCCGCTGTCCGGCCGACCTGCGCGAACTTCTGCGCTGGGGCGCCGGGCCCCGGGCGGGGCAGCAGTTGGCCGCCGCCGCCCAAGCCCGCGCTGCGCTGGCCGGCCGCAGTGCGGTCACGATCGACGACGTCCGCGATCTAGCTGCCCCCGTGCTGCAGCATCGCCTGGTTCGCAGCTTTGCGGCCGAGAGCCGGGGGGTCACCAACGCCGAGATCATGACGCGGCTGAGGGAACAGTTCGCCGCTTGATCGGTCGCCGCGATGTCTGAGCGCAGCGCTGTCGCCTCGCTGTTTCCTGCGTCGCTGCTGGCGGCACTGCGCCAACGTTCGCTCGCCACCCCGCTGCGCACATCCGGGGCGCGTCATGGTCATCATCGATCCCAGCGAGCCGGGGTCGGTCTTGAGTTTCGCGACCATCGACCGTACGTCCCCGGGGACGACCTGCGTCGGCTCGACTGGCGAGCCGCCGCCCGACACGACCGCCTGATTTTGCGCCAGCAAGAGGCCGAGCAAGAGCTCACAGCCACGGTGTTGCTCGACGGAGGTGGCAACATGGGGTACGGCGATGGGGAGTCGAGCAAATGGCGACACGCGACGGCGATCACGGCGGCGCTTGCATTCGTCGCGGCACAACGGCACGACCGGTGGCGGTTCGTGGTGGGCCGCGACGGCGAGGTCGACCCTCGCGGCCTGCGACCGGCCTCGCAACGCGAGCACCAGCGACACGTCGTTGAGTCTTGCACCCGCACCCCCGCTGGCCACTGCCCCTGGCCGGACGTGCTCGCAGCCCTCGCCGGGGGCGCGAGGCGCCGCGGCTCGTTGTTCGTGGTCTCGGATCTTCTGGATCTCAACGTCGGATCCGGCGCTGACCCGGACGAGGGCTTGATCACATTCGCCGATACGCTCGCGGCCCTGTCTGCGCGCGGCCAACGGGTGACGCTGGTGCAGGTCCTGCATCGCGACGAGGTGCGGTTTCGCTGGGCCGAGACCCGGGTGTTTCGCTTTGAGGACCCGACCCGCCGCCACCCAGCCATCGAAGGCGTCGGCGCCCAGCTGGGCGCCGAGTTCGAGGAACGCGTCGCCAAGTACCTGGGGCAAGTCGAGCGCGTGAGCCTTGAACGCGGGCTAGACCTCGTGCGGGTGATGACCGACGACGAGCTGGAGCCCAACGTGTTGCGACTGTTCGGTGAACTGCCGTCGAGCGAGGTCTCTGCGTGATCGATCCCGCCTCGCCTTCGCATGATCGGGGGGGGCACAGCCGATTTGGCCGCGTCACCACGACGAACATCGAGGCCGCGTCGTGAGCTTCCTGGCGCCTGCGCTGCTCCTGGGTCTGCTGGGGATCGGCGTGCCGATCGCCGCCCACCTGCTCGGACGCGAGGTCCCCAGAGTCGTCCCGTTCGCGGCGATGCGGTTTCTTCGCGCCGGCGACCCCGTGGTCACGCAGCGTCGACGCTTGCGTGATCGGGGGCTTTTGGCGATACGCGCGGGGCTACTGGCCCTCCTCGTCTTGATGCTGGCCCGTCCATCCAGCCCCGGCGCCAAGGACCTCGCGGTGCTGGACCAACCCCACGCCGCCGTGATCCTGCTCGATGCGTCGATGAGCATGGACCTTCAGGTGGACGGGCAATCGGAGTTCGAGCGCGCCGTCGAGCTCGTGGAGGAGATCGTCCAAACCCTGCCCGAGGGTAGCCAGCTGGGCCTCGTCACCACCGACACCTCGGCTCCCACCGTGGCCCCGTCGTTGGCGACCGAGGCCGTCAGCGAAGCCCTGGAGTCTTGGGGGCGTCGCGTGCCACAGCGTTTCGGCGCACGCACCATGGCCGACGCGCTCCCCGACGCCCTCGACGCTCTCGCTGCGACCGACGCGACCGCGAAGGTCGTCTACGCGATCGGCGATCGCACCGCTGGCGGCCTCGGATCGCTGCCGGCCGCCGCCGACGAGGCGACCTTGGTGCCGATTCCCACCCGCGGTTCCGTGACTCAGCCGGACCCCGAGGTACCGTCGCACGTCGCGATCACCGGCGTCGCGTGGAACCCCGCTCCCGGAGTCGGCCCCCAAGCGATCCACATCGTCGCCACGTTGCAACACCTCGGAGGACCCGACGACCAAGCCCTCACCGTTCGCGTCGAGCTCGACGTCGATGGCCAATCGGCCCCGGCCGAGGTCGAGCTGACCGGCGGTCAAGCCGGGCGCGTCGAGTTTACGCACACCCTGGCTGAACGCGAGGGGGCCACGCCCGCCACCGTGCGAGTTGTCGGCCGCGAGGATGCCTTGACCGCGGACGACGTGCGCCACCTATGGATCTCAACCCAAGATCGGCTCAAGGTGACGATCGTCAACGGCGATCCCAGCGAGCTGCGGGCCCACGACGAAGTGTTCTTCTTGGCCACGGCCCTACGAAGCGGCCGTGACGACCACCTCGAGCTACACAGCTTGGCCCCCGACCAGCTCGAACAGAGTCTGCGCAAGCACGGGGCGGAGGCCATCGCCGACACCGACGTGCTGATTTTGGCCAACGCACGCTGCCCGGCGGCCGACGTCGCGCCCGCCATCGTTGAGCGCGTTCAGCAGGGCATGGGTTTGTGGATCACGACGGGGGAGCGTGTGACCTCGCGCGAGTACAATGAGCGCCTCGGAGCGGTGCTCCCGCTGCGTCTGCGCGGCTCGGTGTTTGCGGGCACCGCCCCCGGCCGCACCCAAGCCCGCACCGAGTCGTTCGGCTCGCCACAGTTGACCCACCCCCTGTTCAGCGGACTGACGGGTGAACTCGGTCTGTCGCAAACGCAGACACGCCGCCTGTTTCTCCTCGAACCGGATGCCGAACGGCGAACCGCTGTCGCCCTCTCATTCGCTGGCGGGGCCCCGGCCCTGATGACCGCGCAAGTCAACGCAGGACGGGTCGCGCTCCTCACCACCAGCATTGACCGGGACTGGACGGACCTCCCGCTGCGACCCGGTTTTGTTCCCTTTGTGCAGCGCACCGTGGGGTACCTGGGGGGGCTCGCCACGTCGGCGCAAAGCTTCGTGGTCACCGCGGGCGAGATCAAATCGATTCGCACCGCAGACCCGGTGACGGTCATCGCCGCGGACGGCTCCGCCAACACCGTGCGCCCGGCCGAGGACGGCCTGGCCCGATTCGAGAATACCCAGCGACCGGGCCATTACCGCATCGAGACCCAAGCCACTGGCGACGAGCCGCACGTGTTTGCCGTTCAAGTTGCGTCCTCGGAAAGCGACACCCGCCCGGTGGAGATCCTCGCTCGCCCCCCACAACTCGACCAAACCACGGCGTCCGGGCACGTCCCCCGCGGACGCGTGCTGCTGTGGCCCATCATGCTCCTGCTGCTTGCGGAATCGGTCTGGCGTTGGCGCCGGGGGGCGGGCGCCACCCCACCGCCGAGCCTGGCCGCCTCACGCCTGAGCCGCGAAGCCAACCCGCGCTAGCCGCCACGAGCCGGGATCCGGCCCTCGCTCTCGCGACGCTGGACAGTGCGGCATTTTTACGTTGAGCCGCAAAAGGGCGGCGCAACGCATTCGCCGAGGCAACTTCAAAGAGCTGTTGGGTGCGATCTGGCCGGCGTCGTGAGCCCGAGGGGCCCCGGCCATCCCACGTCTTCGGACAACCGCAGCAGTTGATTGTACTTGGCGAGTCGCTCCCCGCCACGACGAGCCCCGATCTTGATTTGGCCCGCGCCCGTTCCCACGGCGAGGTCCGCGATGAACGCGTCTTCGGTGTCGGCGGATCGGCCGGCCACGATGCAGCGATGCCCGGCCTCCCGCAACCGGCGAATCACCTCCAGCGTGCCGCTCAAGGTCCCGTTTTGGTTGAGCTTCATCAGCCCAGCCGTGGCGGCCCGCTGCGTGACGCCACGTCGCGCACGCTCGGGGTGGGTCGCGTACAAATCGTCCGCCACGACTTGGAGCTCGGGCACCGACGCCGTGAACGCGCTCCAGGCGGGCCAGTCCTCCTCATCGAACGGATCTTCGATGGACACGATGGGAAAACGGTCGAGCAGGCCGCGAAGGTACTCAGCGAGATCGTGGGCCCGGACCGGCGAGCCTTCCGGATCGACCCGATAACCTCCCGCCTTGTCGCAAAACTCAGTTGCCGCCACGTCGAGACCAATGCCCACGTCCTCGCCCGGTCGCAGTCCCGCCCCCTCGATCGCCCGCACGGTGAGCTCCAGCGCGTGCCGGTTGGACCGCGCCGCCAGACCCAGCGCGCCGTCCGAGGCCACGCGATACGCTGTGTTCGACTGACGCAGCACCTCGAGCGCGCTGGACTCTACGCGCTCGAGCATGGCCAGCGCCTCTGGGTACGACCTGGCCCCGATGGGCAAGACCATGAAGTCCTGGAACGACAGCCCTGCCGCCGCGCCGCCGCGCCCGCTAAACATGACGCCCTGCGGAACCGGCAGTGACACGCTGCCAGTCCCCGAAAGCTCGGCCAGGTGCTGATGCAGGGCAAGCCCTCGACACTGTGCGGCCGCCCGGCAACACGCCATCGACACGGCCAAGATCGCGTTGGCGCCGAGCCGGCGCAGCGACTCGGTGCCATCCAAGGTGACCATCGTGCGATCGACGAGTGGTTGATCGGTCGCCGCCACCCCCTCGAGCGCAGCGGCGATCTCCGTGTGGACGTGGTGGACCGCTTTGAGCACACCACGCCCCGCGTAGCGGCGAGGGTCTCCATCTCGCAGCTCGTGGGCTTCGTGACGCCCGGTGGAGGCCCCGGCCGGTACGCTGGCTCGCCCCCAGGCCAAACCTCGCAGGTGCACCTCCGCCTCGACGGTGGGGGATCCGCGAGAATCCAGAACTTCGCGAGCTCGAACGCGGTGGATAGCACAAGAATCGGTCATCGCTGCGACTCGTCGGCACGAGCATCCGCCGTGGCGCCCGCCCAGACCCTACAATGGCCGCTAGTCCGCAACCGGCAATGGTTCGCCGGGAAGCCAATCCACCGTTTCGCCACGCAACTCGTGGTCGGCCCCGTCGGCACCGGCCGCGCCAACGCCCAGACCCACGAGCGACTCGACCGGCACGGGCAGCTTGGCCCCGTCCTCGACCACGAACGACTCCGCGTGTGGTCGCACCTTCCAACGCCGCCGACTGTAGAAAACTTGAGAGCGGGCTCCGGTGCCAAACTGCAGGCACAGCTCGAACGGAGCGGGCACTTCCCCTTCGCAAGCCCACGTGTGCACCGGCACGTTGGCGCGTCGATCCTGCTGGGGAAAATAGAACACCATCTCCCCGTCGTGCTCCGCCCAGCGAAAGCCCTCGGCAAACGCCCGCCAGTGCGACGCCCGGCCCACCGAGCCGAAGCGACCGCGCGATACCTCTAGCGCGACGAAGTGACCGACCACGTCGAGGCGGCTTTTCGGCATGCGCTCAACCCAAACGCGGTTGGCGAGATGCGCCGCCTCGCGGCGCGAGTCGTCCTCGGTTTGACCGCCCACAACCCAGACCAACGCCCCACTGAGCGCCAGACCGACGAAGATCACGCGTTTGTTTCGGAGTTTCGCCATCGCGCGGCAGTTTGTCCGGTCGGCGCTCTCGAGGCAAAGCCCGTCAGATCCGCTGCCCCGCGACCGGCCCACCTCCGGGCGCAACGCATCAGTCGCGTCATGCGCGTCGCTTCCGCCCGCTCCGCGGCTAGCGCCAGACCGCGAACGCCCGATGACCACCGTCCACGCTCAGCCGCCGGCCGGTGAGCCACGGCCGCGACGGCTAGCCGTCGCGGCGGCCTACTCGACGCAACAACCCGGCCAAACCGAGCGCGATGCCGTAAGTGACCAACGCCGCCGTCGAGGCGTAGTGGTACCCGTAATTGCGCGACAAGATCACGGTCACCAAACTGCCCACGACACTCATCCAACCGTTGATCGCCCACGCCCACGGGATGATCCCCGCCGCAGCGTCGGGCAGCAATCGCATGCCGAGGGGAAACGGCATCCCCATCACAAAGCCCAACGGGGCCAGCACCAGTCCGGTCAAGACCAGGCGCACACCGACCGGCAAACCCAGCGCGTAGGCCTTGAGGGCCGGTGGGACCACCCAGCCTTGAATGAAGCCGAGCACCAACACGGCGATGAGCACCAGCTGCAGCGTGCGGGTCAAACGCTCGGGTGGCACGCGCCCCGCGACGATGCTGCCCAGCCCCGAGAACAACAACATCACCAGGATCACCGCCGTCACCGCGTAGGTGGGATGCCCGACGAACAACACCAGCTCGTGGATGAGCACCGTCTCCAGCGCGAGGTAGGCGTAGCCAAGACACGCGACGTACCCCAGGCCGACCCAGACGTGACTCACTTTGCGTAGCCCCGCACGGTCCCGGAAAAGCAGCGGCAGGAACAAGAACAACACGCCCGCTACGCAGGCGAAGATGATCTGGACCAACAACGTGGCGTACACACGGACGAGATACGGCGTGCGAGAGCTCTTGCCGCCACCGACCAGGTACTTCCAGGCCGCCTGAAACAGCCCCGGACGATCGAGATAGGGCCGGTCGTCGGTGAGCACCACTCCTTGTAGAAACAAGCGCCGCCCCGCGCGAGTGAGCTTTTCGGTGGTGGGGTCCCACGCGAGCGGCTTTTTGTAGCCTTCGCCTTCGATGTAATCGACCAAGCGATCGCGCTCGGCCTTCGTCCAGGGTCGCTTCTTGATCAGAACGAATCGGGTCGCCCGAGTCTTGACGTACGCGATGTAATGCCACGGGTCCTCGACCCCGCGCTCGAGCAACGCCACCGCCGCGGCTCGAGCCAGCTCGGTGGTGTTGGCCCCGCGCGCGAACGAGATGGTGCCGTCGTCGGAGAGACGATCGAGGTAGGTCCCAAACGCCTCGGTTGTCTCCAGCAGCGATGGCGACCACGCATTCGCCATCAGCCCGGCATTGGAGTGCAGATTGGCGTGGACCATCTGAATGATGTCGTACGGCTCCCCGGCGTGCAAAATCGCGGCCCGCCCGTCGGCTTTGATCCGATTCGTGTCCCCGTGCGTGTACGGGTTCAGTGGCGCGTCGGGAAACTGGGTCGATACGACATCGCCGATCTCCTCGGCGATATCGACGGCATCGACGTGGGTGAACCCGAAGGATTGCGCAATGGCGACCTCGGGCCCGGCGGATGCCGCCAAGACGGCGACTCGAGCCGGCGGATCGTGCAAAGCGTACACCGTAGCCCGGTCGACGTGGGACTTGAGCTCTTTGAGATCCTGTTTGTTGCGCACCACGACCGAAGCCGAGGAGTTGTCGAGCAAGACTTTGACGCGCTTGCCGTCATCGTGCAGCGCCAGGCGAGTCAGCGGTGTCCACCGCGTGTAAAACACATCGCTTTCCGAGTACCCGGCGGCAAAACGGACCTTGAGCACCTCGACGCCAAACGAACCGGCGATCAGCGTCAGCCCGCACAGCGCCGCCGCCCCGAAGCTGCCGAGAGCGAAACGTCGCTCGCCGACGCTGGTGAACAGCAACACGGCTGCCACCAGCGGAAACAACGCACTGCAAAACACCACGTCGGGTCCGGCCAACGCCGCCAATAGCGGAATGAAGGCCAGCGCGGCCACGCCACCGCCGACGAGGTCTGAGCCGTAGAGTCGCCCGATGTACTGCTTGCGGCGCTGGAATGCCCCCGCAAACCCGAGCCCCGCGAAGGCAAACGGAAGCATCAAGATCGGCAGTAGCACCGCGAACCAAGCGAACTCGAGCAGCTCGTGACTTTTGCCGCCTCGCCGGGCGAAATCCAACGTGGTTGAGTCGTACTGTTCGGTCAGCGGAAACGAGACAACACAGACGACCGCGACAAGCATCGTCAGCGACTGGCCAATGCACACCCACGCCAACCGCTTCTCCAGGCCTTCTTTCGGCAACAACTGGGGCCAGATGTGCTGCGCCACGGAACCGATGCCAATTCCCAGCAACGCCAACGCCAACGCGAGGTGGGCGAACTGTGCGAACAACACGACGCCGAATAAGCGCGTGAGAAGTAGCTCGAACAGCACCAAGCTGGCGCTGATCAGAAACATGGTCGCCGTGACGGCGCGAAGTGGGTTGGGGCGCATGGTGTCTAGCGCGTCGCCGTCCGAAGTCGCGGAACGCAGCGTATTGGTATCAGATTCCGGTCTGCGCGCGGCGGAGAAGACGGCTGAGTGCCCGGAAACGCAGGGTACGCACTACCCGCAAACGAACGCCACCGTCGCGCTCCGCCCCGTCCGTATCCGTCGGTCGCGTGGGTGACGGGTCGTGCCAAGGTCCACCCCCGAACCCGGCCGGCGCCGCGCGGTGGGACCGGCATGTTGCCGACATGCACGCCGTGGGATCCGGACGTGACGCTGTCACCGAGCGATGTTGTCGCCGACGATCTCCACCGTCGGCCACGCCCGGCGGCAAAACCAGTGCGTTGCCTTCACGCAGGTCCGCGCTCGGTGGGATCCAGCCCTCCCGACACCGACGCGCTGGCGCCCGCCAACTCGATGTGCTCCGGGTACGGCGGGCCTGTGGGGACTTCCTCGTCGATCGCGAGGTCGAGCCGCGGCACAAAGGCCCGCTTGAACGCCACCAGGCGCTGCAGCGCGGGTTCCAACACCGCATCGCGACTGCGTTCGAGTCCTCGCAACGCGTCGACCACCACATCGAAGTGGCGGCAGGCCAGCACCACGTCCCCGCCCGCGGCCACGGCACCCGCCGCCAACTCCGCTGGCGCGTAGCGATGCGCCACCGCCTTCATCTCGATGTCGTCCGTGATCACCAGCCCGTCGTAGGCGAGCTCATGGCGCAAGATCTCAAGCACCACCGGCGAGATCGTGGAAGGACGTCGGGGGTCCACCGCCGGGTAGAGGATGTGCGCGGTCATCATCGCCGCGACGTCGGCTTGCGCGACCCGGGCGAACGGCACGAGTGGGCCGTCTCGCAGTTCCCCGGCCCCCGCCGAAACCCGCGGCAACTCGTGGTGGCTGTCGACCGTCGTGCCGCCGTGCCCGGGAAAGTGCTTGGCACAACAGGCCACGTGGGCAGCTTGCATGCCCCGCACGAAGGCCGCCGCGTGTCGGGCCACCGTGTCGGGCTGGGACGAAAAGCTTCGATCCCCGATGATCGCGTCATCGGCCTCCCCGTCGACGTCCACACATGGAGCAAGGTTGAGCGAGACACCGACCTCGCGCAGTTCGGTCCCCATCGCGGCGGCGACTTGCCGAGTGTGTTCAACGTGGTCCGCGGCGCCCAGTCGACGCATCGCGGGCCAACGCGTCCACGGTGCGCGCAGTCGCTGCACGCGGCCTCCCTCTTGGTCCATCGCCACGCATAGCGGGGCTTCGTCGGGCGCCAGCGAGCGCAGCGAGCGAATCAGTTCCCGTACCGCCGCCGGCCCCCGCAGGTTGCGCGCGAACAAGGCCACGCCGCCGACGCGACCTTGCTCGATGAGGCGGGCCAGCTCCCGCGGCACGGCGGTCCCCTCGAATCCACAAAACAATAGCTGACCGGGCTGCCACAGCGCACTCACGGGCCCACCATAACAGGCTCGTCACCGTCGCCCGGCCGGACTCGGCGGCGACCTCGTGCCCCATCGCACAACCCGGCTGCGACGGCGAGCCCCCGGCGGCTGCGGCCGCAGGCACGCTGTTGACGCCCCAGGACCCGATTGTTAGCGTGCGACGCCTTTCATGACGATTCGACGCTTCTGGCGCTTCTCCGGGCCGTTCTGCGGTCTTCCTGTTCTCGC
>QKPP01000018.1 GCA_006508105.1 Myxococcales bacterium FL481 | reverse complement strand
CCCTGATCCTATGCGGAGACGAGTCGATAGGGTCGGGTAACGTCACTTCGAACACGTCTTCGAGCGATGGTAGAGTGTCGTGCACGTGGCCTCGGTTACGAGGTCAGCGCGTGTCGGCGCGGGCCCGCCGAGTGCGGTCGGGGTGTGACGATGTGGGCTCGCGTGGCGGACGTTGTTGCGCCCGAATCGCCGGCCCGGCGCGTTTGCTGCCATGGGTCGGCGCGGCTCTTCGTGTTGACGCACCGTCGCGGCAAGGGCCGGTCGCGTTCCTATCTCCCGAAAGCCAGGCAGAAGACGCGATTTCGCCCCGCGCGAACCTTGCGTCGCACGAGGCGACGGCACGACCTACCCCGGATTCGCGTGGCACGACGACGCGGATCCTCGGGTCAGAGGCACAGTTTTCGCGGTGCCGCCACGCGGACGACCCAACCCACCGCAGGCTCTAGCCGACCATTGCCTGCATGATTGTCACGACGCTTCTCTCTGCTCAGATCAGTCTGACCTCCGTGGTGGCCATCGCCGGACCCACGTTCGCGGACACTGAGATGTACTCCAGCAGCTGGGAGTACCACCCTTTGTACGTTCCGGATGAGCCCGATCAGTTCTTACGTGCGTTCCGGTTTCCCAGCGAAGCCGGAAATCCGGGCCTGTGCGTCGAGTGGGATATCTCCTACTCGTACGCAGGGGGCTACTGGTTCGCGATGATGAACGAGGATTTCGCCCCCGTCGATCCAGCTGCCGTCGGCCCGTTGAGCGCCGTGTCGATCGCACTGGACGGCGTCGTCCGAAGTGGGTTCGGCGAGGTAGCGGTTGACGTTGCGATTGTTCAAGGCGGCCGCGTCTACCTGGCGGAGGTGGATTCCAGCCTGTCAGAATCGGGATGGTCGACATTGTCGACCATCGGCACACCGGCCGACGAGTTCGTCGAGGTCGGCGAAGGTGAGCTTGTCGAAGGGAGTCACCCCGACTTCGGCTCAAACGGGGAACCGATTCAGTTTGGCTATCTCGTGCGCGGGGGTCCAACCATATTCGACGGGGTGGGCTTCGCCTTCGCGCTTGACAACTTTGAAGTACAAGTCGAGCTATCACCGGTGTCTGCGCCCGCACTCTCGCACGACGGCGTAGCCTGGCTCGGCTTCGGGCTGCTGGGCATCGGTGGTGGGTTGGTTCGCCGCCGGGTCGCAGCCCGTCGCGGTGAACCACGTGAGCGCTCGACCGCTTCGAGAGTGTGAGGGTTGGCGCCGCCGCGTGGATGGCGAGCGTCTGGAACCACCGCCAGTACGCAGTCGCCCGCGCCAACGTTCACTGGTCGCTACGACCGCACGGTTGCCTCTAGCCATCGCTCGCATTGCGCGGCTCGCCTCGCAAAGTATGGGGCGATTGCGGCATAGAGGGCTCGCACCCGAGCTCGCTGAAAACGGCGACTCGGAAACACGGCGTGGATGGCCATGGACTCCGCGTGATAGTCGGGGAGGACTCGAATCAAGCGCCCGGTCTCGAGGTCGTCGATCACATCGAACAGGCTCTTCAGCGCGATGCCCATGCCCGCCACCGCCCAACGGCGAGCGAGGTATCCGTCGCCGCACAGGGGGCTGGCGAGATCGACGATGTGGGCCTCTTCGTCGGCGTGAAGTCGCCACGAAAGCACCGGGACGCTTGACAGCTGCAGAGTGAGACACCGGTGCTCGGCGAGCTGCGCCGGTCTCTCGGGGACGCCGTGGCGTTTGAGGTAGCCGGGAGAGGCCACGAGAATGCTTGGAGCCTCCGCCAACCTTCGTGCGGTGAGAGAGCTGTCTTGTAGCGATCCGTAGCGGATGGCCATGTCGATGGCTTCACGATGAAGGTGCGCAACAGCGTCGCCGGCGTGCACGACCAGACGCAGGCTGGGGTGCGTCGCACTGAGCTCTGCGGTGACCGACTCGAGTAGCTCGTAGGTCGTGTCCGCCGGCGCTGAGAGGTGAACGGTGCCCTCGAGCTCTGTACGATGGCCGCGTGCGTCATCAAGGGTGCGCTGCCACATCTCGACCACATCTTTGCAGCCGTCGATCACCACCCTTCCTTCGTCGGTCAGGTGCAACGAACGCGTGGTGCGTTCGAAGAGGCGCACGCCGATCGCGTTTTCGACGCGTTGCACCGTCGCGCTGACGGCCGCCGGGGTCAGATGCAGTTGATGGGCCGCGAGGGTCATGGAGTTCGTCTCTGCGACGCGGACCAGAAGCTCCATCTCGTGGACTTTCATGGGGATATTATCAACCAAGTGTTGAAAGACATGCAAGCGAGAATCGCTTCTCTAGGGCTCTGGCGACCGTATCCTCGAGAACAACCCAGGTGGAACTGCCATGCGAGCGATCGTTTATAAAGAATCACGACAAATCGATCATCCCGAAGCGTTGTTCGAGATCGAACTCCCGGAGCCTCAACCCGGTCCGCGGGACCTCCTCGTTCGTGTCCAGGCCATCTCCGTCAACCCGGTCGACTACAAGGTCCGGCAACGGATGCCGTCAGCGAGCCCGCGAGTGCTCGGCTGGGATGCGGTCGGCGAGGTCGTCGCGGTTGGCCAGTCGGTGACCGCATTCAAGCCCGGGGATCGGGTCTGGTACGCGGGGGCGTTCGACCGACCTGGCAGCAACGCCGAGATGCAGTGCGTGGACGAGCGCATCGTGTCCATCGCCCCTCGGTCATTGTCCGCACCCGACGCGGCTGCGCTCCCGTTGACCTCCATCACCGCGTGGGAGTTGTTGTTCGAACGTCTCGGCATCAAGCCCGGGAAACACCCCAGCGGTGATGTGCTGCTGGTCTCGGGGGCGGCCGGTGGTGTCGGATCGATCTTGCTGCAGCTCGCCTCGCGCTTGACCGCGGCCACCGTGATCGCCACAGCCGGCCGGGCCGAGAGCCGTCTGTGGGTGGAGAGCTTGGGGGCGCACCACGTTGTCGACTACCACGAGCCGTTAGCGCCGCAGTTGGCGAAACTGGGGTTCCCGGCCGTCACCCACGTGGCCAGCCTGACGCACACCGACCAGTACTTCCCGCAGTTCGTCGAGCTCATTGCGCCCTTTGGTCACCTCGCGCTCATCGACGACCCGCCGGCGCTGGACGTTTCGGCGATGAAGTTTCGCAGTCTGTCGCTGCATTGGGAGTTTATGTTCTCGCGTTCGATGTTCGAGACGAACGATATGAATGCGCAAGGCCAGTTGCTGCGGGATGTCGCCACGCTTGTCGACGCGGGGGTCCTGCGCACAACGGCCACGCAACAGCTCGGTTCGATCAACGTCGAGAACCTCCGTCGCGCACAGGCCCAGCTCGAGCGAGGGGGCGTACGCGGCAAGTTGGTGCTCGCGGGCTTCGACGACTAGGGCTGCGCCCGCGATGAGGAGAGTCACGCGATGAACCAACGACTCGATCTGCCTGGCTTCGAGGCGATCAATCGGGGCTACAACTCCGTGTTCCAATCGGGTCGGTTGAGCATTGGCTTGGTCGTGCCGCTTGAGAGCTACCCGTCGGGCCCCGTGCCAACGATGGCGCGCCACCTCGAACGCGCAAGGCGGGCCGATGAACTCGGCTTCGCGGCGTTGTGGCTGCGGGACGTGCCCTTCAATGTGCCGTCGTTCGGCGACGCGGGCCAGCTGTTCGACCCATTCGTGTACTTGGGCATGTTGGCCGGTCAAACGCGCGCCATCGCGTTGGGCGTGGCCAGCATCGTCTTGCCGCTGCGCCATCCCGCTCACGTTGCCAAAGCCGCGGCCAGTGCCGATCTACTCTCCGGCGGGCGACTGATTTTGGGCGTCGCTTCGGGGGATCGGCCATCCGAGTATCCCGCGCTCAACTTGCCCTTCGACGAGCGGGGAGAGCGGTTCCGCGAGAGCTTCGCCTACATCCAACGCATGCGAGAAACCACCCCGCGCTTCGAGAACGCGTACGGCTGTTTGGGGGCGGGCATGGACATGCTACCCAAGCCCACGTCGGGGAGGCTGCCGCTGCTGATCACGGGCGGGAGTCAACAAAGCGCGGATTGGCTGGCGAGCCATGGCGACGGCTGGATGCTGTATCCTCACAATCCGTCGATTCAGATGAAGATCATCCACGACCGGCGTTCCCGCGTTCGTGAGTCTGGAGCCCCGGACAAGCCCATGATGCAACCGCTCTATGTCGATCTGCTCGATGACCCCCATGCTCGTCCGCAGCCGATCCATCTCGGTTTTCGTACTGGGATTACGCACCTACGCACCTACCTCGAGATGCTACGCTCGGTCGGCATCAATCACGTCGCGTTGAACCTTCGATTCAACCAAGCGCAGATCGAAACCACGCTCGAGCGCTTGGCCGACGCACTGCTGCCCGATTTCGGACCAGTGGCGGAGAACTAGTGCAATGAAGAAGACGATCCTGCTCACCGGAGCCACGGACGGGATCGGGCTCGAAACAGCTCGCCGTCTCGCCACGGAAGGACACCATCTCCTCTTGCACGGTCGCAGCCCGGCCAAGCTGGCGAGGGTCATCGACGAAGTATCTCGGCCGGCGAACGCAGGCCCGGTTGAGAGCTACGTCGCAGACCTTTCGTGCCTGCCGCAGGTCGACGCGATGGCCACGGCCGTGGCCGAAAAACACGACCGTCTCGATGTGCTGATCAACAACGCCGGCGTCTTCAAGGTCGCGAACCCGATCACACCATCGGGGATCGATCTTCGTTTCATGGTCAACACCATCGCGCCCTATTTGTTGACCCAGCGCCTGCTCAAGCTGATGAACGCGACCGCACGCGTGGTCAACTTATCGTCGGCTGCCCAGTCTTCGGTGGAGCTGCCGGCCCTGGCCGGTCGCACGCGCCTGCCTGACTTCGAAGCCTACGCGCAGAGCAAACTCGCCATCACCATGTGGTCGCGCCTGTTCGCGGACGAGCTCGGCGAACGAGGGCCAATCGTTGTGGCCATCAATCCCGGATCGATGCTCGGAACCAAAATGGTGAAGGAGGGCTTCGGTGTCACCGGGGCCAACGTGGGAATCGGCGCGGACATCCTGGTGCGCGCGGCCCTGAGTGACGAATTCGCGGACGCGTCCGGAGAGTACTTCGACAACGACGCGCGAACGTTCGCGCAACCACACCCGGATGCTCGAGACCCGAATAAGAATCAAGCTCTGGTCACGGCTATTGGCGAGGTTCTCTCGTGCGAGCGCGCGGAATGACGCACGCCGCCGTCGTCGAACGAGCCGCGGAACAAGCCGCGGAACAAGCCGCGGAACAAGCCGCGGAACAAGCCGCGGATCGGCTCTCCCCGGTGGTGATCGCCGGCTTGCAGCAGATCCGGCTCGCGGTCATCGGTCCGCTCGAGCTTCGACACACCAGAGAGACCAGCCGGGAGCGCAGATCATGAAGGTGTACTTGGGAGCAGTTGTACTCTGGACGCTGGGGGCCGCTTGTGCGGCCGTGGCGACCCACTCGGATTCCAAGAGACCTGAGTCTGAACGCCACTCGGACCTGGAGGTTGTGACCATTTCGCAAGTAAGTTGGGAGGCGCTGAATCCCGCGAGAGGCGAGATGAGCCCCAAGGCGGGCACACTGTGGGGGGATCGAAACGGCACCGGGGCGACGGGCTTTCTGGTTCAGTTTGTGGACGGTTTTTCGTCTCCTCCTCACATTCATAATGTCACGTATCGAGGTGTAGTGATTCAGGGGCTCGTCCACAACGATGACCCGACCGCCGACAAGATGTGGATGCGGCCGGGATCGTTTTGGACCCAACCCAAAGGCGAGTCCCATATCACGGCGGCTCGTGGGCGAGCGACTCGGGCATACATCGAGATCGATCAAGGGCCCTATCTGGTGAAGCCAACCGACGAGGCTTTCGATAGCGATGAGCGTCCGGTCAACCTGGAGACTTCGAACGTCGTATGGTTGGATGCAACTGCTCCTGCCGCGTCCACGACGCGGGCGGAGGTGGCGTACGTCTGGGGCGATCCTCGAGATGCCGATCCTGCCGGCGCCCTCCTGCGGCTGCCGGCGGGATACTCAGGTCGGTTGACCAGCTCCGGCAACGGGGTGCGGGCAGTCGTGATTCAGGGGACGGTGCAATCTCGAGACGAAGCGCGGGGCGACGCCTCGGTAGCACTGGCCCCCGGCAGCTACGTCGGAGCGAGGGGAGGCAGATCCATTCCGGTGTACTGCGCTTCCGGGCTCACGTGCGTGTTGTACGTGCGGGTGGAGGGGGCACTTAGGGTCGAAGCGACGACGCCGGGCGAGATGTAGCCCGGCTCGTGGCTCTACTCGCTAGTCCTCGAAAGAGGCCTCGTCGACGTCACCGTCCATATCCCCGGGACACTCGCAGTGGTGGTGGTGATGGTGATCCGAGTCGGAGTCCGAGTCGGAGTCCGAGTCGTGATCATGGTCATGGTGGTGGTGATGGTGTTCGCCATCGCCATGATGATGATGCTCATGATGGTGATGATCGGAATCCGAGTCGGAGTCCGAGTCGTGATCATGGTCATGATGATGATGCTCATGATGATGCCAATCGTCGTCGTCGCAGACACAATTGGGGTCGTCGTAGTGGGAGCGCGTGTCGTAGTCCTCGTCCGGGTCGCAGCCAGCCAGGGAAACGCCCAGGCCGATGCTCACGCCAGCGCTCAAAGCGGAGGAGAGAAACCAGTCGAGTGTGCGGGAGGTCATCGATTCTACTGTCCTTCGGCGTGATGGCCGGGTGCAGCGTGTCCCTGGCACCCGACGGTCGAGTGCGGTGGCACCAACCCGACGAGATAGCCCCGTGCGGGGTGACGTCGTCGCTGCTTTCAACACGTGAGTTGCGGCCAGGTGTGGGTGTCCTCGCCGCCGAGAACATTACAAACGACGACGCAGTTCGCGGTGCGCAAATAGCGCGGACGGCATAGATCCTTTGTCGGCCGATAGCTTGCTCGAACCGAGTGCCCGTAAACTGGCGTTGTGCAGGCCCTTGTGGTGAACCTCCTGGCCATCGTAACGGTCGTGGGGAGTGGCGTCGCGCACGGAGCCGCACTCCGCTCGTCACGCCGGACGCTCGCCGGTCTCGTCGTCTTGGACGCGGTCGCGCTCACGCTGGTCTCGACCGCCGCCCAAAATCCGCCGCTGTTCCGCGCATGGATGCAGGAAGACGGCTGGGCCGAGTGGTCCACTTGTCTCGCGTTTCTCGTCGCCGCGATCGGTGGCGCCGTCTGGGTTCGCCGATCCGAGGGGCAGGTCCCACCACTGGCGCGCCTAGCCGTTAGCGCCATCTCGGCGTTTTGCGTGTTTGTTGCGGGCGAAGAGATCTCGTGGGGACAGCGTCTGTTCGCTTTCGTCCCGCCTGACGTCTTCTTGCACCGAAACTACCAACAAGAGCTCAACCTCCACAACTTCCTCAAGCACAAATCGTTCCTTGGCTTCCCGCTCGATACGCGGTTCGTGATCGCAGCAATCGCGTGCGGATACGGGATCGCTTTGCCACTGGCGGCACGCCTCAATTGGAGCCGCTGGTGGCCGGAGCACGTGGGGACGGCGGCTCGTTACTTCGCTCCGACCCGCTATCTCGTTCCCGGATTCGCGGCTGTCGCTTGGGTCGAACTCGCCTACCCGGTGGATCTCGCGGGCGAGTCGGCGGAGCTGCTGCTCGGCCTGCTGTTCGTGGCCGATGCGGCTGAGCGCCGGTCTCCTCGGTCGAGGGCCGCACGGACACGCCATCCAACTTGGCAGACGGCCCGACTTGTCGCGCTGCCCGTGGCGCTCGGCCCGATGGTTCAGCCTGTGGTGGAACGGCTCGTGTACGGAGCCGATGAAGCTGCCGTCGCGCTGGCTCGAAGCGAGCTCGAGCAACTGCGCCGCGACCTCGAGATCGAGGGGGTCGCACGCCACGACAAGTGGCGGTCGAAACGCAGCGTCCACAAGCGGTTGTTCACGGCCACGCAGGCCGGCTACTTTCGGTTTGGCGCGGGCAGCAGCTTTCTACGTGGGCAGCGAACCCCCGCGGAACTTGAGAAGGGCGGGCGCAGAGATCGAAGAGGCTACTTCATCGATCCGTGGAGCAATCCCTACTGGGTCATCTACCGCAGGGCCCAAGCCGAGATTCTCATCTACTCGTTCGGGCCCGATCGACGGCGAGACAGCGAGTTCGACGACCGCGGGTGGCTGATCGACGGGATCGGCGGGGACGACATCGCGGTCAGGATCGCCGCGCCGCGCCGGTCTGCGCGGGCGACTCGCCATGGTGAGGGCGTTCAACCCGCCGAGTAGGGGCTCGGTGGACTCCACCGGGACTGCAATCCCCGGCCGACCGACCCCGGGCAACGCCAACCCGTACGATCCGAGCCGCCGGCGACCGTGAGGTCAAACTGGGCTGCCAGGCCCAACCACGGCGCGCTCGTGGCTGCACCCGACCGCTAGACCTCCGACTAGGGCCGCACACCCTTGAGCGAGGTGACCCGGAACCAGGCGCCGATCTGGAACTGTCGCTCACGCTTGCCGAGACGACGGGCGGGCGCTAGTCGTGGACCGATGCAAGCGCTCGACCGTTCCCGGACCCTCGAGTGGGCTTTCGCCGCCGAGCTCACGCAGCACGCGAGCGAATCGCCCTCACTTGCGGGCGCCCGCTTGTGCTTTGGTGGCGTCGGTTCTTGGCACAACCAAGCGGTGGGACTGGGCTTCGCGGGGCCAGCCAGCGACCGGGACCTCGATGAGTTGATCCAGTTTTATGGAGAACGCGGCGTGGAGCCGCGGGCCGTCTTGTCGCCCTACGCCGATACGAGCTGGATGACGGGGATGGCCGCGCGAGGTTTTACGCCACGCGAGCTGGAAAACCTGCTGGTGTTTGACTTGGACCGGGCGCCCCAGCCACCGGGACGGCCGGATCCGGCGGGACTGGAGATCGTGCGCGTGCACGCGGCGAGCCCGGAGGTGGATACGTACATCGATGCGTCGACCAGCGGGTTTCGGGGGCCGGATGAGCCGGTGAGTGAGCGCTTTGAGGCGATGGCTCGGCGTACGCTGAGTCTGCCGCAGTGCTACTGCTATCTCGCACGCGTGCAGGGGGAGGCGGCGGGCGGTGGCATGTTCAACCGCGCGGGAGACGTGGCCTTGTTTTTCGGCACGAGTGTGCGGCGGGAGTTTCAGCGGCGTGGGATCCAAACGCGGCTGTTGCTGCATCGACTTGCGATCGCGAAGCAGCTGGGCTGCCGTTTGGCGGCCGTGGTGTCTTCGCCGTTGGTGGGGACGGAGTGGAATGCTCGGCGCCTTGGGTTTGAGTTGGGCTATTCGCGGCTCACGTTGGCTTTGGCGGGGGACGGCTGGGAGGCATCGCCGTAGTGCTTGTGGGTTTGGGGACTTGGTTTGCGGGGACCGTGGGATGTCGAGCCGTGTAAGCTCTCGATGTTTCGACCGCGCGGCGATTCCCATGTCGCCGCCCAGGTCCCCAAAGTCCCACCAATGCCCGCGAGAGTCTCGTGGACGCGACGGCGGAGTCGGGTGTTCTCGCGGGACCGGTCGATACGCCCGCTCTGAGCGGGATCGCCCGCGCCTTGTACGCGCCGTCTGTGCCGCTTCATCCTCCTCGAGTGAGTGCAACCGGTGAGACTGTTCGAAATCGCGCTACCCGGCCGGCTTGCCGCCACGAACGATGACGAACGCGAACCGCTTGGCAAGCGGCTGGGCAGGCCAAGGGGACGATGAAATGAAGAGTGCGTGAAGAACAGTTGAACGTCGTTTCCCAGCATTGTCTGTGAACCCCGCAGACGCGAGCCAACAAAATCAAGCGTGGCGCACATTGGCGAGTATGCGCGTTCGGACAACACTACTATCGTGCTTCTTTCTGCTCGCCTTTGAAGGGACCGTGTTCGGCTCCCGCGGCGAAGCCTCGGCGTCCGATTCCCGGCTTGGTATCTCGGCGAGGGTGCATCGCGATCGTGATGGACGGGGCGAGCCCTCACTTCAGTCGTCGATGAGCCCACTTCACCCGGTAGAACGGGTCATCGGTGGGGAGGATGCCGAAGAAGGCGAGTTCCCATGGATGGTGACGTTGATGAACGGCGACGAGATTGACCCGAACTGGGCGTTTTTCTGCGGCGGTACCCTAATCGGTGAAAAATGGGTGCTGACCGCTGCCCACTGCGTGCTGCCGACGTCGTTGGGTTTGTTCTTTGAGAATCTCGAAGTCGCGGTCGTGCCCTTGCGGCACGACGATGTTGTCGCACGCACGCCGGCGGCCGAGATCTACATTCATCCGGATTACGACGAGACTGTCTCGAACCACGACATCGCCCTGATTCGACTTAGCGAGCCTGCAACCGTCGCTCCGCTTCGCAGCTTGGTGCTTCCCAGCAATGCCGAAGCGCTACTCGCACCCGGCCAATCTGCCCGGTTGATTGGGTTTGGGCTCAATCATCCGAACAGGTTTTCGCTCCCGTCGGTTCTCCAGAAAGTCGAGCTCCCGGTGGTATCCGATGACACGTGTCGTGCGGCCACCCAGCGCTATGCCCCATCGGGAGAATTGTATACTGAAAATATGCTTTGCGCGGGATGGCCGCAAGGCGGCCGAGGGGCCTGCAGCGGAGATAGCGGTAGCCCGTTGCTCGTCACCGATGAAAATGGAGATACTCGTTTGGCCGGGATTACGAGCTGGACGTTCGGTTGTGCGCTAGAAAATCGCTACAGCTTCTTCACACGCGTGAGTCAGTACAGCGGCCCCGATGGCTGGCTGTCTCGGTGCATCGAAGATCCGAGCCAATGTCCGGTTTACCATCCCGCTCCTGAAGACTATTTTGAGTGTTCGGATGGTCGCTTTGTGGCGACAGAACGGCGTTGCGACGCCTGGCCGGACTGCGACGGGGGCGAGGACGAAGCAGATTGTGATGCGCCGTTTCTGTGTGATGACGGTACTGAGATCCCCGCCGCTCGGGTGTGTAACGGCATTGTTGAGTGTGTCGCGGCGGAAGATGAGCGAGATTGTGTAAATTCGATGACATGTCCGGACGGATCCGCGGTGGTCAGCGAAGCGGTCTGCAACGGTACGCCGGACTGTCCGCAGGGCGAAGACGAGCTCGACTGCACCCTGTTTTCATGCGGCGATGGGCAGACGGTTGGGTGGGGCCGTCGATGCGATTACTCGTCCGATTGCGTGAACGGTGCGGATGAGGCGGGATGCGGACTCGATCCCTATGTTTGTGACGACGGCCAGACTGTCGCACCGGGCTTTGAATGCGACTACAGTCCACAGTGCGCCGGTGGAGAGGACGAATCGGCCTGCCCGTGGGAGTTGCCGGTGTGCAACGACGGCACGCCGCTTTCTGCTCTGCTTTGGTGTGACGGGTGGCCCAATTGTCCACAAGGGGAGGACGAAGGTTTGCACTGTGATTATAGTGACTCCTTCTTCATCTGTGGTGATGGAACAGGTGTTCTCGAGTTGTTTCGGTGCGACGGCCATCCAAATTGCGTGGAGGGAGAGGACGAACTCGATTGCACACCACAGATGATCGAGCTTCGGGAACCTGAGCCACCGGGGAAAAACTGCCCCGATGGAGGAATCAAGGTGACGACGGCGACGGACCACTCGCTCGACGGCGAGGTTTCGCCGTGGGAGGTCGACGAGGTCGAATACATTTGCGACGGAGGTGCCGAGGATGGCAAAAGCGCCCTCGTGCGGTTGACGGAAGAACCGGCCGGCGAAAACTGTGTCGCTGGTGGGACAAAAATGGAAACTGGCCTCGACGACAACGGGAACGATGTGCTCGATGACGATGAGGTTGAATCGATCCGCTATATCTGCGACGGCGAGGACGGCGAGGACGGCGAGGATGCGGTTTTGAGCTGTAGTACGATGGGTGGCGGTGGGCGGCCGTGGTCGCTGTTTCTTCTTGTCTTGTTGGGGGCGCGGGTGTCTGGCCGGCTTGGGGGTCTTCGGTTCGTGCGTTTGGGGTAGGCTGGGAGGGGGGCCGGATCCCACCCGGCGGCCCCCCTCGGGCGCTCGGTCCCTGGCCGGCTCGCATGTAGTTGCTCTTGGCAACTAAACGCTTGTCCGCTACCGTACGACTTGGTGCAACCATGACCGGACCCGGCGAACCTCAACGCGGTTGTCTCGACGCCCAGATCGCGGGCGTACGGCGATTCAACCGGATCTACACGCAACACCTCGGGCTTCTCGACCGTCGTGTACTGCGCTCCGACTATGCGCTACTCGAGGCACGCTTGCTGGTGGAGCTCGAGGAGCGCCCGGACCAAACGCTGATCGATCTCTGTCATCGTTTCGGCATCGACCGCGGACATGCCAGCCGCACGCTCAACGGTTTGGTTTCGCGCTCGTTGCTGGACAAGCGCGAGGACCCGGAGGATCGACGGCGGCAACGACTACGCCTTACGCACGCGGGACGAACCGCGGTTCGAGGGCTGCATGAGGTAGCGAACCGACATGTCGCCGACACGCTCGCGGATCTGAACGCGCTGGAACGCGAACAGTTCATCTCGGCCGTGACTCGGCTCGGATCACGCCTCGAGCCGCGAGATAGGCCGTGCGTTCGGGTACGAGAGCGACGAGCGGGAGACTTGGGCCTCGTGCTGTATCGCCACGGGCGGCTCTACGCGGAGGAGTACGGCCTTGATCTCAGCTTCGAAGCGTTTGTGCTGGAGACGATGGTCCCGTTTGCGCGCGATCCGGAAGCGGTACGCGGTCGTCTTTGGGTCCTCGAACACGACGGCGTTCCCGCTGGCGCCGTCGCACTCGTGGAGGCGTCGCCCGACTGCGGGCAGCTGCGGTGGCTCTATGTCGAACCTACTGCTCGCGGCACAGGGTCCGGACAGCGGCTTGTCGAGACGGTGATCGCCGAGGCGCGTCAACGCGGCTACCTGCGACTCACACTGAAGACCGCCAGCATCGTCAAACAAGCCCGCGCCTTGTACCGCAAGCTCGGCTTTCGCCAAACCGGGGCCGAGGGTCCGGGGCCGCACTGGGGACGGCCGAACGTGATCCGAGAAAGCTGGGAGCTTGCCTTGTAGTCGCGCTGGCGACGTGAGATCTGCGAGGCGCACCCGATCAGGACTCTGGCGCGAACCGCGGCGGTGTCGCTCCCTCCGCGGCGTCGAGGAACGGCTCGTTGCCGGGTGGGTACCACCTCAGCCGCGCGGCGGTGTTCAACGGCCATGTCCGCGACCGCCACCGACTTGATCGGGTCCATCTCGCACGCGAAACGACGCTTCCAGAGCGGCCGCTCCCCGGGGATTCGCGCCGGCCGTTTGGCGCTCCAACGAGGCGCGGTGGCGCAGCTGGCCTTGGTCGCCTGCGCTGCCTTGCTCGTGGTGGGGCTCAGTGGATGTGGCCACTCGTGTGAAGGGTCGCGCCGTCAGGGCGCGAGGATCGAGCAGCCGATCGAATCGGTGGTCGTGGACATCCGCAGTGGCCATGTGGCGATTCGAGGTGCTGCAGTCGATCATGTCCTGTACGAAGCTCGCATCAACGGCGGGGAGGAGCTGGATGTGGACGTGCTCGACACCCGGTTGCGGCTGGAGCAAGACGAGTCGTCCTGCTGTCCGTGCTCGATCGACATCGATATCACCGTGCCCGAGGGGACTGAGGTGATTGTCGACACCGGAGCCGGGGACATCGATGTGCTCGGATTCACGGGCGACCTGACCGCGTCCACGGGCTCCGGGGGGATCCAGGTGGCGGACTACCGGGGGGCGAACCTCACGCTCGATACCGGTGCCGGGACGATCGACGCCGTCCGACTGTACGCGCAGTCGCTCACAGCCGAATCAAGCTCCGGCCGCGTCACCGCGGAGTTCGAAGAGTCGCCGATCGACGCCGATCTCGGGAGCGGGGCGGGTACCGTATCACTGACCGCACCGTCCGGTCGGTACTTCGTGGATGCGCGAACCGGAGCCGGGGACATCGAGATCACGGGCATCGAGCACGACCCGAATGCAGAGCGCCGGCTGGTGTTGCGTTCGGCCTCCGGCGATGTCGTTGTGCGAGGCAAGTAGGCGGCCGCGCGAGCTGAACGGGCAGTCACACGGAGCGCGCGACCAACCGACCCCGTTCACGGTCCGGATGCAGCGGTCGCCGTTAGGGAGCATGCGGAGGCGTATCTGGAATCTCCCCGTCGCAGTCCTCCACGCCCCACAGCGTGACTTCAAAGGCTCGCCCATCGTGCGTTTGAAAGGAGGCCGTCTTGGTGCCTCCATCGGCGAAAAACGCGTAGTCTGCGACGATCTCGGCCGCGAGTTCGCCGGTTTCGGGCCATACCTCCTCACCAACACTATCTTCGGGTGCGATGTAGTAGCGATAGTAGACGGTACCGTCCCGGTTCTCCGAAGAGAACGCGAAGTCATCCCCCCCACCCAGCGCGCCGCCGATCACGTCGCGGTCGTCGCGGGAGAGACTCGAACACCCCTTTCCGGCGAGAACCGGCCCGTCCTCACCGGAGGTCTCATGGACAACGTCGACGACTCCGATCGTGCGATCGCAACCGCCGGCCCCAGATGAGAGCAGGGCGGCGAGGAACAGAGAACTACGCTGATTGTTCATGGCACTCCTACGCGCGGGCCCGGCTAGGCTTTCCCGTTGGAACGGTTGCATTTCAGCACCGCTGGGCCACGAATGTGCCGGAAAGGTCGGGGATGTTGGTCGGGAAGGTGAGGTCCACGAACTCCCCCACGACGCACTGTTCCTCGATCGCACGCAGGACCAAGATGCCGCCGAAGGCGTGCTGCGTGCTGTGCACTGTCGTGCGAGCACATCCCTCGCCGTTGGGGGACCGCGTGAACTCGATCAGGGTGCCGCCGTACTCGGGTCCGATCACGTGGGTGCCCAAGGCAAACACCGCGTCGGGTACGGCGAGCTCGAAGGCCCACAAGTCCGGGCACGCGGTTGCGTGAGCAATCTTCGAGCCGAGGGTGCCGGCGCAAGAGAACATATGCGTTCCTAGCTGGAGGCGTGTCTCATTGGGCTCCGACACGGCCCACCCCACCGCAAGGTCCGGCATGAGCGAGTGGCCGGGCGGCGCCGCAGCGCACTCGAAACTGCTGTCGTCGGGGTCGAGGCCCGCGGCCACGTTGCCAGCATCGGGGTCGCGGTGTTCATAGATCACGGGATCTGCGCCGCATGCGAGCGACAAGGACGCGACCAGATACGGGGACAGGTGTCGCATGGTTTCCGCAAGTACGCGGGGGCGGGGTCCGTGTTGCCTGCCATCCCGGCTGAGGCAACATCGGCCGCCGTCGCGCGTAGTAGCCGGAGACACGAACACCTTGCCCTCGCCGGTTCTCATGCTTGCCGCTGCCTTGGTCTCATTTTCCCCGTCGGAAGTGCCGAAGTCCAAGCCGGGATACAGCCGCCCGTTGGCACCGGAGGCGACTGTGCTTTCCGTCCAGCTTGGCGTAGGAGGCGAAGGGCCGGCATCGGCGCAGCATTTCCTCCGTGGGGCGCTGGCATTGCGCCTGCTCGAGCGCGGGCACTGTATCACCACGCGTCGCGGTGACGTGCGGGTGGACGTCGATGTCGGGACGGAAGGGATCCGGGTGGACGTGGGCCCCGCGAACGGGGGCTGGACCCACGCGCCCCGTTCGCTGTACGTGGAGGGGGTTGGCAATTTGTCGGCACTCGAAGCGATCCATCGGGCCGCGTCGGGGGTGGAGTCGTTGGGCGCGGCTGGGGCAACGGATGCGGCCCGGGCATGTGCTCGCGACGCGATCGGGGTGCACGTAGACGACCGGCGTGGGGTGCCCTCGGCGTTGACGCGGGACTGGGTCTCCGCGTTGGTTGCGTCGGGTCGGTCGCTCGCAGCCGACGCGGAGCCGCAGGTTTGCTTGGGGGTCGAAGACCGCGACCTTGTGCTCGGGGTCGGCACGACGTGTGAACCCGTTGTCCGGATCCCTCCCTCTCGTATCGGCGATCACCAGCTCGAGCGGGCAGTCGGAGCCACGCTGGCCCTCGGTGGTGAACCCACGCCGCCCGTGGTCGTGCGACCGGTGGTTCGGGTGGACGAGGCGGGGCCGGCGACGCGTGATGAGGACGAAACGGTGGACGTGGTCGCCGGCCCGCCACCCCGTCCCACGCCGCCGGTTGTCGCACCCCAACGTCGTCGCGCGTCTCGTAGCCCCACGTTCGATGCCACGGTGGCGGGGGGCGTGGCGCTGCGTCGAGGTGGCATCGACCCGGCCGCGGACATCCGAGCGGGGTTGCGGTTGTCGACACCAGTGATTTTGGCGGCGGGGGCCACTTTGTTCGTCTCGCGACTCAAACAGCGGGTTGTGGCGTTCGACGGCGACATCCTTGCAAGCCTCGGATTCGTCTTTTGGGGTGATGCTCGATCGGGGGGGCGTGTCGACGCGGCGGCGGGAGGTCGACTGCACCGGTATCGTCGAGGGACTGCGGCGGGCGCCTGGGGTCGCGCGACCTGGGTAGGGGCGCTGGGTGTTTCGGGGTGGTGGACCATTCGTTCACGCGTCGGTCTCTCGGTGGGGCTGAGCCAACGTCTCTCGGGTCACGCGTGGTTGCATGACGTCAACCTCTACACGGCCGGCAGCCGTGGCCGTTGGATGACGCTCCTGACGATGGGCGCAGCCTGGCTGGGGAGAGCGCGGTGACGGTGCGAACGCGTCGTTTGGCGCCCACCGTGGCCGGCAGCGGGGCGAGCATCGCTGAACGGGTGGACGCGCTCTATCTCAAGCACCACGAACGCGTGTACGCGACAGCGCTGCATTTCGGCGGGGGCAACCACGCTTGGGCAGAGGATGTGACGCAAGATGTGTTTTTCACGCTGCTCGACAAACTTCCCTCGCTCCCCGAGCGGGGGGATCTTGGCCCGTGGTTGCGCCGCGTGACCGTCAACCGATGTATCTCCGCCAATCGGCGCCGGAGAATCCGAGAGTCGCCCTATACGCGCTGGTTGCTGCGACCCATGCCACCGGTGTTCGAGCCCGAAGCAGACCTTGACGTCAGCGAGCAGTTGCGGCGGGTTTGGGAGGCGCTCGATGAGTTGCCGCCGAAACAACGCGCGGTGTTCTCGTTGCGGCACCTCGAGGGCGAGTCGCAAACCTCGATCGCGCGGATCTTGGGCCACTCGGACGGGTACGTCTCCAAGCTGCTTCGCCGTGCGGAGTTGCGGATCCGGCAGGCCATCGATCCGGGGGAAGACCGCGATGAATAAGCGTTCCGGAGACTGGAGGCACGAGGCGAGGCAGCTCGCCAACTCCGAGGTGCCGTTCGCCCGCGCGCAACGCATGCGACGGCGGCTGCAGGAACGAGCCGCGGGCCGTTCTCGAGGGCAGGCCCGGCCCTGGTCGCTGATGGTCGCGTTTGTGGCCGGAGCGGCGACTGTATTGCTGATCGTGCGTCACCAATTCACCATTCCCGGCCCGCCGCGATCACATCCGGCTGACCCGGCAACCGCGATGGCCGTGGCCGAGCGGGGTGCGGCCCGAGACTCGACCCGGCCGCGGGTAGGCTGTGAAGACGAAGCTCTCAGCGGCGACCCGCTGCGCGAGCGGGTGCTCGCGTCACGCTGTGAGCTGCGCGGTCATGGTGTCGAGATCCGGGCCGAAGACGTGAGTCGGGTTCAAGGCGATCCACAGCGCCTGCATCTGCATAGTGGCCGTCTGGCCGTTTCTGTAGACCCCAACTGGCCACGAGCGCGGCCGTTCGTGGTCGCCACGCGTGGCGCCCACGTCGAGGTCACGGGGACGACGTTCGTGGTCTACGAGTCCGGTGCTGCCGGGGGGCTCCGGCTCGATCGCGGGAATGTGCGCGTCACACTGCGCTCCGGTGCGACCGCGGAGCTGGTGGCGGGTCAGCATGTGACCTGGGGACAAGTGGGTGCGGACTGGCGATTCGCCCCGGACCCCGCTGCGCCTGACCTGGCTCCCTCGCATCCGTTCGAGGGGGCCAACGCGTCGGGTCGCGGCGAATCTGGGCGCGAGGGAGCCGAGGCGCCGCCGGCCGACCGCCAGGTTCCCAGCGAGTCCAAATCGACCGGAGGAGAATCGGGACGACGGCGGGCACAGGCGCGGTCGGTCGACAAGCCAGCTCGTCGCGAAGCGGCGCGCGCCCGAGCCTCGGGCTCGGTGGCGACCAGCAGGTCTCAAGGGGAGGAGCTTGCACGTCAGCGAGCTGACGCGCTGGTTCGCGAGATCGAGGATCTACGACAGCACGGGCGCCTGGGCGAAGCGGTGGAACGCCTGCGCCTGGGGCTTCCACAGGTGGGGGCTCGCGAGCATCAAGTGCTCTCATTCGAGCTCGGAAAACTGCTCAAGACGGTTCACGGCGTGGGCGCGGCATGTGACCATTGGCGAGAACACCGGCGGCAACACCCGCGGGGCTCGTACTCAGACCTGGTGGCCCTGGAAATCCGGCGATTGGGCTGTCATCGATCGTCGGAGCCGGATCGTTGAGCGGGCATCTCCTCGGAGCGCCGTCGCACCCAGCCACACCTGCTTCTACCTCTAGCGACGTGTCGCACCGTTGGACCACACGCGGGCCCATCGTAGCTGGATAGGAGCGCGTGCCCTTGGAAGCGGCCGAGGTGGCCGACGCAAAGGCGCATATGCGGTGGACGACTGCGCCGTTTGGTTGGCCTTCGGATCGCGTGCTCACACGGTTGGGATGAGGACATAGTCTCAGCGGGCTATCCCGAGGCGCGGCGAATGTACCGATTCCGGCCCACAACTCAACAACGTGCGTGCCATGCCGATGACAGATACACGTGGATCGCCCCTTCCTGGTCGCACGCGCCGGGCGCAGGCGCCGCCGGCTCCGAGCTGACCTAGCGCGCCGGAGTCGATCGGCGATCCAGTCCATCCCGGGTTCGGCCCGCGCGCTGCTTTCGGTTCTGATCGCGTTCGCCTGCGCGACGGTGATGGCCTGCTCCACCCAGGCGCCAACCGAGCCGGAGACAGGTCTCGGGCCGGCGATCACCGATGCCGGCGTGGAATCGACGCAAGAAGCGGACGAAGCCACGGCTTCCGCGCAAGCCACCCCGAAGACGAGCGAAGGCACCAAGCCCCAGCTGACCCGCGCCCTGTGCGAGCTACGCGTACGATTTCGCCTCGGACGAGGGCTGGACTGTAGGCATCGTCGCCGGAAGCGAGAACTCGTGGGAGCGTGGCAACGCGACCAATGGCCCATCGACCAACGACGTGATGGCGACGAGCCTCAGCGGTGAGTACGGGATCAGTGAGAGTAGCTACGCGCGCTCTCCCCAGCTCGATCTAAGCAATTGTTCGGGCAAGACGGTATCCGCCAGTATCTACCATTGGTTCGATTTCGAGGGGGGTCTCTTCTACGACGGTGGCCTGATTCAGGCGAGCGCCGACAACAGCAACTGGACCACGCTGACGCCGTCCGGTGGCACAGGCTACTACACATCCGAGACAAGCTATGCCACGTACGCGCCACTGAGTGGCAATTACGGCTTTAGCGGCCTAGCCAACAACAACACATGGGTCACGACCGAAATCGACCTGAGCGCTTACGGTGGCGACTCCAGCGTCTGGATTCGCTTCGTCATGGGCAGCGATCACCTCACCGGAGACGCCGGTTGGTATATCAGCACCGTCGATGTCGCCGGCGAGGATGTTTGTTTGGACGCCGACTCGGACGGTATCTGCGACGAAAGCGACAACTGTCCGAACAACGCCAACGCATCGCAGACTGACGGAGACTCCGATGGCGTTGGCGATGCATGCGACAACTGTTCGTCAACGAGCAACGCCTCCCAAACGGACACGGACTCTGACGGGCTCGGTGACGCCTGCGACAACTGCTCGTCGACGAGCAACGCTTCTCAAACGGACACCGACTCCGACGGGCTCGGTGACGCCTGCGACAACTGCTCGTCGACAAGCAACGCTTCTCAAACGGACACCGACTCCGACGGGGTCGGCGACGCCTGCGACAACTGCTCTTCAACGAGCAACAGCTCGCAAGAGGACTTGGACGGCGACGGGGTCGGCGACGCCTGCGACAACTGTGCGCCGAGCGTAAGCTCGAGCGTGTTCACCACCCCGGGGGCCGACACCTTTGCCGTGCCGGCCGGAGTCACGTCGATCACGGTCACGATGTGGGGTGGTGGTGGCGGTGGCGGCGGCGGCGGGTCAACCGGTCAGGGCGGTGCCGGAGGCGGGGCTGGGTACACGCGAGCCACCCATACGGTGACTCCTCTTGACACGCTCGACGTGTTTGTCGCCGGCGCTGGCACGGGTGGATCTCAAGCGGCCAGCTACTCGGGTGATGGCGGCGGCGGCGGGGCTGAGTCCACGCTGTACGATGGCGCGACGCCGCTGCAACGCAGCGGGGGTGGTGGTGGAGGTGGTGCCGGCGACAACACGCTGGCAACAGCCGGCGGGGCCGGAGGGCCTGGCGGCGGTTCCGTCGGAGCGACTGGCGGAAGCTCGAGCGCTTCGACCGGTGGGACCGGCGGTGGCACCGGGAGCGCCGGTGCGGGAGGATCGGGCGCTTCGAGTGGAGCCAACGGCTCTGGTTCGAGTGGTGGCGCCGGCGGATCGGGACCCTCCGGCGGCAGCGGCGGTGGGGGTGCAGGAGGGACAGCGACCGGAGGCGCCGGGGGCCAGCAGGACGGGAACGGCATCGGTGGCGGCGGCGGTGGTGGTGGTGGTCGCTACGGCGGCGGCGGTGGCGGCTCGTCTACCGCCAGCGACGCCGGCGGTGGTGGCGGCGGCGGCGGATCGAACTACATCGATGGATCCGCGACCGCCACAAGCTCGAGCCAGGGCAGCGGCACGACGGCAGCGGGCGCGAGCGATCCAAACTACGGTGGCAGTGCGGGTCAAGGGGGTGCAGCCGGCAGCGTCAGCGGCGATGGCACGCCGGGATCCGCCGGTCGCGTCGTGATCGAGTACGTTCTGGGGGACGCGAGCAACGCGTCTCAGACCGATTCGGACGCCGACGGCGTCGGAGACCACTGCGACAATTGCGATAGTGTCAGCAACGCATCCCAGACCGACGGCGATTCCGACGGTATCGGCGACGCCTGCGATAACTGCTCGGCGGCCAGCAACGCGTCTCAAACCGACTCCGATTCCGACGGAGCGGGAGATGCCTGTGACAGTTGTCCAAACGATGCCAATGACGACGCCGACTCTGATGGCGTCTGCGGCGATGTCGACAACTGCCCCGCGACAA
>QKPP01000294.1:4364-21154 GCA_006508105.1 Myxococcales bacterium FL481 | reverse complement strand
GGTGGGCATTGGGCGCGGTGGGCTTTGGGCGCGGAGGGCATTGGGCGCGGTGGGCCTTGGGCGCGGAGGGCATTGAGCGCGGTGGGCCTTGGGCGCGGAGGGCCTTCGGCGCGGAGGGCCTTGGGCGCGGAGGGCCTTCGGCTCGGCCGATCGGGCGAGCCTCCGCCGATCTGAGCGGCGGGGGTCCGCTCGGCGGGCCGAGGGGGCGGCGACTACGGTACGAGCAAAATCTTGCCGACCCCATCGCCGCTTTGCAGCGCTCGCATGGCCTCGTGGACCCGCGACAGCGGATACTTGGCGTGGACCAGGGGCGTGAGGCTGCCGTCGGCCAGCCTGGCTGCAAGTTCCCGCATGACCTCCGCTTTGGGGGGCATGTCGAGTATCGGCTTGGGGAGATGGCGGTCGAACAGCGAGCGCAGCATCAGGCCCATCATGCTTGGGATGCTGCCGAGCAGTCGGCGCCCTTGGCTGCCGTAGTGATCGTGGCCGATGACCACGAATCGACCGCGCTCACTGAGAATCCGGCGGCAGTCAGCCAGCCGCAACGTCGATGCCACGTCGAAGATCAGATCGAACCGCGACGCACTTCGCGTCACGTCTTCACGCTGATAGTCGATCAGGTGGTCCGCCCCGAGTTGGCGCAGTGGCGGGAGCTTGTCGGCCCGGTCCACGGCGGTGACAGCCGCTCCCTGGGCTTTGACGAGTTGGAGCGCGATCGTTCCCACCCCGCCGGCGGCTCCATTGATGAGGACGTGATGGCCGGGTTGGACGGTCGCTTCGCCGCGCAGGTTGGCCAGCGCAATGTAGCCGGCGGTGGGCACGGCGGCCGCCGTCGCGAAGTCCACGTTGACGGGGATCTTCGCGAGGATGCTCGCGGGCACGGTCGCGAACTCGGCGAACGTCGCCCCGTTCTTCCACTGCAGACCCCGGTGGCTCTCGCCGAACACTCGATCGCCGACGCCGATCTCGCGGACGCCGGGGCCGGTCGCGTGGACTTCGCCCGCGAAGTCAATGCCGGGAATCGCTGGCGTCGGCCGCTTTGCCCCGGCGCCCATCCAGCGCAGGACGTACGGCAGGCCCGTGACGACGTGCCACACGTCGGCGTGCACGGACGTGGCGTGCACGCGTACCACCACCTCCCCGTGGCTCGCGGTGGGGCGTTCGACCTCCCGCAGCTCGAGCACCCGCTGCGGATCTCCGTAGGCCGTCTGCACGACAGCGCGCATCATCGTCATGGGTTGAGACCCTGGCGGTGAATCGGTGGAACCGTGACCCGTCGACCATGGAGCCGCATGCGGCCAACATAGCCCGCGGCTCGACCGTCCGCGAGCTCGCATGGCGCAGTGGCGCGAGCCCGTCGAGGCGAGCCCGCGGCCCGCATGGTCCCACGCGCGGCGACTAGCGCAACGGTGCAGCCGCCTGGGTTCGGGTATTCGCCACCATCATCCACTCGGCGATGTTCTCGAGGGTCACGAGCCCGACCAGTCGATTCGCTTGCAGCACCGGGAGTGCCTGGCATTCGGCTTGTTGCATGCGGGCGAACACGTCGTCGAGCATCTCGTGGGGATGCACGGGCTCGCACTTCGTGCTCATGGCCGAACCGACAGAGACGTCGCCAGCGGGCCCTCTCGCCAGCGCGCGCAGCAGATGGTCGCGGGAGAGCATGCCGGCCACGTTGGCGCCGGCGATGACGGGGAAGTCCTTTTGATCGCTGGCCAGCAGCGCTTGCACGGCGGCGTCGAGTGGGTCGTCGACGTCGAGCGCGTGGAACTCGGTGATCATGGCCTGCGCAACCGGGATGCCCAACAGTAGCGATTTAGCGTGGGCTGCCTGGGCCTCTTGGTGGGCCCCGACGAAGACAAACACCGCGATCAGGATGAGCATCGGATTGAAGAAGTAGCCGACGATTCCGAAGCCCACGGCCATGACGCGGCCTGCGGTAGCCGCGATCTTCGTGGCCCGCGCGTGATCAAACCGCAGCGCGAGCAGGGCCCGCAGAACCCGTCCGCCGTCCATCGGGAACGCCGGTACGAGGTTGAAGACGGCCAGCACCACGTTGACCTGCGCGAGCTTGACGAGAAAGTCTCCGCCGATCAGGTCGAACTCGAGCAGTCCCGCGACGCGTTGCCCGGCCGCAAGCACGCCGATGAGCCCGCCCGCGATAACCAGGTTGACGGCTGGGCCCGCGATCGCCACCAAAAACTCCTCGAGGGAGCGCTCGGGCATTCGCTCCAGCCGAGCGACGCCACCGATGGGGTAGAGGGTGATGTCGCGGGTGCGAATGCCAAATCGCCGAGCGGTCAGTGCGTGGCCCAGCTCGTGGAGGACGACGCAGGCGAAGATCGCGAGGACGAACACGACGCCGTCGATCGCAGTGACCAAGTCGTCGCCCCGGTCCAGATGACGAAACAAGATCCACGCGACGAGCAGTCCGAACGTCCAGTGGATGTAGACGTCGATGCCCGCGATCCGGGCCACCCGCCCGGGGCGCTTCGCGTCTTTGGGCGAAGGCTCGCTCACGCCCGATCGACCTCGGGGAAGGGGGGGCGCCAGGTTGATCGCGCATGCGCGGGGGGGGTCAATTCCGATTCCCCACTCGCCGGCGGCGCGCTGGCCCGACCGGGGCGAGACGTCGCCGACCCGGCAGCACTCACGGGCAGAAGCAGGCTCAGGATGGCGACATTGAGGTGGGTACGCACGAGCACCACCGTGAGGTTGGCCGCTGCCATGTCAACCGGAGGCCCGACGCAGGCTGGGTGATGTCGCGCTGGTGCCACCGGCTCGGCCACTGGCAACGACGCGCCTACGCCTCGTCGCCCGCGACGGACGCGTGGGTGCGGGGGCGCGAGGTCGCTGCGGTCGCTTGCGGGCTTTGGGGCACGCGTGTGGGAGTCGGGCAGGGAGACCGACGATCACCATCTCGACGCGACCGACGGCCGAATCATCGGCCCGTGGCGGCACGGGGGAGGCTCGCCCGCGGTCGGGAGCCGAGCTCGGGGGCTGCGGCGGGTCCCGTGGCACGAAGGCGCGGCGTCCCGTGATCCTGCGCGAGAAGCGTAGGTCGAGGAGGGGGCTGTTTCGGGACCCAGCGGCGGGGCGGTCGCGGCTTCCTCCGGCCCGGAGGCTCACGGTCGGTCCTGGTGGGCTGCAGGATCGACTGGCCCAGCCGATGAAACGATGAGAGGAGACTCATGCTTGCCCGGGGGTGTCAACGGTTCAGGTTGCGGCAAGGCCCACATCGGTTGCAGTGGCGGCTGGTTCCGCTCGGGCTGTTGCTTCTGGTCGGTTGGGCGGGCTGCGTCGAACTGGATCCGGCGTTTCAGGGAATGGCGACACATGGGGCGGGCGCCCACGACGGCACGGCAACCGTCGACGACGGCACCGCGGGGACGGGCGACGACCACGAGGACAGTTCCAAGTTACCCGAGTCCACGACCGAGGATCTGACGAGCGGCGACGAGGATGAGGAAAGCGGCGAAGACAATGGCGACACCGGTGACGACGATGATGACGCCGATGTGGGGGACGACGACGCGGATGACGACGACGCGGATGACGACGACGCCGATGACGATGATGTGGATGACGACGATGCGGATGACGACGACGCGGATGACGACGACGCGGATGGCGAGACAGACCACGACGACACCGTGACCGGCGAGTACGACTCGGAGAGCGGCACCGAGAGCGGCACGAGTACGGGCGTGTTCCCGGAACCAGTCGAGGCCGCGCTCGCGTTCGTAACCTCGACTGTGTACGACGCCGGGGAGCTGAATGGGGTCGCCGGAGCGGATGCGCGGTGCCAGGCGGCGGCGGAGCAGGCTGGGCTGGCCGGCGGGTTCCGGGCCTGGCTGTCGTCGAGCAGCGTTGACGCCCGGGATCGCTTCGCGGAGGACTCGGCCTGGGTGCGAGCCGACGGGAGGCCGGTTGTCGTGGGTGCATCCGGACTCCCGGGCTCGGTTCGATACGCGCTCGATCTCGACGAGTATGGCCGTCAGATCGTGGACCGGGCGATCGCCTGGACGGGGACGACCGCGGAGGGCCGCTTCAACCCGACTTGGGGGGATGAGCCCTGCGGCGGCTGGACGAGCGATGAGGGCCCGGGGGGCCCAGTCGGTCTCGTTGGTGGGGGGAGCCACGTCTGGACGGATCCCGGTCTCGGCTACAGCTGCTGGGGCAAAGCGCACCTCTACTGCTTGGGTCTCGAGGCCCTGGTGGACGTTCATTGGGAGCCCGAGATCGGGCGGCGAGTCTTCGTGTCGTCCACCACTCAACTCGCGTCGGCCGGTCGAGCGGCCGCCGACGCGATGTGTCAACAAGATGCGCTAGCCGCCGGGTTCACCGGATCGTTTCTCGCGCTGATGGCCGCGGTCGGGGAGGCCGCGACCGATCGATTCGACCTATCCGGCCCGCGTTGGTTGCGGCTGGACGGGGTGCCCATCTTCTCGCCGGGCGAACCGATGGCACAAGAGCTGGTCGCTCCGGTGAGCTACGTCGCGGACGGCTCGACTGTCGGCCACTTCCACCAGCAGGCCTGGCTGGGCGCCGCGTCGCCTCACGACGCTGGGACGGCGGACTCGTCCTGTCAGGGCTGGACCCAGGCGGTGGGCGATACGCCGCGGGCCATGGTCGATCACGTCGACTGGTTGGAGTGGGACCCCTTTGGCGAGCCGGCGGACTCGGGCTGCGAGCATGCCGCTCGAGTGCTGTGCTTCGAGCAATGAACGCCCTCGCGCGTTGCGGCGGGATGAGTCCGTAACAACGCGGCTCGCAACCCCCTCGCGAACCTACCTGAGTGCTCGATCGAGATCGGCGATCAAATCGTCCGCGTTCTCGATGCCGATGGACAGCCGAACCAAACCCTCACCGACGCCCAATTGCTGCCGCTCGGCTCGGCTTAGCTCCGCATGACTCGTTTGGGCCGGGATGGTCACCAATGACTCCACGCCGCCGAGGCTGGGGGTTGGGGTGAATAGCTCCACGCGATGGACAAGCCGCGTGGCGGCTCTCGCTTCGTCGTGCAGGTCGGCCGTGACCACGCCGCCGTGACCCGCGAAGAGCTCGCAGGCTCGGGCGTGCTGTGGGTGGCCGCTGAGTCCCGGATAGTGCACTCGATGGACGCCGGGATGACCGTCGAGAAATTCGGCGATCCGTTGCGCGTTCGCATTTTGCTCGCGGATGCGAAGCGGCAGCGTTTTGAGTCCGCGATCGAGGAGGTAGCATGTGAACGCGTCGACGGTACCGCCCAGATGGTCCACGCGCGAACGGACCTGGGCCACCAGATCGCGGGTCCCGATGACGGCCCCGGCGACGACGTCGGAGTGCCCATTGAGGTATTTGGTGGCACTGTGCAGCGATACATCGTAGCCCAGCGCGAGGGGGGTGAAATTGCAGGGGGATGCGAAAGTGTTGTCGATCAACCCGAGTAGCTGGTGCTTGCGACAAAACGCCACCACGGCGCGGTGATCGGCGACGGTCAGACACGGGTTGCTCATGGCCTCGGTATAGAACGCCTTCGTGTCGGGCCGCAGCTTGGCGGCCCAAGTCTCAGGACGACCGGCATCGACGAAATCGAACTGCAGTCCCAGGGTCCGCGCAGTGTGGATCAAAAAGCCGTGCGTCCCGCCGTACAGGGTGTCTTGGACCAAGACGTGCCCACCGCCGGCTACAGCCAACAGGGTGCTGGTGATCGCCGCCATTCCACTCGCGGTGACAAGCGCCGCCTCGGCGCCTTCAAGAGCCGCGAGCTTACCGTGCAGTGCGTCGTGATTGGGCGTGTTGCTCAGGCGAGGGTAGCGAACGGACGGATCGTCAGCGCCGAGTTCGAAGAGCGTGCCTTGGAAGATCGGGAGCACGCCCGCGCCGTGAATGCGTGGCGTGGGCGCCCCGGCGTGGATCGCCAGGGTTTGTGGCCCGGGAGACGGGGGAATCGCCATGCCCCGAGGCTGAGCGCCTCGCGGGTGCGGGTCAAGTCAGGTCTTTCGCGCTTGGATCGTCGCGACGATGCAGCCGTCGGCCGGGTGCAGCGCGACCGTCGAGTGAGCGGTGGGAAAGGGCTTGGCGCCTACTCCCCTGACAAGCCGTCTCGGCTAGAAGTGGAAGTCGGACCGGACGAGTAGCGTATGCTCAGGATTCGAGTTGGTCGAATTCGGGGGGCGAAGGGAGGCTCGCTGCGAGAACCGAGCCTGATGGTACGAGAGCAGCACGCGAAACCCGGGCACGGCGGTCCAAATCACCGTGCCCGTCGCGGCTTGAACCGTGTCAGCCCCGGTCGCCAGGCCCCGCGTGAGGAGTTTGGCGTCGGTATGATACCGCTCGTAGCGAAGATTCAGCTGCCAGGCCCCCGAACCGGCCAATTTGCCGTGGCGGAACAGCGGGCTCAGGGGCTGGATATCGCGCCCAGTGTTGGGCTCGCCGGTGACGACGAATGACGCATCACCGAACGCCGACCACGTGACGAGGTCGCCCACCGAGACCGGCGGTTGATCCGCGGTGGGTTGGGCCGCCCGTGCGCGGTGCTGTTGAACGTTCGTCAGATACTCGAGTTGGAACTCGCATTTGACCTCCAACTGTCGCCATCGAAGCCGTGGACCCCCGGCCATGCGATGGCGCGCGCCGTGGCGCACGATCGAGGCATCATCAAGCAGGTCGAGAAACACGCGACCGTGTCCCCCGACGGTGCGGCGGTCGTCGTCGACAAGGGTCTCGCTCGAGGGTTGACCTTGGCCGACACCCGGCGAGTGACGGTAGCTCGCGGCGAGGAACAGCGGCGCCACGGGGCGGGCGGTCACGCGGGCGACGGTGTCGAGCTTGGCGTCGGCGTTGTCGATGATGTTCTCGCCGGTGCCGTTGAAGACACCGATGTAGTAGGCCAGTCGGTGACCGGGCGTGGTGCCCCAGGCCATCCACCCGATGTCGCGCGGGCCCGCGAGCTGGTCGACGATGATCGGGCGCTCGGGGTGATTGAGCCAGTTGGAGCCGGTCAGGCGCTCGGTGGAAAATGGGAGCCGCTGTTGGCCGGCTTGGAGCTGGATGAGGTCGTGGATCCGCAGATTGACATACGCGTCGCGGACGTCGGCTGCGCTCGTGCGCCCGAACTCGAGCCCTAGCTTTGCGGTGAGCCGTCGGTGAAAGGCAGTCGCGCTGGCCGTCAGGCGAGCCCGTCGTACGTAGAAGGTGGGAGCCACGGGATCGGTGCCGGTCTTGCTGTCGAAGTGCACCCGAGCGTTGAGCCAAAACGCATGTTGGCCGTCGCTCGATTGCCAGCGAGGCGGACGCAACCCGGTGGCGAACGGACGGCGACTCGCGGTGGCTGGCTCGCTGGGCGACGGCATCGCCAACCGCGGGGTGACGGCGATCCCCAACGCGAGAGCGTACGCGGGCGAGAGCGCAAACACGGCACGGACCAGTAGCAGGGCCGCAAGCGACGGTTCAAGCGGTTTCGCCGCCCAGTGCTCGCTCGCGTTTGGCGGAGCGAGTCAGAGCCGGCCGGCCGATCGCATTGGGCCGGCGCAGCGGGCCGGCTCGCCCTCTCGTTCGGTCGCGCGCTGCGATCGGGGCGCGTGGATCCGGACTCGCGTGGCGCTGGCCGGCATGGCGCCGTTCGACGGCGAGGGCGGACGGCACCTCGCGGGATCTACGTTGAACCCGTTTGAGCCACGACCGTGAGGGCGGCGTCGACTTCTTCGGGCCGGGTATCGAAGCTACAGATCAGGCGCACCCATTCGCCAGCCGGACCAAAATTGTAGAAACGATGCCCCGCCGCGCGGAGACGCCGAGCGATCTCCGGCGCGAGCCGAACGAACACGCTGTTGGTCTCGCACGGGAATGCCGGCGGGTGACCGAGCCGAGCGAGTCCGTCGGCCAAGCGGGCCGCCATGTCGTTGGCATGCCCGGCGTGGCGCAGCCACACGTTGTCTGCGAGCACGGCCTCGAACGGTGCCGCGAGAAAACGGTGCTTGCTGACCAGGTGCCCCGCCTGTTTGCGCAGAAATGGGAATCGTTGGCCCGCGCGTTCACAGTCGCGGCCGTCGCCATGGGGGAAGAACACCACCGCTTCGCCGCCGGCGAGACCGTTTTTTGTTCCCCCGAAGCTGAGGGCATCTACCCCGACGTCCGTGGTGATCTCTTTCGGGTCACAATCGAGCGCGGCCACGGCGTTGGCGAAGCGGGCCCCGTCGACGTGAACCCGAAAGCCCAGCTCGTGCGCGCGCTTGCACAGCGCCCGCAGTTCTCCGGGACGGTACACCGTGCCGAACTCCGTGGGGTTCGACAGCGTCAGGACGCCCGGTTGGGGCTGATGGACGTCGTGACGCATCGCGGCGAAGCGATCGAGATCGGCCGGCTCGATCTTGTCGTCGCGGTGACCGACGACGACGTTGCGGCATCCGGTGATGAGCTCGGGTCCCGTCGACTCGTGCTCGTGAAGATGGCTGTGCCGGTGGGACACGATCGTCTCCCAGCGTTGCGTCAACGCGGCGATGGCCAAGGTGTTGGCGGCGGTTCCGGTCGCGACGAAAAACACCGACGTCGTGGCGCCGAACAAGGTGCGCAAGGCCAACTCAGCGCGTTGCGTGTAGACGTCGTCGCCGTAGCCACGCACGTGAGCGCCGTCGTTGGCCCGGGTGATCGCGGCGAGGGCCTCCGGGCACAACCCAGACGTGTTGTCACTGAGAAACGATCGAAATGGTTCGACGTCGTCGGCGTCCGTCGACTCGGGTTCGGGGTCAGCCGTCGCCGGGCGCAGCGTGGCCTGGGCCGGCGCACCGGGTTCGGCGGCCCTCGTGTCGGGGCCGGCCGAGACGCCGGGGTGGTCGGCGGCCGGAACCGAGGACGGTTCGTCGTTGACCGTGGCCGGGTGGGGACTGCGCTCGCGTGCCTCGCCGTCGGGCGCCGGGGATCCACGGGTCGGGCGAGGCGGGGCCGGTTCCGGATGGCCCCCTGGCTGGGGCGCGACCCCGTTCGCCTCGCTCGGGTCCGATCCGGGGATGAATCGCACCGGGCGTCGGGTATTCTCATCGGTCCGCGCCGTCAGCAGTTGCGCTTCGGTCAGGCTGGCTCCGGTGAGATCCGCTCCGGTGAGGTCGGCATCGTTGAACTGCGCGCCTTCCAAGTTAGCGTACCCGAGGTACGCGAAGCGGAGATCGGCCCGTCGCAGGTCGGCCCCGCGCAAGTCCATGCCGCTGAGGTTTTGACTGGCCAATCGGGCGTTCGATAGGTCCGCGTCGCGCAGGCGGGCGAGGTCGAAGTCGGCGTCGACGAGGTCCGCTCCACCCAGCTGCGCGCCGGTGAGATTGGTGTTGCGCAGCCGAGCTCGCCGCATGCGGGCCTTGCCAAGCCGCGCGCCGCTGAGGTCCAGGTCCGCGAGGTCGACCCCCGACAGGTTGGCTCCGGTGAGATCGATGCCCGCCAGAGAAGGGAGCGCCGCTCGGCTCGCCCGCAAGGTCTCCCAGTCCGAGCGTCGTTGGTCAAGGGCCAGCAAGAGCTCGCGGATGTCGTCGGGGGTCACGGCCGCGATGCTACACCGGTCAGGTCACGCGGTCCTCGGCCATGCGGCGACTCAAGGCCAGCGGTTCGGCGGTGGCCGCAAGCCGTCGCCGGTCCGACGCGACGTGGTGATCGCGTCGGACATCGTCACTGCGCCTGTCGGGCCTGTTCAATCGTGGCCTCCACGCTGGCCAGATCTGTAGGATCGGCTACGCGGATGCCATTGATGAACATCGAAGGCGTGCCGTCCACCCCCAAGCGTCGTCCCAGCGCCGCGTCGCTGTCCACGGCTTGGGCGTACACGGAGCCGTCAAGGGCCTCGCGAAATGCGGTCATGTCGAGACCCAATGCCGCGGCATGGGTTTCGAGGCTGGCCCGGTCGAACGCGTGTTGCGCTTCGAAGAGGCGGTCGTGATACGCCCAGAACTGGCCTTGAGCGTGGGCGGCCAAGGCGGCTTCGGCCGCCGGGCGGGCGTGGGGGTGAAAGCTCAGCGGAAACTGGCGAAACACCACGCGTACCTCGTCGCCGTGTTTGCCATGGATCGCCGGTACGAGCTTCGCCGCCGTGGCGCAATAGGGGCACTCGAAATCCGAGAACAAGACCACCGTGATCGGGGCATCAGCGGGTCCCAAAGCGGGCGGTTCGCCGGCGACCAGGGCGAGTTGATCGGCTTGCGAGAGCGGTCGCAGGCTCGCCTCGAGCTCGCGCAGTTCGCCGAGAACTTCGGCGTAGGCGTCATCAAGCGCTTGGCATTCGTGCGTTTCGAGGGCGGCGAGGTCGGACCGGACCAGCTGACACGCACGCGTGGATTCGCCGACGTCGGCACACAGGCGGTTCACCACGTCTTGGCACAGGTCGCTGCGGGCCGCGATCTTTTGCTTCGCGTAGTCGAGCTGCTCGAGTGCCAACGCGCAGGCCGACGGGGCCATAAACTCCGTGGCGTGCCGTGTGGACTGGCACGCCCGGCTCGGTTCGCCGGCTTCGGTGCAGATGGCGGCGACGTACTCCGGGCATGCGGTTTCGCTGACGGCGGGTGGGGGCTCGGTCTCCGAGGCCGTCGACTCCCCCTTGGACGCGCACGCACACGCGAGGAGCAGCCCGAGCGCGAACGACCTCGACGTGGACGTGGAGGCCGCCTTCGGCGGCGCATGGCGGCAGGAGAGGGAGACGCGGACTTCGGGCATTCGCGCCACGATACGTGGCTGCCTTTCGAAACGCCAATCGGGCCGGCCGGCAGTGAACGAGCCCGCGAGCGACCGGTGGGTGGAGCTCGCCGCCACCGAATGGACGGTCGGTGGGCGCGGACATCGTCTCGTGCTAGGCCCCCCAGATGAGCGTCGAACCCACGTCCGCAACTCGCGGCGCCGTGGACCGAAAGCGACCTCGGGTGTCACCCGGTTCGCCGGACCACGAGGCGTTCTTGTTGCATCTGGCCCGGGCGCTGCACGAGCGTGGAGCTGCGGCTCCCCGCGTGGAAGGCTCCGTGGAGTCGCTAGCCGCCTGTCTCGGTATTCGCGTCCAGATCTTCTCGACCCCGACCGCGTTGCAGGTGGCGTTCGGTCCCGACGCCCACCAGCGGGTCCACCTGCTGCGGACACGCGTGACCGAGATGCAACTCGGCAAGCTCGACGACCTCGATCGACTGATCAGCGACTTGTCCGCGGGCCCGTTCGAACTGCGCGCGGCTCATGCCCGGCTCCATGCGATCGAGGCCAGCGGGGATGCCCACGCCCGCTCCGCCATTGTGTTTGCGTTCGCGGCCACGGCGGGCGCTGCCGCCTGCTTGCTGGGCGGCGGCCCCGTTGATGCGCTGGCTGGCTTCGGGCTGGCTGCGTTCACCGGCACGCTATGGCAGATTGTCCGGCGCCTCCCCGATGGTCCCGCGTTGGTCGAACCGGGGGCTGGGTTTCTGGCGGGGTTTTTGGCCGCCGCGGTGGCGACGGTGCTGCCGATTCGCGAGGGCATCGTGACGATGAGTGCGTTGGTGGTGCTGATGCCCGGTCTGACGTTCACGGTCGCCATGTCCGAGCTGGCCGCGCGTCATCTTGCCTCGGGCACGGCCCGCGTGGCCGGGGCCCTGACCGCGTTTCTGACCATGGCCTTCGGGGTCGCCGTGGGTCGCGTGCTGGGTCTCGAGTTGTTCGGTGCGGCGCTGGCAGACCCCGTGCCCCCGCCGTTCCCCACATACGTCGTGTGGCTCGCATTGCCCCTCGCTGCGTCGGCGTTTGTCGTCTTGTTTGCGGCTCGGTGGCGCCAGTGGCCGATCATCGCCAGCGTTGGTGCGGCGGGCTTCGCCACGACCTCGGGATCGGCGAGCTTCGTGGGTCCGGAGCTCGCGGCCTTCCTCGGCGCCTTTGTGGTGGGTGTGATGAGCAACGCGTACGCTCGACGGTTGCGAAGATCAGCCCTTGTCCCGTTGGTACCGGGCCTTTTGTTGCTCGTACCCGGCACGATCGGCTTTCGCAGCACGACGGCGTTTATGGCCTCGGACGTGGCCAGCGGGACAGATGCGGCGTTTGATATGGCCATCACCGGCACCGCGCTGGTCGCCGGGCTGCTGGTGGCGCATCGCGTGTTGAAGTCGCGCCGGTTTTTGTAGCCGCGAGCGGGCGGCTAGCGCTTCATCAGCGCGACGAGATGCTCTGCGCGAGGACGGCCGCCGCGTCGGTCGGCTCGCGGTTGCGAGGCCGCGGCCAGAAACTCGAAGCCCGACGCGCCCGCGAGGCGCTGCAGCTGACGATCGGCTACCATTCGCTGACCGTTGAGTTCGGCGTCCCCCACGAGCAGCACCGCGATCCCGTCGGGGTGGAGCACTTGGCTCATCGCGGTGAGAAACTGACCGACTTGGGCGTCCCAGCGGCGCGCCCCGGCTTGGTCGCGCGAGAGCTCACGGCGGGCCCCGATCTCACCTTTTCGCAGCGCGGTAGGATGCATGTCCAGCCACGCGTATCGCCGGCGGTGATGCTCGACGTAGTCGTACGTACCACCGTACGGCGGCGAGGAGAGGACCAGGTCGCAGCGGTAGTCCGCACCGAGGGTGTGGGCGAGTCGACGGGCGTCGGCGGCGACGACCCGCGTGCGGTAGCACGGATGGGGCAAGTCGCGGGCGAGCGCTTTCCACCCCTCGATCCATTCGAGCCCCCGTCGCGCAAAAAACTCGGTCGCGAGGCCTTTGCGGATGCGCTTGTCGACCGCCTCCACGCTCGTATCGGAGCGCTGACGCGAGAACTTGACCACGATGGCCGAAAACAGCATCTCGAGGGCGAGGCGATCGTCGTCGACGTCGATGCTGCGGATCTCTTCGAGCAGACCCGCAAGCTCTTTGAGAACGTGAACGTCGTACCATACGAACTCGTGGGGAGGGAGCCGAGCGCGAACCGGGGTTCGCTCGCGCACACGACGGCTGGAACCGGCCACCACCCGATCCAAGCAGTTGGTGAACCGTTCCACGCTGGCGCTGTCGCGTCGCTGCGTCTTGACCCGGGACAAGGCCAGGGCGAGGGGGTTCAAGTCGCTGCCCAACGCCCGCCATCCCGTGCGCATCGCCTCGACAAGCACCGTTCCACTGCCGCAAAACGGGTCGAGAACTCGTTTGCCGGCGCCGCGAAAGTTGTGCAGTAGCTCGCGCGCGACCGCGGGGTGCATGCGCGCGGCGTAGCTGTGGAACCCGTGCGTGAGCTCATCACCACGCAGCTCGTTTTGGGCGGCCAGCGCCCGACGCAGCGGCACCGCGAACGAGGGGTCGCCGTGACTGCGAGTGTCGGTTCCGCCTACGCTGCTCAGCGATCGGCGTGGTCTCACGGCGCTATTTGGCCTTCGCGTCGGCTGGGCCCGCGCTCGCGACCGCGGCCCCGGCTTGTGGCGCGAACTTGTCAATGCACGCGCCAAGGATGGCCAGCTCTTGGCCCTTGAGCTCGTTCGGAGCCTTGCGGAGAGCATTGGCTTGGCACGCCGCCACTTTCGGGCTGCCGACTTTGAGGCACTTGCCGCGCCGCTCGCCCAAGATCTTACGCTTGTTGTCGTAAAACAGCATGAGCGCGCGGGCATCTTCCGCGGCGCTGCGTTTGACGAACTCGGTGTAGGCCTCGAGCACAGCGTCGCACTCGGCCTTGAGGGAGCCGACTTTGCCGTCCGGCACCACCGCGAGCTGTGCCAGCAGCTGCTTGCGTTGCTTGTCGGCCGCCTCTTTCTCGGCCTTCTTCTTGGCGAAGGCTTCGCGCCGGGCTTTGGCCTCGGCGTCTCGCGCCGCGCTGTTCGGATCGGCTCTGCCGCTTCCGAGGGCCGTGTCGGCGAACGCGGACAATGCCGCCTTGCGGTCAGGGCCTTCTTTTTTCTCGCCACAGGCCACGGCCAGGGTGGCGAGTACGGCTAGAGCACTGATGCGAGAGATCCGGCGAGGAAGGCGACTCCGGCGCGACAGCGAGAGCATGGAGCGAGAATACACGGACCCGGCGACGACGGACACCCGTTGGCACCAGCGCACGCCTCGTTTGCGCCGCAGTCGTGCGTTCGCGCCGGCGTCGGGCTCGGTCGGCTGCACACCGGCTGCATCGCCGGCTCAGCGGCGCGACAATCGCGGGCTCCTCGTGCGTTCGTGCGCTCCAACCAGGACATTGCACGAATCTGTTGACGAGGGCATAGCGGGTCTCTCATGCGCCAATACCTGGAGCTGTTGCAGAAAATCCTGCAAGAGGGCGTGCGCAAGGACGATCGGACGGGCACCGGCACCCTGAGCATTTTCGGGCACCAGTGCCGCTACGATCTCAGCGCGGGATTTCCCTGTCTCACGACCAAAAAACTGCACCTGCGTTCGATCATCGTCGAGCTACTGTGGTTTTTGCGCGGGGATACCAATGTCGGTTACCTGCACGAACACGACGTCACCATCTGGGACGAGTGGGCCGACGCGGAAGGCGAACTCGGCCCGGTGTACGGCAAGCAGTGGCGGTCGTGGGCGGCACCGAACGGCGCCAGCATCGATCAAATCGCGGACCTCGTGACTCAACTGCGCCGAAACCCAGACTCGCGGCGACTGTTGGTCACGGCGTGGAACCCCGCCGATGTGCCCGCCATGGCGCTGCCCCCTTGCCACTGCTTGTTCCAGTTCTACGTGGCGCGTGGTCGTCTATCGTGCCAGCTGTACCAGCGCAGCGCTGATGTGTTCCTCGGGGTGCCGTTCAACGTCGCCTCGTACGCGCTGCTCACCCGGATGCTCGCGCTCGTGTGCGACCTCGAGCCTGGCGAGTTCATCCACACGTTCGGTGATGCGCACCTGTATCTCAACCATCTCGACCAGGCTCGACTCCAGCTCACCCGTGCACCCCGTCCGCTACCGACCATGAGCATCGTGCGTCGACCTGATTCGTTGTTCGAGTTCCGTCTCGAAGATTTTCGGCTCGACGGCTACGATCCTCACCCCCACATCAAAGCCCAGGTCGCAGTATGATCTCGCGGTTGTCGATCATTGTGGCCGTGGCCGAAAATGGCGTGATCGGCCGGAACGGCCGGCTCCCATGGCGGCTCTCGAACGATTTGCGCTACTTTAGGGCCACGACGATGGGTCATCCCGTGATCATGGGACGTCGCACCTACGAGTCGATCGGGCGACCGTTGCCGGGGCGGACCATGGTCGTCGTGACGCGCAACCCCGAGTACGTCGCGGCCGGATGCAAGGTCGTGCCGAGCTTCGACGCCGCGATGGAGACGGCCGCGGTCGCCGGGACGGGAGAGATTTTCGTGATCGGCGGGGCCCGGCTGTTTGCCGACACGTGGACGCGTGCGGATCGGCTGTGTCTGACCGAGGTGCACGCCGAGGTGGACGGTGACACCCGACTCGAACCGTTCCCCGTCGACCTGGCCGGGTGGCGCGAAGTGTCTCGCCAACGCTATCCCGCCAGCGAGCGCGACGAGTACGACCACAGCATTGTCGAGTACGAGCGCGCTCCTACCCGCGCGGGTTGACCTCGGTGGCGACGTCGGGCGTGCCGCCGAGGGTCGATGCGTCTGTCACCGCAGGTTGACGGCGAACTCAACGGCGTGTCGCGGTGGGACCGACGACGGCTGGTCGATCAGCCGGTCGGGGGCGCGGCGCTGGTCGGCGGCAAGCTCGGCGGCGTGCCGTCGACGGCCCGGGAGCCGAACAGGTTGCGCAGCACCAACAGCACCATGCTGGGATTTTCATCCATCCGTCGCCGCAGGTACGCGGTCGCGTTGTCCGCTCCGATGGAAAACGGCGCGTAGATTCGTACGGGCAAGCGGGTGCCGTAGCGGCCATTGGCAAGGTCTTGCTGCAGTTGCGTCCGTGGCACCCCGAGCAGCATTTGCACCTCGCAGCGCTGCGGACAAAGCGGGGCGACGTCACGGGCGAACTCGGTGAGGAGGGCTTCGTCGTGGGTCGCGAACTCGACGAACACACCGCGGCCGAGCAGCTCCTTGGCGTAGGCGACCATGCGAGCTTTCATCTCACCGCGGTCGGTGATGGCCACCGCGGCGGGTTCGTTGTAGATGCCGATCACCAATCGCACGCGCATGCCCTCGGGGAACCGCGCGAGATCTCGCTGGGTGCGGTGCAGGCGAGTTTGGATCACGGTCCCCACGTCCCATCCGCGCTCGAACAAGCCGATACTGGTGTCGAGCGTGAAGTCGGTCCAAGGGTGGTCTTCCATGTCGATGGTCAACCGCACCTGATTCGCATGGGCTCGCTCGGCGAGCCGCGTAATCGGATCCGCGGCAGCGGATTGCTCGCCACAGGTAAACGCGGAGGGCTTGAGGGAGACGGTGGGGCGCGTGGCGGGGTTGCCAAAACGCGGGTCGCGGGCCAGACGCTCAAACAGTTGCTCGTAGACGTCGACGTTTTCGTCGACGAGCGCTTGTTCCGTCACCGCTTCGCCCAGCAAGTCAATGGTCGTCAGTTGGGCGCGCGACCGCAGCTCACGGTCGGCGACGGCGAAGACGTCATCGATGTCGTGGCCCGCGACATAGGGGCGAGCGAACCAGCGAACCAACGCGCCGGGGACGAAACGCGAGAGCATGTTTGGGCAGTGTAAGTCTTCCGCCGCTCGCCTCAAACACACGAAGCCGGCTCGGCCGAGTCGGCGCGCCAGCGGTAGCGCCGCGCGGCGCTCCTACACCTGCGCAGAGGCCTGCGCGCTCGAGTCTTGGTTTCGGCGACTGCTCCGGTCTCCGGCGAGGTCGCCGAACTCCGGTTTTCGATCGATCCGCCCGCGAGCACTCGGTCGTTTTCACGTCGCCAGGCCCGTGTGAGCACGCGACGCGGCGAGCGTCGGTCCGCGGTTCGCCC
>QKPP01000294.1:0-4354 GCA_006508105.1 Myxococcales bacterium FL481 | reverse complement strand
ACTGCGAGCGCCTGTCCCGGTGGCCGAACCTCGCGGCCCCACTCAGCCCGTCGACGCGTGCGACCCCGGCCCGCGAGCGGCCCGGCGAGCTAGGCGGCTTGGCTCCGCGGGCGTTGCGTCATCTGTTCCAGCACGTCGAGGGCGGCGGTGCGGTAGGCCTCGGCGAGGGTGGGGAAGTTGAACGTGCTCTCCACGAGGCGATCGACCGCCATGCCCCCCGCCATCGCGACTTGGCCGACATGGACGAGTTCGATCGCGCCGTCGCCAAAAACCGAGACCCCAAGGATCTGTCGGGTGGCTCGCGAGACCATGAGCTTGAGCAACCCTTCCGCGCCGAGGATGTGACCGCGGGCCATGCGTTGGAACGTGGCCCGTCCCACCAGCGTGGTGGCGTCGCGACGCCGGGCGGTCGCTTCGTCGCAACCGACCCGCGCGATCTCGGGGATGGTGTAGATACCGATCGGGATGGTGTCGTTGGCGGCGGTGACCGGGAGGCCGAACGCGTGGCACACCGCCCGTCGACCTTGCTCCATGGAGGTCGACGCCAACCCGGGGGCGCCGATGACATCGCCGGCACCGTAGATGTGCGGAACACGAGAGCGGCAGTTGGCATCGACGACGAGCGTTGTCGATTCGCCCCCCAGCCCGGCGGCGTCGAGATGGAGCTTGTCGACGTTGGAGACGCGCCCCGCGGCAACCAACACTTTGTCGGTTCGCAGGGTGTCTCCGCCTTCGAGGATGACGGTCGGCCCGTCGATCTCGTCGATGTCCACCCGCTGACAACGGGCGTTGCCGCGGTAGCGCCCGCCCATGGCCTCGAAACGCCGCACGAGCCGAGTCGTGATCTCCTCCTCCACGAAAGGGAGGGGCCGTTTGTCACGCGAGAGTAGCGTCACGCGGACGCCGAGTGCCGCGAAGATCGTCGCGTACTCGGCCCCGATGACCCCGCCGCCGAGCACGGCGAGGCTGCTTGGCAGGTAGGCCAAAGACAGAATCGAGTCGCTGTCCAGCACGTGCTCGTGGTCGATCGCGAGTTCCTGCGGGAGCCGGGGCCGCGAGCCCACCGCCAACACGATCACGTCGGCACGCACCAGTTCCGTCTCCCCGCACTGGTGCGTGATCTCGAGTGCGTGGGGGGAGACGAAGCGGGCGTGTCCGTGCAGCCGCTCGACGCCGCGGGCGGCAAGTTGCGCGCGAATGTCATTCGCGTTGGCTTCGACCACGCGGCCCAATCGTTCTCGCATGTAGTCGAGGGCGTAGCTTGGCTCGAGACTCAGCCCGCGGCGCTCGAAGTGGGTACGGGCTCGACGCAGCTCCAACGCGGTCTCGCGCAGCGTCTTGCTGGGGATCGTGCCGTGGTGCACACAAGCTCCGCCGAGGGCTTTCTCGCGTTCGATCAACACCGTGCGCTTTCCGATCCCCGCCGCCGTCGACGCCGCACTCACGCCCGCCGGGCCGGAGCCGATGACCGCCACGTCCACATGCCGGGTCATCGGATAGCCTCGATACTCGACAAGATGGCCCCGCGCCGGGCCACGAGGCCCTGCAGCACATCCGGATACAGGTTGAGGATCGCCCCCGCCGGATCGGCCGCGAGTGAGTCGACATCCACGTCTTCGGACGCCAACAGTTCGTCCGCCATCCGCTGGGAGATCTGGGCCAGCGCGGCGTGCTCTTGGGCGGCGACTTCTCCGATGCGCTCGAGACCTTGGAGGGCATCCGAAATGGCCGGGGGCATGTTCCACTTCGCGACGAGCATCAGACCGGCGGGACGCTCGTATTGGCGGACGAGGTCATCGGCCAGGGCTACCGCGACGCCCGGCGACAATTCGAGTTCGTCGACCAGGAGGGTCAACGCCTCGTAGACCACCGGGCGACCGATGCGGGCCATCATGCCGCACAAGAATGCCGTTTCCACGTTGCTCCGTCGGCTGCGGGCGATGTCTTTGGCCACCAGCGAGGCCGCCAACGCTGCCGCCCACCACCGGTCGAGTTCGGCTTTGAACAAGTGGCTGCGCAACAGCGAGGTTCCCATCGCGATCGTCCACGCGATCTGCGACAAGTTCTCGGCCCCAAGCTGAGCGAGCGCCTGCCGAATGGAGACGATCTTCGAGCCGCGGCAGTACCACGGTGAGTTGGCGGCGCGCAGTACATGCGCGCACAAACTGGGGTCTCGGTTGATGAGCCGAGCGAGGTCGGCGACGCCAGCGGAGGGGTCGCCGGCCATTCCGAGTACCCGTTGGGCGACCTCGGGGAGCAGCGGTAGCTTGAGCTGCGCCCCCTCCACGCGCGCGCGCAGACTATCGCGCAGCACATCTTCCTCACAGCGAGCTCGAGTGGGTGCGTTCGACATGGCGGACGTCCGCGCTTCGTCGAACGCGACCGAAACTTTGGCTCGGCGTTGGGCCACGGACTCGAAATGAAGCGCTGGCGAGCGTCTCGTTTGAGCCGCGGCGCGCCCGTTCGTCCCGTGTCGGAACGCAAGTCGCAGGCAGACGCGGTGACGGGCCGGGTCGGCTGGGCCTCGCGGGCGACTACTGTACGACGGCCGGCACCAAGATCAGGACGTCGTGCTCGTCGAGCTTGGTTCCCGCGCACTGACCCGCGGAGACCTCGATCGTGGCGCGGAAGAACTGCGGTTCCAACGTCGCGGGCAGAAAGTCGTTGAACGCCTCGACCGTAAACGTGAGCTCGGTCCCTGGCGTGACCCCGAGGAAGCCCTCGTCGTTCATCGTGGGGTCGGGGAGTCCAGCGAGCGGGGGCTCACCGAAGCTCTCCGGCCGTACGGCGGTAATGAAGTCCGACGTGTCGAAGTCCCCGGGGATTGGGGTGCCGTCGAGTGACTCTGTCTCGCCGACGATTTGCGTGCCGACATCGAACGGCGCGTAGAGGGCGACCGCCTCGACCCCGCGTACAATGCTCTCGTCGAGTCCGTTGCCTTCGCGATCGATATCGAACACCAGCGGGCACAGATCGTCGGTGTCGGCGTCGCGCCCGGCTCCGTCGATCCCGGTACAGCACTGATCGTCGCCGCAGCCGGCCGGTTTGTCGGCGCCGTCCCAGACCGCCGCGGGAACCCGCGAGCCGCTGTGTTCTGCCCACTGCTCGCCGTCCGCTCGCGGTAGGCAGACGTCGGTATCCGCCCAGTCGCTTCCGTCCGAGGCCACCGTGACGACGCGCGCACAGATATCGTCCAGCGCGGACTCGGTCTCGGTGCGTCCGTGGGCGACATCTAGCACTGGGGCGTCGTAGCGAATGGTGAATTCCTCGCACGCGTAGTCGATGTCGTCCGTATCGTGCGAGATCGCGTCGGTGATCTGAACGATGACCGGAATGCTCTCATCGCGGAAGTCCACGCCACCGACCCCGTCGTTGTTGGCGGCCACGTCGGTGTTGCCTGGCCCGGTCAACCCCTCACCGGTGGCAATCTGATACAGCCCCTCAATGTTGGACTCGGGCACATCGTTGTTCCCATTGGTGAGCAACGCGTTGACGCCGGCTTCGATGTCATCTTCGTTGTCGGTTACCGACTGGAGTAAGCCGAACGGCTGCAGGCCGGTGTTGACGGGCCCGTAGGGCTCGACCGGGAACTCTTGGACAAAGCCCACGCCGAACTGGGTGTCGGCGACCGCGTCGCGGATGCCCGGGATCACGGTATCCCGCAAGCCATTGCGGAGGTTGTTGATTTCCCCATCCATCGAGGCCGTCGTATCCACGACGAAGAAGACATCGATGCTCGGGATATCGGTCGTGAAGCTCAACTGGTCTTGTTTGGATCCGTCGGGATCTTCGTAGGGCAAGACGAAGAAGAACCCGGCCTCGGTCCCGTCGGTTTGGTACGCGGCGATCGTGAGATCGGTATCGCCGGTGACCCCGTCGAATGTGGCCGATACCGTGGAAAACTGGACGCTGGTCTCGCCGAGCGCCGGAATCTGCAGCGCGTTGTCGGCAAACTCGTTGATCGTGCCGTGGGTCGACTCCCACGCCACTTCCGCGGTGAGATCGATCTCAGAGTTGTCTTTGTACACGCCGACGGCGGTGAACTCGACCGCCGACGTCTCGTCGATGTCCACCTCGACGATAGAGTCGTCGGGCGTGACGCGGATGTACCACAGCTCTTCTTCGCCTCCGCTGGTGCCGGTGTCCGAGCCCGGATCGGAGGTTTCGGTGTCGGAATCGGTGTCGGAGTCGGCCGAAGTGGAGCTGTCGCTGTCGTTGTCGTCCGCGGTCGCGGAGGAGGACTCGTCTCCCGTCGTGGAGTCGGTCGCGGTGTCGGACTGCGACCCGTCGCCGGTGGCGGTCGAGGTTTGGTCGCCGTCGCCATCGCCATCGCCATCGCCGTCGCCGTCGCCAT
>QKPP01000041.1 GCA_006508105.1 Myxococcales bacterium FL481 | reverse complement strand
GGGGTGCACTTCGATGGCAAACGAGTATATTAGCCGCGCGTCGCCGCTGTCGTTCAACGGCTGACGCGCCCCTGGAGGCGACGGTTTCACCGCAGCCACCACGCGGAGGCAGAAAAATGAAACGTACCGACCAAGAACGTCTCGCACGGGAGTTGGGGCGCACCGAGAAGAAGTTGCGCCTGGCCGAGAAGCGTACCGCTGGGCAGGACCCAGTCAGCGCCGGCGCCTACTCCAAGCGCCTCGCCGGGCTGTTGATGTCCGACGGCCAACAGATCTACAACATCGACAACGACGACGGTGTGCTGGAGGTGCTGATGGAGATGCGCGAGCAGCTCAGCGACAAAGAGCTCGTGGTCGCCCTCCGCCGAGCGATCAAGATGACCAAGGTACCGGACATCGAGACGCCGCTCGACGAGATGATGGCGCTTGTCGCCGAGTAGGGGCGCGAGGCGGGCCTGAGCCGGTGGGTCGGCTGGGGTCTGTTCGCGATTGTCCGAAGCGGAGCCTCGCGGTCGTGTGCGGGGGCGAGTCAAGACTTGCCGGCCGGATCGCGTGCGGCCGCACGGCTCCGGTGGAGCGTGTTTCGCCATGCCCGCCGGCCGAGGCGACCGGTTCGCTGGAAGCTGGCTATTGGCACGCTCGCGGTCCCGCCCAACGCGGCCCGCCACGGCGTGCAGGTTCGCACGATTGCCCGAGACTGTTCATTTGACTAGTATCGGGTCGAATGGACCTGCTGGCGAGCCTCAACCCCGACCAACGCTCGGCGGCCGAGCACGGCGATGCGCCGCTGCTGATCATCGCTGGCGCCGGTTCTGGCAAGACCAACACGTTGGCCCATCGGGTCGCATCGTTGATCGCTCGAGGTGCCGACCCGCGGCGGTTGTTACTTCTCACGTTCAGTCGCCGCGCCGCGGCGGAGATGACTCGCCGCACCCAGGGCTTGTTGGCGGCGCACCGCCGGGACGCTCAGCTCGCCCCGGGCTTGCGGTGGTCTGGCACCTTCCACGCGATAGCGAACCGCCTGCTGCGTCAGTTCGCGCCGATGCTTGGGCTCGATCCCGCGTTTACCGTACTCGATCGGCAAGATGCCGCCGACTTGTTGGATCTGGTGCGAGTGCGGCTCAAGCTCGATCGCAGCGAGAAGCGATTCCCGCGAAAAGCCACCTGCTTGTCGATCTACTCGCGCTGCGCGAACTCGCAGCAGCCACTTCAGCACAGCCTGGATAGCGCGTTCCCGTGGTGCACGATGTGGCACGACCAGCTGCGATCCTTGTTTGGCGAGTACGTGCAGGAGAAGCACAAGCAGCACGTGCTCGATTACGACGATCTGCTGTTGTACTGGAGTCACGCGATGCGCGAGTCGTCCGTCGCGGAGAGGATCCGCGGCCAGTTCGATCACATCTTGGTGGATGAGTTTCAGGACACCAACCGGCTGCAAAACGACATCTTGCTGGCCCTGCGCCCCGATGGACAGCGGGTGACGGTGGTGGGTGACGACGCGCAGTCCATCTACTCATTTCGAGCGGCCGACGTCGACAACATCTTGTCGTTTCCGCACCGCTTCGATCCGCCGGCTCGCGTCGTCACGCTCGAGCGCAACTATCGTTCAACGCAGCCTATTTTGGACGTCGCGAACGCCGTGATCGCCCAGGCCAAGCGAGCGTACCAAAAGCGGTTGTACAGCGAGCGGCGTTCGCAGCAAAAGCCAGTGTTGGTCACCACCGAAAGCGAACACACTCAGGTTGACTACGTTGTCGATCAGATTTTGGAGCAACGAGAAGCGGGGGTCGAGCTGCGGCGTCAGGCGGTGCTCTTTCGTGCTGCCCACCATAGCGACGCGTTGGAAGTCGAGCTGTCGCGTCGCAACATCCCGTTCGTCAAGTACGGCGGACTCAAGTTCCTTGAGGCGGCTCACGTCAAAGATGTGTTGGCGGTCTTGCGCTTCGCGGAGAATGCACGCGATGCCATTGCAGCGTTTCGGATGTTCCAGCTACTCCCCGGCATCGGCCCGGCGTGGGCGCAGCGAGCCTTGGATCACCTGGGACGGGCCAACGGCCAGGTCAACGCGTTGCACTCGTTTCCCGTCCCGGCGGCAGCCCAGTCCCACTGGCCCGCGTTGGCGAGCCTGGTGGAACGTGTCGCCGAGCCGTCGACCGATTGGCATGGCCAGCTCGGGGCGATCGTCGAGTGGTATCAGCCGCACCTCGAGCGCCTGTACGACGCGGCGCATGTCCGTGCGGGGGACCTCGAGCAGCTGCGCGAGATCGCGGGAACGTACCGCTCGCGTGAGCGTTTTCTGACCGACTTGACGCTCGATCCGCCGCAGGCGAGCGGCGACGAAGCCGTGCCGCCGCATCTCGATGAGGACTATCTCATCTTGTCGACGATCCACTCGGCCAAAGGGCAAGAATGGGATGTGGTCTATGTGATCAACGCGGCGGATGGTTGCATTCCGTCGGACCTGGCCACCGGCGACGAGGACCAAATTGAAGAGGAGCGGCGTTTGTTCTACGTCGCGCTCACGCGAGCTCGCGACGCGCTGCACGTGGTCCATCCGCAACGCTATTTTGTCCGTCAGCAGCACCGCCATGGCGATCGACACCTCTACACGCCGGTCACTCGTTTCCTCCCTGCGCATGTCCGGGCCGGGTTTGAGAGCATCGGCCATCGCGCCACCAGCGAGGGTTCGGATCCGGCTCGCCCGGTCGAGCCGATGATCGACATCGCCGCCGCGGTGGCGCGGCTGTGGGAGTAGTCCACCCGGGGACAGGTTGCTTGCTTTCCGCGAGGGCACGAGCGCGAGGTTTCCGGGGTCGCGCTCGCCAGATGCTTGAGCGGACGCGGCTTCGCGCCGCGCCAGCGTTCGGCGGTGCGGGACCGGAGCAACTCCGGAAGCCCTTGGTCGGAGGACGCACGGGGCGACGAGGCTGAACTCGCGCGTGGCGCGGGGACTCGCGCGGTGGTCCGCCGTCTCGCGCGAGGGCGAGCCCGAACAGCGAGTGTGCCTCGACGACCGACGGCCCATGGCGAGTCGACCTGTTACAACTCTTCGCGTGTCGCGTCTCGATCGGTCGGCTCCAGTTGCGTGCCTGTTGTCATTGGGTGGTTTGCTCGTGGCGAGCACGTGTGCGGTCGACCCGTCGGGTCCGGCGTCGACCGCTTCACCGGCTGCCACTGCGGACGCTTCGGTTCCTTCCTCAACCTCGAGCGTCGTGGCGAGCAACATGCTGGCCGATATCGAGTACCTCGCCAGCGACGATCTGGCCGGGCGCTACAGCCTCAACGACGACATCCATCGGGCCGCCGATTGGATCGCCACGCGGTTTCGTGCGCTGGGCTTGTCGCCCGTCGGGGCGGACTACGTTGTGCCGTACCCCCTGGCGACGGGGATCCGGACCACGGGTGAACACGCGATAGCGGTGCGATCGGCCGGCGGCGAGTCGACGACGCTACGAGCAGAGGAGTTCGAACCGGTGTTCGTGAGCGCATCCGCGGCCGTGGAGGGGGAGGTGTTCTTCGTCGGATACGCCGCCGCGAGCTCCGATGTCGGTCAGGGCCGGGCGTACGACGATCTCGCCGGGGTGGATCTCACTGGCAAGATCGCATTGGTGCTCCTCGGAGCTCCGCGCCAGCCCGATGTGGCGGCCCTGATGAGCGCGGTCGACTACGTGGAGGAGCAATTCGATGGCGAGGTGCGAGCCCTCGGCTCCGCGCCGGCGGCGGACAAGCTACGCGCGTTGCATCAACGGGCGCGGGATGACCTCGCCACGGTGTTGCGGGATTTCGGACCGACGCTTCCCCCCGCGTTTTGGACCATTCCCCAGCCGCCGACCCCGTCGCTCGGTCTGACCAACGCGCTGAACGAGGTGTTGAGACAGATGAGAGGCCGGTTCGCGTTCGCTCCGCGATCGCTTCGTGTCCGAACAAAGACCGAGCGGCTGGTCGCCGCGGGCGCGAAAGGGGTCATCTTCGTCCGCGGTCCGGCAAGTTTCTTGTCGGAACGCGCGAGGCAAGCGGACGAAGTCAGCCCGGTCGACGCCGAGCGACGGCTCGGGGTGGCTGACAGCGGTGCGGTTGTCATGCACATGAAGTGGCGAGCGGCCGATCGCTTATTTCGCATCGGCGGCAAGAAGCTGTCGTCGGTGCAAGCCGACATTGACCGCGACCTGATGCCGAGATCGCAGCCGGCCGGAGGGACGACCGTCAGGCTGGCGGCCTCCGTCGCGCGCGAACAGGCGTTGCTGCCGAACGTCGTGGCGCAGTTACCCGGCACCGATTTGGCACACGAGGTTGTCGTGGTAGGGGCGCACTTCGACCACGTTGGCCACGGTGACGAGTCGACGGGGATGTGCAGCGCGACCACGCCAGAAGACGACGTGTGCAACGGAGCGGACGACAACGCGAGTGGGACCGCAGTGGTCCTGGAGTTGGCGCGGCTGACCGCTCAGGCGCCCGCTCGCCCGCGGCGGACGCTGGTGTTTGTTTTGTTCTCCGGCGAGGAGCTGGGATTGCTCGGCTCGAGTGCGTTCGTGCGCGAGTCGCCGTACGACCTGACGCGAACCGTGGCGATGATCAACTTCGACATGGTGGGTCGTTTCAACGCAGATCGTGGCTTGGCGATCGGAGGGGTCGGCTCGAGCGCGGGGTGGATGCCTTTACTCGATCGTTTGGGAGCCCGTGGGCTGCACACAACCTACGACCGAGCCGTGGTGAGCCGCAGCGACCACGCGAACTTCTACAAGCACGACATTCCAGTGTTGTTTTTGTTCACCGGGCTCCATCGCGACTATCACCGCGCCGGAGATCACGCGAACAAGATCAATCGGGAGGGCATGGCGACGATTGGCGAGTTGGCCGGAGATATCCTCATTGCCCTCGGCGATGGCTACGCGGTGCCGTTCGCCACCCCCCGCCCCGGGGAAGGACTGGTCGACGTTTTGCCCGGCGCGGACCCGACCACCATTGAGAAACGGGTCGGGGCGCCAGACGATGTGGGGCATTCCACCGCAGTGACGACCAGGCCCTGAAGACCCGACGTGGTGCGTCTTCGAGGGGAGGCGTGTCGAACGACAGAATTCGCGACCCGGATGGCGGGTTGATGAGGCTCGCGACGCACCCAGCGTTCTTCGACTCGCGTCTTCGAGGAGCGAGGCGTCCGTCTCACTATTTCTTGCGTTGGGTCCCGCGCGCGGCTTCCGGAGCCGTGTTGGCCAAAGTGCCGGCTGGCGTGGGATTGGCGTGGGCCGGCGTCGTGTGTGGAACGGATTGCGCTTGGTGCCGCAGCCCATCGATCGGCGGCAGGTACCCGCCACGCCAGGCGATGAACCCCAACGCCGCCGCGGCGGCACCAATGAGGAGCGTCCACTCCAGTCCTCGCCCTCGATCGCGCGGTTCGGGGGCCGTGGGGGCGGCGTCGGTTTCGGCCACTTGGTCGGCGGCGGAGACCGGCGTGATCGCTGGCTCGAGGTCCGTGTGGGGGCGGTCGTGGGGAGCTGTTTCGCTGGCAATCGGCTCTGCCGTGGAGGTCCCGCGCGGTTGCACTTGTCTGTCGCCGGTGGCCGGGTCTTCGCTGAGGGGCTCGTCGTGCGCTGCAGGATCCGCCGGTTGGGACGGCACTGCCGGCGGGAGCGGGCGGTCGGTGAGCGAGTCGAGGGCACGGGCCGGCGGTGTAAATCGCGGCACGGGAGCGTTGAGCGGAGAGGTGGCCGGCTCGACGCTTGTCGGCGCAGGACTCGACCGACGGCCCGGCATCTCTGAGATCTGAGCCAACAACGCGGGAACGTGCACGGAGGCGGGTGCTCCGGTCGTGGCCCGCAGGCTGACGGCGCTGGGGGGGGAAGTCGGTGCGCCCTCGGGCGGCAGGCCGAAGCGGTTGCGATGAATCTTGACCGTCACTTCCGTTTTGGAGGTGCGTTTGAGACCGAACCCGCGCAGGCGGATGCTCGTTTGGCCCAAAACCACGCTCGCTCCGGCCGCGAGCGTGGTGGGAGCCGTCAGGCGCGATCCGTCGACGAACGAGCCCGCGGCCGATCCGATGTCCGTGTACGTCAGGGCCATGCCCTGCAAACGAAGTCGCGCGTGACTGGGCGAGACCTTGGGGTCGGGCAGGAGAATCTCGCCGACCTTCGAGCCAATCGACAGTGTCCCCTGCAGCATCTCCCGGAGTTCCTTGCGCCCGTCGGGATGTCGGATTTCTAGGATCGCAGTGTGCATAGTGGGCTCGCTTTCGAGACATCCGCTCGCACGTGATGACTCGCGTCCACTGTAGGGTCGATGGCGAGCTGGAACTATTTTTTGGCCAACCGGCTCCCCGAGCGGCACCGCGGCCCGCCGCGGCGTGGCCAAGCCGGTGCGACTCGGGCCTGGTGAGTCTTAGGCCTACATGTAGTATTCATCCGCCCCGACGATCTTCTCGGGGTGCATCGGGTCGCGTGGCGTTCGAGCGGGCCGTCGGTTCGGCTCGGGGGCACATTGATGGTGGGCACAGAGCGGGTCTATCCCCGACGAGAGGCGTGGACCGCCACCGCGAGCACGATGGTCCCGCCGAAGAGCGTGGGTGGGCTGGGCTCTTCGCCGAGGAGCAGATAGGCCGCGAGTGTGGCGTAGACGGGCTGGAGGCACGAGATCAGGGCGGCCCGAGTTGCCGTCAGCGCCACGAGACTACGCAGGACGAGCGTGTGGGCGAGAGCGGTGAACACCGCTCCGAGCACGAGGAGCTCGACCGCGAAGTCCGTCACTCGGGGGAGGGCCGAGCTTCCCAGAACGATCCCACATGCGGTGGCGATCGCGTATTGGTGTAGCGCCAGCTGCCACGGGCTGGTGGAACGGGTCAGACGGCGGGAGACCACGTTGCGCAGGGCCAGGCAGGTGGCGCTGGCGATTCCCCAACCCGTACCGAGCGCGGCCTCGGGGGTGGCAGCGGGCGCTTTGGCCATGATGGTGACGCCGACCAGCACGGCGGCTCCGGACAGCAAGTGACGGCCGTGCCAGCGGCTCATGCCGAACAACGGTTCAAGCAGCCCGCTGAGCAGTGGGAACGTGAACAACGAGATCATCCCCACCGCGACACTCGAGACTTGCACGGCGTGGAAATAGGTCACCCAGTGCAAGCCGAGTAGCAAGCCAGTGACGATCGCACCTGCGAGCGGCCTTCCAGGTCGTATCAGTGGCCGAATTCGCAGCGCGACGAGTACGACGACCACACAGATCGTCGCGACGGCCGAGCGGGCAGCAATGATGGTGGCCGCGGGTAGTTCGATGAGCTGGGCGAACAGTCCCGGGCCAGCTAGCAGTACGGTGGAGACGTGCAGCTCGACGAGAGCTCGGCGTTGAGGGGTTGCCATCGGCAGGGCGACGAGAGCCGGGCCTTAGGCCCCTAGGCGAGCGCACATCTCGACCGGGTGCCAGCGCAGCTAGCTTTTCGGCTTGCCGTCGTCGGGCTTGGCCTTGCCACCGCACTTGCCCGCGCCGCACTTGCCCGCGCCACAGGCCGCTTCGGCCTTCTTCGCACCATCGCCCTGGCCAGCCGCAGCTGGCGTGGCGTCGTTGGGCTTGGCCGCCGCGGGAGTCTTGGCGGCCGCCTTTGTCGGCGTGGCCGACTTCGCCTTGTCGGCCGGGGCCTTCTCTGCCGCGGCCGGTTTGACTTCCTTCGCGTCTTTTTTCTCGCCGCAACCGGTGGTCATGAGCGTCGCGCTCCCCAGCACAGCGAGCGTGGCAGTGATGGTCTTGAGATCCATACGAGGAGACTATCAGAGCGGCCGCGGCGAGGTTCGAATACCCACGCCAGTCCATGCGCGCCGCGTGGCGGGACGATCGTCGGTCGAACGACGTGTTGCGAATCCGCGCGCATGACGGCGATTCGGCGATGGTGCCTGTGCGCGGCACTGCGCCGGCCAGGGCCGAGCGGCTGACCGAACAGCTCAACTCCGGGCGCTACGCCGCTCGTCGGTCGTGGACGCGGCGCACTTGGGCGGGGGTCGCGAGGGAGCTGAGCGTCGACCGAACGGGCGCCGCCATGGGCACGCCCGGCCGCGCAGGGGCGGAGCGCGAGCCGGTTCATGCCGATGGCATCCGGCGGAGCGCGGCCCGCGAGGGCGCTACCCGGGCACGTACGGCAAGGCGGGCACGAGGATCTGCACCGTCAGTTCGTCGAGGTCGATGCAGTGCCCGGCGCTGACCTTGATCTTGGCGTTGAAAACGCGCGGGACGTCGGTTTGCACCAAGAAGTTGTTGTAGCCGGTGACGATGAACTTGACGGTCGTACCGGGGGTGACGCCCAAAAAGCCGTCGTCGGTCGGCACCGGATCGGGGAGTTCCTCAAGCGGTTTGTTCTCGAAGCCGTTCGTGACGATGCTGGTGATGAAGTCGGCCGACGTCATCCCGTTGGGGAGGGGGTTGCCGGCGGTGTCGTGCGTTTCGCCGGTGAGCTCGACGATGACGTCGAACGGTGCGTACAACGTGAGCATCTTGAGGCCAGTGACGATGCTGTCGCCCAGGCCCTCTCCGTTCATGCTCACCCGAAACACCAAGGGACACTGGCCGTCGGCGTTCGGGGCGACGCCCTGACCCCCGATGCCCGTGCAGCACTGATCCTCGGCGCAGCCCTCGGGGCGGTCGGCGGCCGCGCCCCAGATGCTGGGGGGAACGAGCGCTCCGCTCGATTCTGCATGCGCGGCCCCATCGACCACAGGTCCGCAGACGTCCTCCGGATTGGTCTCCGTGCCGTCCTCACCGACCGGCACCGATGCGATGGTGACCACGCGAGCGCAGATGTCGTCGAGGGCGTCGTACATCTCTTCGCGGGAGTGAGCGACTTCCTGCACGGGCGACTGGTAGCTGATTTGCGTCCAGTCGCCACAATCGTCGTCGCCGGGGGCGTGCGACATCGCGTCGGTCATGGGAACGATGACGGGCATGGCCCCAACCGTCTCGCGAAAGCCCACCGGGGTGGCCGGAACATCGGTCGCCTCAGGGCCGGCGAGCCCCTCGCCAGTCGCGACCTGATAGATGCCCTCGATGACGGACTCGGGAAGATCGTAGCCACACCCGATGGGGTCCCCCTCGTCGTTGGCCAGGGCGTTGACAGCGGTTTGCACCGCGGCTGTGTCGTCGCTGATCGTCTGGAGCAAATCGAACGGTTGATCCGCTTCGTCGTTCGAGTCGCACTCGGCCTCGCCGTACGGCATGTCTTCGCCAACGCCCTCGACCGGGAAGTCCTCGAAGGCTCCGACACCGAACTGCGTATTGGGGATCTGAGTTTGGATCTCCGAGATGATCTGGCCGCCGAGCGACGTCTGGAGGTTTTGAATCTCCTCGCCCATCGACAAGGTGGTGTCCATCCCGAAAAACACGTCGAGGGCCTTGACGTCCGTCGAGAAGTTCAGGTCTTGGGCTTGGGGCTTCTCCTCCTCGGTCTCCGGCTCGAGACCGTCGTAGGGGAGGATGAAGAAGAAATCGAGCTCGTCTCCGGTCTTGCGATAGGCGGCCACCGTGAGCACGGTCTTGCCGGGGTCCTCATACGTTTTCCCGTCTCGGTCGTGAAATGCTCGGATCCGAGTGACGTACACCCCCGGTTCGGTGAACTGAGCGAAGTGGAGGGTGTTGCCCTCGAAGGTGCCCACGGCCGGGTTGCTCACCTCGAATCTCGCCGCGTCCGTGACCATCTCGTGGTTCCCGTCATTCCACCGGGCCCGCGCGATGAAGCTGAGGGTGGCGTTGTGCGGCACGAGGTCGAACTCGAGGAGGTAGTCGTCGTCCTCTTCGGTGTACACCTCGAGCAACGCGATGTCGTCGTCGGGGGGGACAAAGCCCGTCGAAGAGCCCGGGGCATCATCGTCGTCTCCGAGTCCAGTCTCCGCGCCCTCGGTCATCGGCGGAATGATCGCGCCAGTCGCATCGGGGTTCCAAACATCGTCGCTTGGGCGGCCCGGATCGCTGTCGGAGGCACACGCGAGGGAGCAGACCAGCGGAACTGCGACGGCGCCGCGGATGAGCAGGGTTCTCGAAAGGTTCAAAGCGACGAACGGCAACGCGCACACGGACATGGTCTTCTCACAAGTCGCAGGGGTTCAGGGGTTTTTGTCGCACGCGAAGCCGGGGGTCGACTGTGTCCAACGTTACGTGGCAGCGCGCTCGCTGGACGGCTGGTGGTGCGACTCGCCACGTTTGTGGCTTTTGGGTACGTTGTCATGCGGGAGACTGCAGACGGACGGAATTGACCCATGAGACTCCACCGGAGGCGGCGGGTTCGTGGTGGGGCTGGCTACAGTCTGCACGTCGAGTCATGGGGTGCCACTGGTCTATGCGGCGGCCAATGCCGGTCGGCTCGCTGAGTCGGGGAAACAACGATGTGTCGCGCCCCACAGCTAACAGACACCGGAAGTCGCGAGAGTCTCCGAGCCGAACGCGAGCTCGCGGGTGGCGCTGGCCGGACGGCGGGTGAACAGCCGTGGCGATCGAGGGACACACGCGGACCCGGTCGGGACCGGCCCAAACGTCGCCTCACCGGCCGCGGTCGCGGCGCTATTTGTCCGCGTCCGACTTGGCCGGCTCTAGTTCGAACGACGTGGCCAGGAATCGACCCTCGCGGATCTCGCCGCGCACCTGCGCTTGCAGGTCGCTCTCCCCGCAAAACGGCATCGGACCGAGATCGTCGTTGGGGAGATCGAGGGGCAAAAACTCGCCGGCGACCTCAACGAACTCGCCGCACTGTCCGACGTCGCTAAGTGCGCATCCGCACTTGACCTCGTGCAGGCCCTCGACCGGGGCCGGCGATGGCTCCGCCGGCGACTCGGCCAGGGGTCCCGTCGACGCGTCGTGAGGCGTCGGCGATCTCCCACAACCCGTGCTGCATCCCACGCCGAGCGCGAGGGCAAGCCAAAACGGAGCGATTTGACCCATGTGGAGACGGTGATTCCGGTTGGTCTTCATGTCACGGCCCGCGCGTTCCAGCGCGGGAGTTGATGGAACGGCATGTGGGGGCGATATGTTGCGGCAGCGGGCGTTTTTTACCCTGTTGCCTCGGTTCTCGAACGCTACATCGCCCGCGTGGGAGACCCGCATCGGGACGAGCCGCGGCCGACTGATCCGTCGACGAACAATCTCGTCGGCCTACCGCTCGCGTTCGGGAACATCTTGGACCGAGCACCGGTCGGCTACGTAGAAGTCGATGCGGCCGGGGTCATGGTTCACGCGAACACGGCCGCGTGCGTGCAGCTTGGCATCGACGCGTGGCGGGCCGAGCCGCAAACGTTCACCCAGTATCTGCCACCGCGTTCGGTCTATCCGTTTCTAAGAATGCTGCGCGAGTTGTTGGCCACGAAATTGGCGAGCAGCTCGGAGCTGGCGTTGCGAGGGGCCGATGGTGCGACGACATGGGTACGCTGTGACGGCGTCGTGTTGCACGAGGACACCCAAGCGCCCACTTGCTTGGTTTCGATGGTCGACATCTCGCGGCGACGGGCCGCCGATGCCCGGCTGCGGGCGTCCGAGCAGCGCCTACGCAGCCTGATCGAGTCGATTCCCGACGGCATCTTCGTGGTGCGACAAGGTCGGATCGTGTTTTCCAACGTGTCGGCCCAGCGCTTGGTCGACTGCGTTCGTCCACAAAGCTTGGTCGGTCGCAAGATGCAAGATCTCGTGGTCGAGCCCGATCGAGAGCGTCTCGCAAGCTGCTTAGAAGTCGGCGAGCGGCCCGGGCCCGCGATGGAACCCGTCGAGTTGCGGTTTCAGGGGCGAGGGGGACGGCGCCTTTTAGTCGAGGCGACGTGGATGTCGATGGTGTTCGAAGAGACCAGCTGCCTGTTGTGCGTCGTTCGAGACCAGACGGAACGCAAGGAGATGCAGGCCCAGCTGGCCCAAGCCGATCGTCTGACCACCGCGGGCGTGTTGGCGGCTGGGGTCGCGCACGAGATCAACAACCCGTTGACGTACATCTTCTTGAACCTCGAGCACATCACCGGGGCCGTTGAAGCCGCGGCCGGCGGCCATTCGCTCGATCAAGAGGCGGTTCGCGAGTCGGCGGCGCGGGCGATGGTGGGAGCTCAGCGGGTACGAGACATCGTCAAAGATCTAAAAGCCTGCACACGCGACGACGACGCGATCGAGGTGGTCTCGGTGGACGAGGTGATCGGCAAGGCACTGGAGATCGCCGGACCTCAGTTGCGGTACCGCGCTAGCGTGGAGACGCGCTACGGTTCTCCGCCGGCGGTGGCCGCGAATCCCGGCCGTCTCTCCCAGGTGTTCTTGAATCTGATCATGAACGCCGCGCAGGCGTTGGGGGGGGTCAGAGAGCCGAGCGAGTGCATCCGGATCTCCACGGTTCTTGAGGGGGACGACGTGGTCGTTCGCGTCCAAGATAACGGCACGGGCATTGCCGAGTCGGTGCGGGCGCGATTGTTTGAGCCGTTTTTCACGACCAAGCCGATTGGCGAGGGCTCGGGACTAGGACTCTACATTTGCCACCAGCATCTTGGTCGATACGGTGGCCGGATCTACATCGACGACGATCCGGCGTTTCGAACGACGTTTGTGGTTCGTCTGCCTCGGCACGCCACGGACGCGTCCGCGGTCACCGGCGGGGAGCCCACCGCGGCCGTCGGCCCGAAAGCCAAGCCGACAACGCGTGCGCGATCACTGCTCGTGATCGACGACGACGGCATCATTCGCAACGGGCTCACCACGGTGTTGCTGCCGCGATTTGGGCACGTTGAACCCGCTGCATCGGGCAATGAGGCGATCGAACTGCTTCGCCGTGGGGTCCGGTTCGATTTGATTCTATGCGACGTGTTGATGGGTGAAGGCTCGGGGCCGGAGTTGCATCGCTGGCTGGAGACGTACCGGCCGGATATGCTGGGCCGCATTGCGTTTATTACCGGCGGTGCCTACACGGACGACGCTCGTCGCTTCTTCGCCGAGCGCGATCTGCCGTGTTTGGAAAAGCCGTTCACGCACGACGAGCTCGCGGCGTTCGTGGACGGGCTCGTGTCGCGGCAGCTCGACAACGGCCTGCGTGCAGACGCGACGGGGACCCCCATCGCCGCGGGGGTCGTCGATCCGAGCGCTGGGCGGTGGGACGCGGCCGGGCCACGCCGCGCCTTTGGCGGTTGAATGACGCGGCCGCGGGCCGCGACCCGGGTGAACGACTCGGGAGTCGGCGACGCGCGATGAACTAGACCATGAACTCGCCCAACCGCCGCTGAAAGTGGGCGGCCGTGGGAGGATCGTCGTCTTCGTCAAGTTCGTTGAGCTCGTCGACGATCGCTTCGACCTCCACGCGAGCGGCTTCTTTGCGGTCGTCCGCGAAGAAGCCGGAGAACACGGGCTGGCCAGCGGCCGCGCGCGAGATCTCCTTTTCCCGGCCGTGCTCCTCGAGTTCCGTGTAGAAGATGTACCGGAATTGGCGATTGTACTCGCCTTCGCGGTAGATCTCGAACATGGTCTTGGCGTCGGGTGGCGTCTCGTCCATCGGCTACGATGTGGTCGCGGGTTGCGTGGTGTGGTGATCCGACATGAGTCGGCGTAGGGCCTCCACGTCGAGCGAGACGTCGGGAGACCGGGCCTGCTGCGAACGCAGACTCTCGAGTCTCGACATCAATGTCGTTTGGTACTTGGTCAATCGCTCGGTGACCGACGCCCGCTTCGCGGCGGTGCGCACCATGTCTTCGCGGTAACGTTTGAGAAAGTACCCGATAGTCTGCACCCGGATCTTGATCGAACCCGTGGGTTTGTTCTCGTCGATATCCTTGAACGAGAAGTACGGCGTGCCGGAGTTTTCAACGATCTCCTCGATGACCGAGTAGATCGGGGCATCGTGCCCGCACTTGAAGCTGGACAGCTCGAGGGCCACCAGATTCGGGTGACGCGCCGTGAACTTCGCCGCCCACACTTTTTGCGACGTGTTCTCCGAGTAGGAGTTCTTCCAAACGTCGGAGATATCGTAGGGGTCGCGGATGAAGCCGGCGTCGATATCGGGCTGAAACAGCGGCTGGACGATATCCTCGTCGATGGGTAGCGACTGGATCGTGAAGATCGGGTACCCAAGCTTCTGCAGCTCATCGGGAATCTCGTGATTCATTCCCGGATCGTTGTGGTAGGGCCGAGAGAGCAGCACAACGCCCAGCCGCTGTTCGGCGACGATTTGGTCCAGCATCGACCGTCCGTGCACACGCAGGTCGGCCTCGTAGTCGTGCAGGGCGCGCAGGCCCGCGTCGGTGGCTCGTGCGTTCTCTTCGTCGGACAGGCCGAGCACGCCGCCGAAATACTTGAACATCTCTCGCTTGCACAGCTGCGGTTCGGCCATGTGCACAAACGGAATGATGAGCTCAATGCCCCGCTCGGCGAAGATGTTGCTCTCTTTGACGAAAGCGGCTCTGGTGGTGTCGGCCGATCCCACCACGGTGGGGCAGGCCCGGCTGGCCTGCGTATTGGTCAACCATGTCTCCATGGAGTCGACCTGCGGGAACACGATGAGATCGAGCGGCTTTTTCTTGTGTTTGACCTCGAGCAGGTTGTGCATGTGGGCGATGCACACTTTCGAAGGGAAACACGGGTCGATCGCGCCGCGCTTGGCTCCCTCTTTGTAGAGCTCTTCTGACGTGAAGTCGGAGTAGATCAGGTTCTTGGCCGGCACACCGAGGCTCTCGAAGTAGGCCGAGAAGAACGGGTTTTGCGAGTAGTTGTTGAGCACTCGCGGAATACCGATGCGCAACGATTTGCGCTTGTCGATCAGCTCGATGCGACGGTCGCGGTTCTCCACCACCTCGCGCAGCTTCGTCGCCTGGTCGATTTTGGCCGCCTTCTGCACCAGGTTGGCCACACGGGAGCTGGCGTTGAGCCGCGCCAACAAGCGGTCGACTTTGGGCTGCGCATTGGCAAAACGGGGCGGCAGCTCGACGTGCTGTCGTAGTCCGAGGCCAAGATCGTCGGGCTTGTCGGCGACGAGGTCGGGCTTGCGTGCTTTCCACACGGCCTTCGCGGCGTAGGCCGCCATGTTGGGGAAGTCCTTTTTGATCTGGTCGAGACCGCCTTTGATCTTGCGCATCGAGTCCACGTCCTCGACCTCGCCCTTTTCGCACGTGGCGATGATGAGGCGTTTGGTCGCAACGCTCGTGTCTTCGACCGCTTCCTTTTTGCGGATCTGGAGCAGATCACCTTGTTGCATACGCTGCTCCGCCTCGGGGGTGGACAGCTCGAGGTCGACGTCGATGAACGTACGCAGGCACTTGTTCTTGCAAAAGTAGCAGCGAGTGCTCTCGTCGCGCTTTTGACGGTAACCGATGGTGTCGACCTTTTCGAGCCCGATCCAGTCCGAGCGGTGACCGTGTTGGTGCAGGCGACGGGCCTCGAGTGCGGCTCCGATTGCTCCAGATTCCCCGCAGTGTTTGTGCACGACGACGTCGGCGGTTTCGTCTTTGCCGTGAAAGCGGCTCTCGATGAAGTCGACTTGGGCCTTGACCGCGGCCATGTTGTGTTGCGTGCCGCCTTGCAGCACGAAACGGCGGCCGAGCTTGGCAAGGTTGGGAATCTGGCTGACGTACAGCCAGATGTTTTTGGGCAGCACGTGGGCGAGCCCGGCCATGATCTCCGCCGGCGACCAGCCCTGGCGCTGGAAGTCGACGATGTCGGACTGCATGAACACCGCGCAGCCGTACCCGAACATGGGCATTGCCTCGGCGGAAAAGGCGACATCGGCGTACTCGGTCACGTCGTGGCCGAAGCCAACCGCGGTGCTCTGCAGAAAGTAGCCGTTGCCGGCGGAGCACTGCGTGTTGAGCTTGAAGTCCTTGACTTTGCCGTTCTTGAGGATGATGAGCTTGATGTCTTGTCCGCCGACGTCGCAGACGACATCGACGTCATCATAGAAGTGCAGGGCGCTTTCGCAGTGGGCAACGGTCTCGACGATAGGCGCGTCACCCCGTAGCACATCGTTGAGGATGTCTTTGGCGTATCCGGTGGTGCCGACGCCGAGAATCTCGAGTTTTGCTCCGTTCTCTTCGACCTGGGCCCGAAGCTGGCGGAACAAGTCGATGGTGTCCTCAATCGGATTGCCTTTGGAGAGCTGGTAGACCTTGGCCAGTACCTTGGCATCGTGCGACATGAGCACGGCCTTGGACGAGGTGGAACCGCCGTCGATGCCGATGAAACACTCGACCGTCTCCCCCGCCTCGAAGGAGGTGGGGACGAACTTCTCTTTCTTGTAGCGCTCGAGGAAGGCGTCGCGCTCGGTGGTGTCTTTGGCCAACCCCGAGCCGCCGGCTTTCTTCTTTTCGGCCAAGCGTCCTTCGGTCAGGTACCACTTGAGCTTGTCCGAGCCCAGGTACACGCCGACGTTGGCCTCTTCGTCCTTGCCGAACTCGGCCGCGCCGATGGCCGCGTAGTACTGGGCGTTGTCGGGGACGTAGATCAACTCCGCCGGGTCCGCGCCCGCGGGCAGTTCGATTCCGCGTTCCTCCCAGACCGGTGGAATGTTGGCTTTCCAGCACTCGACCATGCCCTGGATGTACGTGTTCGGGCCGCCGAGAAGGAGCACGTCGGGCATCAGCGTGTGGCCGCGGGTCAGCACGGAAAGGTTTTGCTGAATGATGGACTCGAACAGCGAGGCCATCAGCTCGTCGGGCGGGACGCCCATCTTCTGCAAGCCGTTGATGTCGGTTTCGGCGAACACACCGCACTTACCGGCCACGGGGTGCAGCTTTTTTCCGAGATACGTCTGCTTACCCAGCTGCTCGGCGGGGATCTTCAGTTTCGCGTTGATCTTGTCGATGACCGCCCCGGTACCCCCGGCGCACTTGTCGTTCATCGACGGGATCTTCTTTTTGCGTCCGGTTTCGGGGTCGGCCTTGAACACGACGATCTTCGCGTCTTGACCCCCGAGTTCGACGACGGAGTTGACCTTCGGGTGCAGCTTCTCGACGGACAATGAGACGGCGTTGACCTCTTGGACAAACTTGGCCCCGATCCACCGACCCACGTTGGCCCCACCAGAGCCGGTGATAAACACGCGTCCGCGTCCGCGGGCGAGGCCGGCGTCGCGTTCGATGTCTTCCAGCATCTCCAGGGCTTTTTCGGCCTGCTTGCTATCGTGTCGCCGATAGTCCTTCCAGATGATCTCATCGGTGCGCGGGTCCAAAACGATCGCTTTGACGGTTGTGGAACCGAGGTCGAAGCCGACGAGCAAGTCACGGTCGGTAGCCATAGAGTGTGTCCTATCTGGTATGGGCGTGGAGGAGGAAGATCATGCAAGCCCGGCCGGCGGTGGTGGCCGCCGGCCGGCGAGGAACGCGATGTCGGGCGCGAGGCCTAGGCGGCGGTTGACGGCGCGCCGGGACGTACGCCTTCGTCACGCATTCGCTCGGACAAGTGGCGTGCGAAGCGAGCTGCGGTGCCCACCAGGCCCTCATAGTGCGGCACGTGGTACATCGGCCGGCGCAACTCGTCGTGCTTGCTCACGTAGGCTCGCAGGTCGTCGAGGGAGTACTCCATCGCGTCGAGCACTTCGTTGAACTCGGACTTGGCTTTGGCTTTGGCTTCGCCCAACGCCATTTGCACGCGGCTGTGAGCATTGATCTCACCCTCACCGGAGGTCTCGATCGGCAAGAAGATCATGTCTTTGAAGTTGTTGACGACCGCGGACTGAGCCCCGTCGGACTGGGTGCTGGGCATGCATCCGAAGGGCTTGAGGCTGAGCACCATGTGACACAGACCTTTGGCCGTGTAGTAGATGTTCTTCGAGACCTCGAGGTGGCCTTCACCGCCCTCAGACCGGCTGTGGTAGTACTCGTGGGCGATATCTTCCATCTCCCACATGTCGACGATGGAGTGCGCCGTGCCCCCCAGCGCCTCACGCATGCGCTCGTACTCGCGACGGAACACTTTGTCGGCGACAGCCAGCATGCCGCGCTTCTTCAAGTAGGCCACTTGTTCGTCGGCAATGCGACGCAGCTCGTACCATTTCGCCGGCGCCTGCTTCTCGTCGATGCTACGACGATCGGAGCTTTTGATCTTGCCTTGCCAGATCATGTACGCGATCCACGTGGCGATGGGCTCGACGATGATCTCCGCGCCTTCCGCTTGCAGGAAGCGGAACATGTTGAAGTTGCCGTCGCCGTCAGTGGTTTGCGCCCAAAACTCGCCGGTGATTTTGACGATGGGCTTGGGCTGAAGACGATCGACTTCGATCTGGTCGAACTGAGCGCTGACTTGGCGCAGCGGCTCGCGGAAGTCTTCGGTCGTGAGCTGATCGACGAACTTGACCAAGTTGCGAGTCTTATCGAACGTGGACTTGTTGCGACTCTTGAGCCAATCGCCGAGATCGCCGTCGAGCTCGGCCTTTTTGTGGTCGCGCAGCGTGGCGTGCAGAAAATCCAACGCTTCGCCGAGCACCTGGTCGGTTTGACCGGGCGAGGTCTCGAAGGGGCGAATCTGATTGGAGACCTCGTTCATGAGGTCGCCCATGTTCATCGCGTTGAGCAAGCCCAAGAAGAAGTCGAGGTCCATTTTCAGACCGGCCTCCATGTCGCCTTGCGTCAGCCCGCCTTTTTGCTGAAACAACACCACGCGGAACCCGTCGAAGCCGGCGTTGCGTAGCGCGAGGCGGTACTCGGCTTCGTACATGCCAAACCGACACGGGCCGCAGGCGCCGGCGGTAAGGAAGATGTGCGAGTCGTTGATCTCTTGGACGGTCATTCCCTCGTCGTCGCGCAGGTGCTCGAGGTACTGCACGAGGTTGCCCACGGTGAAGTACGTGGGGTTGCACTGACCGTTGTTGCCGTATTCTTTGCCCTTTTGGAACGCGTCGACGTTGGGCGTGGGCACGACTTTGGTGTTGTAGCCCAGCGACTGGAACACACCTTGAATCAGGCGTTCGTGACGAAAGGTCAGACCGCCGAACAGCAACGTGGTGTGCGGCACCTCGGAGCGGATAAAGTCGCGCTCGACCGGTCTGCGAAACTGTTCGTGAATGCTGCCGACGTTGACGCCCTCTTCCGCCAAAAACTCCCGCTCGGCCTCAGCGAGCAGGGCGGAAACCTGGGGGTCTTGCGCCACGTTCAGCAGGGGGCTGCGGCGTGCGTTGCTGGGCGTCGAGATGGGTGCGTTCATGTCGTACTCGTGGGTCGGAAGGGGAAACCGGGACGACTGACACCGTCGTCACTGACAGTAGTGTCAGCGGACTTTCGCACGCAGATCTGGTGCGTGCAAGGTCTGCGCGCAGGCAAAAGCGAGTGGCAGCGCACAATGCGAAACCCCGTACCGGGGGCCGGACGGGGTGTTCGTTCCAATCTCGCAGGAAAGAGCGAAGGGCGCCGTGTCGGCGCTTCCTCCGCCGGGTGCTCACAGATTGAGCTGAGGAGATCGCAGTTCGGTGATCTGCGGGATATGCGCCTTGAGTCGGCGCTCGATGCCCTGGCGCAAGGTCGCTTGGGCACTGGGGCAGCCGACGCAGTTCCCGGTGAGTTCAACGCTCACCGAGGAGGCGGTGACATCGAGGAGCATGATGTCGCCACCATCGGCTTGCACCATGGGGCGGCATTGGTCCAAAACCTCGCGCACTTTGGCGAGCAGCGCCTCGCCATCGAGTTCGTGGCCCTCGCTGCTCTCCAGGTCGACAGGGGTCACGTCATTCTCGAACGGTGAACGCTCGGGTCGCAGGATGCGAAGGCCGATGGTCCCGTCGGCGCGGCGTTTGCTGTGTGGCGCCTCCGAGGAGGAGGGCTCGGCCGTTTCTCGAGCGGTGTCGGGCAAGGGCTCGCTGTCGGGGGCCGCGAACGCGGCGGCCTCATCGGTCACGCCCAAGCGGCGCGCGAGCTCGCCGGAGTGGTCGAGCTCGCGCAGCTCGTCGAAGCCGCCGATGCTGTCACCGTGGATGAACACCTGTGGCGTGGTGTTTCGCTTGGTGGCGATCTTGAGCCAGCTGCGAGTCGATGCATCGTCGGAGACGTCGACGACAGAGAACGCGTACTCGCGCTGACGCAAGAGATCGAGTGCCGCGCGCGCGTAGGGGCAGCCGCGCGTGATGTACACCTTGATTTCGGGCTCGGGCGGGGGCGGGGTGGCCTCGACGGGCTCAGTGACGGCGTCGGCCTCCGACTCGGCGATGCCGTGGTCCTTGCGGTGTTTCTCGAGCTTCTTGCGGTCGGAATCCCACATCGGCACGTCCTCGACGACGTCAGGCCATTCGTGCGCCGGGGATCGCGTGGCGATGTTTTTGAGCCCTGCCGCGGTTCGCAGCCGGTCGAGTACTTTGGCCGCTTGCCGAGCGGGGGCTTTGGACGAACGTTCGCCGCGCTCCACGACGTGGTCAAGCGTGTGCACGGCAATCCGGCGGGCGAGGGTCGCAATCACGGCGCTAGCCTGAACGGGCGACGACACGCCGTCAAGCGAGCTTGCCAGGCCGCGTTGCGGGGCAGCTGCCTCGGCGATGGACGTCGCGGCCAAGCCCGGCGCACCCATTGGCTCAAAGCGATGCGGCGGGGCGCACGACGTCGTGCCTTGGGCGGGGACCCGGCCGCGCCAGCGCCGGCTGGAAGGGCGGCGCTGGCGGCGAGGCCGACCTGCCCCTCGATCTCCGGATTGCTATAGTCGCGGACGATGACTTTGGATCCCGCGGTACGAACCCGCCTCGACGAACTCGTTCACAGCCACCGGATCGTGTTGTTCATGAAAGGTGTTCGCGGAGCCCCGCAGTGCGGGTTCTCGGCGGCGGTGGTGGATACTCTCGACAAGTACCGGCCCGACTACGTGACGCACGATGTACTCCGTGACCCCGTATTGCGCGAGTCGATTAAGGTGTACTCCGAGTGGCCCACGATCCCGCAGCTTTATGTGGATGGGGAGTTTGTCGGGGGCTGTGACATCGTGCGCGAGATGGACGCCTCGGGCGAGCTGCAAAACCTCTTGCAGGAGCAAAACGCCGCTGCGGCGGGCACGACCCCCCCGGCGGCGCCGCGGTTGGAACTGACACTAGCGGCCGTGAACGCGGTACGCGAGGCGATGGCGGGCGATGACGCGGATGATCTGTGTCTGCGCGTGACGGTGGATCCGGGCTACTACACGGAGTTGGCGCTGGAGCCGGCGTTGCCACGTGATCTCCGAGTTGAGGTGTCTGGTTTGAGCGTGGTTGTCGACCCGGACTCCGCGTCGCGTGCCGACGGCGTGCGCATCGATTTCGTCACGCGCAACGGCGAGGCGGGCTTTCGCGGCGACAATCCGAACGCACCCC
>QKPP01000227.1:20988-21442 GCA_006508105.1 Myxococcales bacterium FL481 | reverse complement strand
CTAGAATGGTTTCCCCCGCGACCAAACGCGCGAACCTTCGCGCCATCCAAGAGACCGTGCGCTGGTTCGCACCCGGAGGCGACTGGCGAGGCCTGCACGTGTTTGCGATGCGCGAGTCGGGCATGAATCACAACGCGGTCGCCAAGCACCCCTCCGACGCGGCCGGAGCCGAGAAGGCCTGGAAAGCTCGCATGCGCGACAAGTACATCGCGCGCGGCAATCCGTACGTGACCGCCGATCGCATGCACTCCGGCAAAGGCGGATGGTGGAACTCCTACGGGCTCTTTCAGCTCATGGCGCCGTATCACGTTCAGCGGTGGTCGTGGACAGCCTCGCCCTCGATTCTCTTTCACCCGGTCGTGGCGACCGTCATTGCGGCGCGCCTATGGAATCGCGGTGTGCAGCTGGGCGCCAAGAACCTCTGCGACCTAAGGAGCTTCTGGAAGTATGGTCA
>QKPP01000227.1:16502-20978 GCA_006508105.1 Myxococcales bacterium FL481 | reverse complement strand
TGTGCGTCGCTGCGCGAACGCCTGGGTCGGATGGGATACCCGCAGAGCTTGGCCGACAAGCCGCTGACATCGTTTGGGCTAAAGCCATTCGGCACCAGCCCGGTAGCCGGCCAACTGGAGCAGGCCCAAGACGCCTCTGACATGGTCGTGTTACCCGGCCCGGAAGAAACGCCGGGGGAGTGGGAAGGAAACACGACCCCACCCACCGACGCCGAAGGCGCCGATTTCAGTGCTACACAGCTCATCGCCCCGCTAGCCGCTATCACGGCCATCCTGACCATAGCGACGCTCTCCGCCCGGAACTAGGTACTTCAGCCTACACTTCCTTCTTATAAGCCTTTACGGCTTACAAGAAGGGTCGTCACAATGAGAGCTCACTACGATCGAGGGAGAACCTCGGAGCGACACTATACTGGCGAGAGGCCTCGGAGATCGAGCCGCCGGGGCAGGCCGCCTCGTCCTCAGCGCCCGCTTTTGCTCAAGTGTGTATCGGCGCCATCTGCCGAGCGTCGGAGGCTATTTCCGCTACGCCCTTGCCAGACGTCAGCATGCGCTACTCACGCCTCTCACAACCAGCCGCCAAGGTAGGATCGCATCTCACCTCCACTCCTGAGGCCATCCTATGTGCGAATTTTCTTCGCTACCGCGCGTCACATCGACCGGCCGCTTTGCGGCTACCTCGAAACGGCGACGCCCCGCCGTTCCCCTCTACCTTCTAACTGCCGCGGGGCTACTGCTTTCGTTCCTCACGTTGCACGGCCATGCCCAAGCACAACCTCCACAAGGCGATGTTGTGGAACCACTCTGGCCCCTCGAACCGGACACCCCACCGCCGGGCCTCGACGCAAAGCCGGGCCTATCCCCACCGATCAGCTACGAAGAACTCTCGCACCTGATTCGTCTTGATGGCTACGCCACCAAGGCCTCTATCATAGCACAAGACACCGAAGCCGATCGACACACAAAAGAGTCCCAGCTGATCGTCGGACGAGGATTACTTCGCTCTCTCGACGCGACCCTCAAAGAACTCGAGAAAAAACCTGCATGGAACTCTGGCCGCCTGCAACGCCTACGACGCGACAGGGCTAAGCTCTCTAAGAAATATGAAACAGCTATTGCGGATGCAACACGTGCACGAAAGGACCTCCGTAAAGCCAGCGCAGCCGCTGCTAGAGCAGAATCTCGTTTTCAACGAAAGCGTAATAAACTAGAGGACAAACTACTACGGGCAATCGCATCGGGGAAAGCATTCCCACTTGAAACATCCCTTGCAACATTACTCGTAGGAGTCCAGGCCGACATGCGCTTGGTGGCGATGAGCACACGACGACACATCCTCGCAGGCCACGACGCCACTCGATTACTCGACCCCCGCTCGTGCGTAGGTTCCTACATTGGAGACCGTGTTTTACTCAGAATATTCTACGCTCTCGTCATGGAAGAGCCCAACAATGTCGCGCGACACGCTTACAGTGCACATCGTCATCTTGCATGCGCCTCGTTAACACATTTCGAAGAGCTCGAACACGCGCTCAGCATTGCGCTTAATAAGTTCGACGTGCGCTGGGCCAGACACAGAGAGATACATCTTCGCGCCCTAGAGATTTTCACACAAGCGAACATCCAGTTCCTCGACTTCTCCAACCGATTCGGTCGCGTCCCTTCGTTCGTATGGTTCCAGAAACATCGCAACCGCCTAGTCGACCGGCTACTACACGGCAAAGCGACATATCTCTCATCACAAGGCTTATTCATTCATAACAATGAAAGCGGCCAGATCGATCGAATTCTTCCGGGGTGCACAGCCTCCGCTCTCAAAGTATCCCGAACATCCATTCACTGGAACGTCGACAAGGAACGCCACGGGTGCGGTGGCATGATCGATTTAATTGATTCAATTGCGAACCCCCTTGCCTGGGGAATTGGCGGCTGCACCTCCCACGACCTTCTCGCAGGTGGGCCTACCGGGGGAAACGCTGCACAACAAGCAAAAGCACGCCTCCGTCTAAAATCATCATGGGTATCAAATGGCAAGCTCCGCGGACTAGGCGCCCTCGCTCCTAGCTACACTCCCCCCACTGGAGTTCACATATGGGACAGCCCATCTCAGCCGCCAGTCTTCTCTTGCAATCACGGCTGCACACAGGACAAGCACGGACGACGCTCTGGCGTCACCACATCAGGCTTCAACGCGACTGGCTACGCCGCAAATTTCCTCAACGGGTCACTGTTCTCCGAGCCCTTTCGAAACGATCCCTCAGTACGATTCGCGCAACAACGCGAGATGACACCGTTTGGCACTACGCTTTCCGATTTCGGAGCCATGTGTGCGTTTCAGCAACCTGAAAATGCCGGCCTCGGTGGACTAAAGACTGGACCGAACGCCATCGGCTGCTCACCACGAATAGCACCGAATAACATCGCCGAAAACTTCTTCTCAAATTGCGCTCGCACACGGCTCAAAGTCAGCTCCCAAAAATACCGCGAAACATGGGAGAAAAAAAGCATGCTCGGCCGATCGAGGTGCGGCCTGGTCACAACTGATGACAAGCCTTCGAGTTCCGCGGATGATGATGGTCTGATCTTTCCAGACGAGCGCACGAAAGAACAGAAACAAATAATCGCAAGAACGACACGTAACGCCAGAGATTGGGCGACATCTGACCGTCAGTCAATGGGATGGATTCTCAAAACAGAACATGCTCAGTATGACTCAAAAGGCAACAAACGCCACCTAACACTAACCGCAGAAGACACAAAGGCCGCACTCGATGCGGCACAGAACATGTACATCGCTACACCCAAGGAATGGAAATCATTGATTGGTGGAAGGAAGAACGCTGACGCCGCAACAACAACAGCCGGAGGTAAACCCATCATCGTCATCTCTCAAGATACCCTGGAAAAGGCCAGCCAAGAGCAGCTCGACGCATTAATTCGCCATGAGGTAGCCCATGCAACTCTATACAACGCCATAATAAGAGCCGCGAACGCCGACTTTTCATACACAGAGGACCAGCAGCACCACATCATGAAGAAGGCCGGGCTACCACGCGAGAACATTCCAGATCACGGCATGCGCAAGTGCATCGACGGTCCTTGCCCAGGCTGTTCCTTTGAAGATCATAGAAACCAGGAGGTAGAGAAAGCATGCGGCCTGCGTGCTTACAAAGAAGCCACAAGCCCTCGCCCACTCCCGATCGAATGTCTTTACGCAAAGACAACACCCGACGACGAACGCTGCATCGCAACCACGCCGGACGTCACCGGAATGCAGTGTCAGGATGCAAGACCGTCAAAAGGACAGGAACTCTGCAACCTTATCTGCAAGTTCGCGGATGACATGAACTGCAGCTGCGACCCAACACTGTACCAGCGAGAGCCGTGGCCACATCCTGGCGTGCTCGATTGCCGCTACGTCTTATGCCCCGATTCTGACCCCGACTGCTGTGAAGCCAGCCCCGGAGGAAAAACTTCACTAAGCTACGGCATGCAGTGTACAGAAGGGCGCATACACTGTGCCAACGGCACCTGCTCATGCGCCATGGCGAACACCAGCCCCCGACTGGAGCGGCTCATCGGCCAACAGAAGAGAATCCCTGGCTTGTCACGAAGAGAGAAACAACGTCGCAGCCGCCCAGCTAAGAACAAGACCAGAACAAAAATCCGGTAACACAGCAAAGGCCTGCCCCCACCGAGGGCTTCCGCCGGCAACAGTGGAAAAACTGTCGATGCCCTCCAGGTAAAAAGAAGATCGAGCGATATCCGCGATGAAAAGGATAGCACCCGGACGACGTGACATAGACTCGTCGTCAGCCGGAACAAACGACCCATGAGCCCCCCAAGGAGTTTCACCTACCGAAGTACATCGCGCCAGTGGCGCCGGCCTGAACCCATCACCGGTGACGCCCGCCACATACCCCCTAGCAGACAAATACCTGGCGGACTGCGACAAAACGTCCTATAAGTGATCATTATCGGACAGTAAAACCGCCGACAGGAAGCTATTTAAGAGGTTCCCGAGATGCCCAAAAACGCACTCACCCAGCGCCCCGCCACTCAGGTCCAACTGCACCAACTGACCAAGGACGCCCGGGACTTCGCCATCGCCTCCCGCTCCGAGAACACCATCGCAGCCTACCGCAAAGATTTCGAAGCATTCGATCTCTGGTGCACGGCGATGGACCTGACCTCCGCACCGTGCGCGCCGGCCACCCTTGCCATGTATATCGCCGAGGCTGCTAAAGAAGGTAAGGCCGCCGCAACCATTCGCCGCTACATGGCCTCGATCGCCGAGGCCAATAAATTGGCCGGCCACCTCTCCCCTGTCAACGACCAGGTTCGCCTCGTCGAGAAGGGCATTCGCCGGAAGATTGGCACCGCCCAAAAACAGGCCCGACCCCTGCTGCCAGCAGAGATCCGGGTCATGGCCGAACACATCCCCGACACCGTGCAGGGAAAACGCGATCGTGCAAT
>QKPP01000227.1:0-16492 GCA_006508105.1 Myxococcales bacterium FL481 | reverse complement strand
CTTATTGGGCTTCGCGGGAGCATTTCGCCGAACAGAGCTCGTATCCCTCAACATCGGTGACGTAAGCCAAGTACGTGAGGGTCTCGAAATCATCGTGCACCGATCCAAGACCGACCAGGAAGCTGCCGGACGCAAGATAGCAATTCCGTTCGGTTCCCATCACGAGACCTGCCCTGTACGGGCCATCACGGACTGGCTTGATGTGTTGGTCGTGCTTGAAGAACGTGATCCTCAAACGAAGCCTTTATTTCGGCCCGTAAAACACAATCAGGTCGGCGCCATCCGGGCTAGCGACAAAGCGGTTGACCGCCTGGTCAAACGGCTAGCGGATAGAGCCGGCCTCGAAGAAGCCTCCGCTCACTCACTTCGCTCTGGCCTTGCCACATCGGCCTATCTTTCGGGAAAGTCGGACCGCGCCATCATGCAGCAGGGGCGCTGGGCATCCACAGCAAGCGTCAACCGTTATATCCGCGACGGAAAGCTATGGAAGGACGATAACGCTGCGGGAGGCATCGGACTGTAATCCACCGCTGCGGAATCAGAGCACAACAATGCCGGACATAAAGCCCGAAATGCTCGTCTGGGCACGAGAGTCGATCGGTTTTACAGTCGAAGTCGCAGCACAGAAGCTGCAATTCAAAGACGGACGAAGCGCGACAGCGGTCGAGCGGCTGCTAGCTATTGAAACGGGAAAGAAGAAGGTTTCCCGTCCTCTTCTACTGAAGATGGCGGCGCAGTATCGCAAGCCTCTACTCACGTTTTACATGGACAAGCCTCCTCGCCAGGAGAAACGCGGTGAGGACTTCCGCACGCTTCCCGATGGTTTTTCCCCCGAAGATGATGCACTCGTCGATGTCTTACTCCGCAACATCCGCTCCCGGCAGTCTCTGCTACGAGATACACTGATCGACGAAGACGAAGCCGAAGAGCGTCCTTTCATCGGTGCGATGAAAGGACGCAGAAGCATTGCCAACGTTTCTCATTTCGTATCCCAAACTCTCGGTTTCGATCTTGCAAGCTTCCGACGCCAGAAACGCCCCGAGCAGGCCTTCGCCTATCTACGTGGCCTTGCTGAAGACAACGGCATCTTCGTACTCCTCATCGGGAACCTCGGCTCACATCACACAAATTTACACCATCAGCTATTTCGCGGATTTGCCCTTGCTGACGACATCGCTCCATTCATTGTGATCAACGACCAAGACGCCGCATCTGCATGGTCCTTCACACTGCTACACGAGATGACCCACCTAGTCCTTGGCCAGACTGGCGTGAGCAGCTCAATCGTCGAAAAAAAGATAGAAAAATTTTGCAACGACGTCGCTAGCCGCATTCTTCTTCCTGACGATGAACTTGGCTCGATCCCTGCCCTCGGTGACACTTTCGATGAGATATCCCATACGGTTAGCACCATTGCCCAAGACCGAAACTTGAGCAGCACACTTGTGGCCTATCGCCTCTTCAGACATGGCCTCATCGAAGAAGATCTTTGGGAAAGCCTACACGCGTACTACAGAGATCGATGGCTCAGTTCAAGAACCAGAAAATCAAAAGACAGCAAGAAAGACAGCGGACCAAACTATTTCGTTGTACGAAAGCACAGACTTGGAAATGCCCTCGTTCAGCTTGCTCAACGGATGACCCATGCTGGAGCCCTTACCGAAGCAAGTGCTGGCCTGCTCCTCGACGTACGCCCACTAAAAGTCCACAAGCTCTTCGCCACCGGACCGCAAGCAGCGTAGGGGAGCTGTACGTTGCTATACCTTGTAGACGCCAGTACGTTAATCTCTGCAAAGAACAGCTACTACCCGCTTGATCGCGTCCCCGAATTCTGGGACTGGCTGGTACACAACGGGAGCGTCGGCACGCTAAAGATCCCTATCGAAACCTACGAGGAGTTTCAAGACAAGGCACCCCCCAGTGGAAAAAAAGATGACCTCGCACTTTGGGCCGACCTAGGCCATGTGCGAGAAGCACTTCTACTCGATGAAGAGATCATTCGCGACCACGTCACCCGCATCACCTACGACGGATACGTAAAGAATCCAACCGATGAAGATCTTGAGAAGATGGGCCGCGACCCGTTACTTATTTCCTACGCTCTACGAGATACCACTAACCGCTGCATAGTCACTAACGAAATTTCGAAGCCACGACGAAAACATGCCAACCGCCACATTCCAGATGTATGTGCTGACTTCGGCATCCGCTGCATCAACATCTTCGCATTGATCCAAAAGCTGAATTTCTCCACCAGATGGCAAGGGTAGTCACAGCCGTCACAAAAAAGTGAAAACCAAAAACGCGTCGCAACCAAGACGCGACCAAACGATCAGTCTGCAGGGCGCCTTCGAACCCCGCACATCTCGCACATCTCGCACATCGCTCGCGCCCGCGTACGGGGGCCTTGAATTGTTCAACATCGCCTGGCGCACGGAGAGCGAATGGCCTGCCCTCGGATCTCCGCGACCCCTAGTTTTTCTTGACCCGATCCTAGCGGCGCCACGAAAGCCTACGGGAAACCATTCACTGCAACAGGCGTCGATCTATCAACGCCCCCCACGCCATCACCCAATTGCTCGACTTGATCGCCCCCCCAGCAAAATACACCACCGTCTTCTAGGCGAGCGCAAGTGAACTCTTCTCCCAAGCACACCTCTACAGCGGATCTTCCCAGCTTCACTTCCACCGGAGACCCCTGACTTGCATTTGTTCCCCCGTCCCCCAACTGACCTCGGGAATCATTGCCCCAGCACCATACAGCACCATCCCGGAGCACAGCACAGGTATGTTCGTAACCTGCGACAACACTTCGCGCCTCACTTGGCAACCCTACTACCGCTGGGAAAGCAAAATCTTCTGCGTCCATCGCTGCTCCCAGTTGCCCTTCATGATTGTACCCCCAGCAGTACACCTCCCCCGCATCCGTCAATGCACACGAGTGCCAACCACCGGCAGACACCCAAGAGGACGGCTCTGGGAGTGAAACTAGCGACGGCTCCAGTCGATCCAATCTAGTCCCGTTGCCCAGCTGACCTCTCGCATTGCCCCCCCAGCATCGCACGTCTCCAGTCTCATAGAGAGCACAGCCGTGAAACCCTCCTGGAGACATCATCCGAATCACACCGAAACCATTTACTTCAATGGAAGGAACTGGTTTCTGAACGCCTGCCCCCGCCGTTCCGTTTCCAACTTCACCGTTCTCGTTCCACCCCCAACAGTAGCCCGTTCCGTCACCAGTCAGACCACAAGTATTTTTTGAACCAGCGTAGATTTTTTCCAATTCAGTAAACACGTTCCACAGGACATAGTTCGGAGCATTGGCACCGCCGCTACCACCATTACCCAATTCACCATACGTATCCACCCCCCAGCACATCGCTCGACCGTCTATCATCACTGTACATGTGTGCGCCCCTCCTGCCCCGAGCCCCGCAACGCCATTCATCAAACGCAACACGCTCTCTGGGCTCGCCCGAAGCTCATTGTCCTCGACCCCCAACTGACCATTGCTACCACCACCCCAGCATGACACATTACCATTAGTCATACTCGCGCATACATGCGCACTACCACAGCTCAACGCGTTTACTCCTTCGTACGAAGAAACGCATTTAAATCCGTCGCAGAACTCTTCCCCATCACACGGCCCGCACATTTTCCACGGACAGCCCGGATCGACACCACATTCTCTCACCGAACAGTCAGGATGACACACGCACCCGCCAAAATTACAAACTTCATCAGCGTCACATGCCTCGCCTTGAACATCGTCAAGAATGCCGTCGCAATCGTGATCAAGAAGGTCCTTGTCACAAATCTCTTCCTCTGGATACACAGCCCCTTCACACGTCGACCACGCCCCGTCCTCACATTCCTGGTCACCGTATTCACAAACCCCCACGTCCGTGTCACCGCACACCCGAGTTTCGCCGTTCAGACAGTCACATCCGTTTGACGGATCTCCATCACAATCAGAATCGACCTGCTCAGAGTCACACTCTTCGTCCTGAGGATAAACATCGCCATCACACTCCGACCATTCCCCGCCCACACAGACCTGACGACCATATTCACAGATCCCCACATCCGTATCAGGGCCACACGCCCTCTCGTCACCATTCACACAGTCGCATCCTTCATTGGCTGCCCCGTCACAATCATCATCTAACTCCGCCTCGTCACATTCCTCTACGTTTCCTGGATACACAGCCCCATCGCACGACCCCCAGGCACCGAAAACGCACTGCTGTTCGCCGTAACGACAGACCCCTTTATCAGTATCCGGACCACATTTTTGGGTGGCACCGTTCTCGCAATCGCAGCCCTCATCGACGCCGCCGTCACAATCCTCATCTAATCCTTTAGCATCACATACGTCCTTATCTTGAGCAATCACCTCCCCCTCACACTCAGCATCATCTGTTGGAAAGTAACCATCAACGCAATGTTGCCGCCCCTGCTCGCAAACGCCCTCGTTTGTGCCACAGGGACGGGTATCCCCGGGCTCGCAGTCAAGAGGATGCTCGAAACGGACGCATTCCTTTACGCCATCGATCGAGCCTGGCGGAATCATACAGGTGTAGCCTGGTGCGCAATCTCTATCGCTTTCGCAAGCCTTATCCTCGCCGTTTCCCAATAGTGCGGTTTCGTCTTCACCGCAAGAAGCGACAAGCACCCCATAAGACACAGAGACCAGCAATCGCAACACGTTATCCTTCATCGTCAAAGGCCTTTCATCTCGGGTGGGTACTGCCGGTATGAGCTATTAGTGGCTGAACGACGAATGAGCCAAGCGGTGAACACGCTGAGATCGACGGCTGCCCCCACACCTGCAACGACGAGGCCAAGGCTGCGCAATTGTCGCGCATCGTCGGCGCGACGGCGAGCCGCAATCTCGACAGATGACTCGGTCGAGTCCACCATAGCCGCATTTGCTTTTCCCAACCGGTAGTGGCCGACGCTGGCCGTGATAAGGCCGGCAGTAGGAAGGATGACGCCGGCCATAGCCGCATTGCGGAGCCCACGATCTACTGAAACCCGTCGGGTATATTCCCTGTTCTCTTGCCGAAGCGCTAGTGAATGCATGATCTCCGTCTGGCGATCACGAAGCTCGTTTTCGTCCTTCGCGTTCAATAGGCCGTTGCAACTTTGCCCGATCGAGGAAAGCACTTCGACCGGAAGCTTATCCGGACCATCACTTACCCTACTGCTCGTGTGTGTAAGCGAGAGAGAACCCGTAGCGTGTTTTAGATACTTTACAACTAGCTCGACATCCGTCGAGGGCCCAACCGTGTCGGTTGAATGAAGTGCGATGGTGACACAAGTCACATACTCTGCAACGGAATCCGAGACACAACGGCCGTCAACAAGTTGTCGGCCGGCGCCGCAATCCGGGTGTCGTGTCTCCACTGAAGGAGGCGCGCAGCTGAACGCCAGGAAAACCAGCAGACACAAGTAGAAAGATCGCATAACGGGAGGTCCTCATCGATGCGGAGAGAAGTGTGAGTGTACAGCCGCAAACGAGCGCGACGGAGAACCTCATGAAAATATTCATGAGTGCACGCGGCAACAAGGCGAAGCTCGGAAGACGCTGAGCGAATCGCGCACCCCTACCAGCTCACCTCTGAAGCGATCATATCATATCATATCATGTCATGTCATTGTTAGTTATGTCAGCGACCCGCTGATCGATCGCGGGTTTCAGGACCTCTACGATAAAACCATTCATGCTAAGCGGAGTGTTTGCAGCAATAAATTTCAATTTTAGCAGGTACGGCTCCGGTAACCGAAGAGCATAGCCTTTCACAACATCGTCGCGGACGTGTTCGGCTTGCCATGGCAAGCGACGTTTCGACGCGCTTTTTGTTGCGCGGTCCTTGATCCCGCGTTTCTTGCCGGATTTACGCGGAGAATCCAGGCGATCACGTTCCGCACCAGAGATAAACTCTTCAGCATTCTTGGGTCGCGGCGGCCGACTTTGGAGTTTGGGTTTACTTGCCTTCTTAACCATTGAAGACCTCGCTATAAAATGCCTCTATCTCAGCGAGAGCTTTCAGGTCCTGCGGATCCAGTTCCCCCACACAAACGCCCGACCGTGCGGCCTTTCGGTAGGCTACGCGTTCACGCACCACCGAAGAAGCCAACCCAACCTGCTCGAAGTCACCAAGTGCTTCTTGAGCCTCGCTGACCTCCGTCATGCTCGGATGCGTCGACGCTCGGTTGAGCACCACAAACGCCTCCAACTCCGGATTAAACCCCTGCGCGGACTGCACGAGATCATCCATGTGGCCCAGCGTCCAGATATCAAACTGAGAAGCTTGCAGCGGAATGTAGGCCCGATTCGCAACAATCAACGACGATCGCAGTTCAACGCTGTCGCGTCCGCCGGCATCGATGACGATGTCATCGTATCGCTTGGCGAGATCTCTTACTTGCGCCGGGATCCCCTTCCCGAACTTGGAAACACAGGGCACGGGCGGGGAATGCTCTTCTTCGACCCGGAACTGAGCCCAGTAACTCGCGCTCCCCTGCCGGTCGGTATCGAGGAGCAGCACGTCCCGACCTGCCCGGGCTCGCATCGCTGCGAGGTTCGTTGCGAGGGTCGTCTTGCCGGTGCCCCCCTTCTCTCCGCCAATCAAGATGATCATGTCGGTTCCTTCGGACGGTTCTCCGTCCTATGAGATGAAGTGATATCATATCACATGATCTCGGATCATGTGATGCCACATCAGAGCATGTCATCTCAGATGAGGTCAGATCTTGGGCCGAGTCTCTTGCGACGTCTCGCCGAGAGCCTCGGCCGGGTTCAGAAAATCGCCGAGAACTGCCCCTAGCTCGGGATTTCGCTCGAGAACGTCAACGACCGTCTGTTCGAGCGAACGAGCCTGGGCATCTCGTCGGGTGCGCAATCGCGCAAGAGCCTGCTCGGTCTTGGACGTGTCGGGCTTTCGCCGTTTCGACGGTGGTGCGGCTCGTAACGCGAGTTTCTTTCGGTCTGCGGCATACGGATCGAAAAATTTGGGTGTTCCGGTCGCACGAGAACGCTCGGTTTCTCGGTCTCGAGACGAAGCCGATGGCTGAAAATCTTCGACGACGCCGCTGGCCCAACTCGGCCCATAAGAGCCCTTGGTGGCAGTCTGGTGGTCAATCCACGCGGATAGGGTCGTCGAAGGGGGTAGGGGGGTGTCGTGGCGAGATGGCGACGGCCGCGTTTGCGGCCGCTCCATTGAATTTTCTGGCGTGGGGGGGAGTTTTCCACAGGAAAAATTCCCCCTACGGGCGCTAGCCGGAAGCCGTCCGTTGGGGAGGGGGGGGGTTCTGTAGGAACCCCCCCCCCCAACGGGGGCGGGGTTCTCGGCAAGCTTTTCCGGTTTACGAAGGGAACGAGCCCCCTCGAACGAACTCGAATTCGGCACCGGAGAAATTCGCGACTTCCGAGCGACCGCTTGTCTGGATTGCGAAATCGCTCTCACCTCCTGGGGGCTTGCCTGCGCCTCCTCACGGGCTCGGGGATTCCGGGAGGGTATGGGCGCACTCGAAGCGACGGGCCGCTCCACGGCGGCCACAGGGGCCTCTGCGGGCTCGGTCGGGCGCCCGGGCTCGATCACCGCGGCCGGAACGGCTCCAGACCCACCTTCGGGGACCCCGCAATCCCCCCCCGCGGCCCTCGCTTTCGACTTCGCTTCGTAGGCCCGCCGCGCTGCCCAGGCCTCGTGCGTCCGCGCGTACACGCCCTGCTTCACGTACCGGCGCACCAGCGCCATGTACTTGCGCGCGATGACCCGCGTGATGCCGCTGCCTCGCGGCGGCCGGGCGCCCTTGGGCTTCTCGTACGCCGCCATCTCGGCCATCGACTCGAGCTCGGGGCCGACCCGCAGGATCAGCCAGCCCTTGTCGCTCGGTCGGCCGTCCCGGCCCGGGGCCCAGGTTTGGGTGACGCGGACGAGTCCGCGCTCGACCAGCCCGGGTCGACGCCTGGTCCCGAACCTCACGCTCGCACAGCGGCCCCACAGGGCGTTTCGGATCGACCGCTCGCTCACCCTCAGCCGCGCCGCGACGGCCACCTGAGAGTCGTACAGGCCGCCTGACTGGCGATCGTGGCAGTACAGCACCGCGCCCAGCACTGCGCGCTCCGTACCCGTGAAGTGAAACCCGAAGTCCGAAAGCCACGCGGGCACATCCCAGCGCCGGAGATCTCCGGCGCGAAGCGTCTGCGCACGCACGTCTTCCATCGTTCGGCGAGCCGAGTTGCCCTCGGCCCACTGCGACGCTCGGCCCTTTCGCCGCTCGATCCCCTCGAGCTGCAAGTCGAGCCTCCACCACGGCACGAACTCTCCCGACCCCGCCCCGTTGAACTTTTCCTCCCGCGAACTCCGCCACCGGCCTGTGGGGAGCACGCCGCCGCCATGCGACCGGCGCCGGTCGGTGCGGCCGAACCACTCCCAGTCCGAACCGCTCCAAACCCACTGACCACGCTCGTTTTCCGGCGGTTCCGGCAGCGGCGGGCGCTCCGGGAAGCGAACACTTTCGCCCGGTTCGGCGGGCCGCTCCTGACCAAATAGTCCAGCGAGTGCGTCTTGTTGTTGGAAGATGAGCGGGTTCGAGTTAACCTGCTCATCACAGAGCTCTTTCAGGTGCTTCGGCATCTGATCTCCAGCGCCGTCGCTTCCCCGGGTGTCCAAATCCAAGAGCGGCGGCGTTTGTTTATGTGGGGCGGGGGAAAATCGGTTGGGTGACGATGACGGTATCAGACGGTTGATCGACAGGCGAGCTTGGATCTTCGCCTGCGCGACTTCGTCCAAGCGATCAGGAGATCTCTCCGCGACCACGACAAGGTCACACCTTGTCGGCTCGCCGGACCCGAGTCCGGTTCTTGCTGCCGGCCTGTCGGCCGCGACCTAACGCTCGTCGCTCGGGATGAACCCGCGCTTGGTACTCGGTCAGACCCTCGCCTTTGCGGCACGGGACGAACGGGCCCGCCAAACAACGCGGACACTCGAACTCGACCGCGCGTTCGACCTTCACAAACAAGCCGCGCTGAGGAGGGTAGGGGACCAAGTACATGATCCGGGTCTTCCCGTCGGAGCGCTCTTCGACGATTTTATACGCGGTTCCCATCGCTATCCTCCTGCGACGTCGCGGCTTGAGACTGAGCGTTGGCCATCGTGTCCCCGTACGCTTTGGGATCACGAGTGAGCTCGTGAAGCACGGCAAACTGCTCGGCGCTAAGCGTCTGCTCCAACATCGCCACTTGCTCCGACGACAACGATTGGCCCAAGCCGCGCAGCATCTTCAAGAGCACGTCTTCGCGGGCACTCGGGTTGCCTTTGCCGTGCGTCATCCAAAACGCGACGGCATTGGTGAGCGTTTGGCCCATACCCAACAGCGCATCGCCACGCTTCATGGTGCTGACCTCTTCGGCCGCACCGATGCGTTGCTGACGAATGAGCTCGATGAGTTCGAGCCGTTCTGCGAGATGCTGCTCGGCCAGCTTGGAGAGCTTGTCGTTTTCCGCGACGAGATGACGCATCGCCATCGTCTGGCTGTTCATCATCGTGGTCATCAGCACTTCGTTGTGTCGCAGGGTCTGCCGCAACACGTCTGACGGCTTGCCGCCCAAGCCCTCTTCTTCCTCGATGGCCGCATCGTCCGTCGGCCACAGGAAGATCGAGACCGGCGCTTTGCCTCTCGAAAACCACGCCGACACCCGCACCATGCGATAGCCCGAGTTGCCGGCTTCGGTCTCGATCTGATGCACGACCTCGGTCGGCGACCGACCGCGCAACGGAATCTCCAAGAGCCGACGAAAGGGCTCGGCTCTCGTCTGCCGCACTTCGAGTCGAAGCTTGGCGACGGCTGCGCCCGTGCTGTCTTCGAGGCCAACGACTTTGCGAACCCACGCTTCTGGTGTCTCGTCGTCGAACCTCAACGCCGCCATATCCACCGCCGAGACAACCGTCGCCTCCGAAACGGGTGTCATGTTTTCGGCGTTTTCACCCCCTGCGTGATTTTGCAAATCGGGATCCTGCGGGGGCTCTACCTGCTTCCTACTGGTTTTCTTCTTCGACACCGCGTCCTCCTTGCCGTTGGTCTAGATCTCCCAACGCCCTCGATCTGTCGGTCGATTCGACCTCTAGACCGTTGGTACATGACTTGTGACCCCACTTTTGTTTGCGATGTTCGGCACTGGTTCGCAAAACCGGTGCACGCCGTGACGGTCTTGTTCAACCGGCCGAAAATCTTCTAGACCGTTGGCGAAATCTTCGCCGGGCTAACTAGCGCCCGTATCTGCAAGCGGATCGTCGATTTTGCGTTTCCGCGAGTGTTACATCACCAATTGGCCAATTGGCGATCTAGACCAACGGAGCCGACTCCGCATCGATAGCCACATGGCGATAAACCGTTGCCAACCCGCGAACTCAATGTTTTGAAGTTGGTCTAGATCATCACCTCCCCCCAAACCATGGGGAACCAAGCCTTGTCGACATCAGCGCCGGGCCTTCGCGTTGCGTCGTCGACCCGCGCAGCTAACGTCAGCTCGTATGGCTGAAACCGCGCTGATGTCACAGTCCAAGACGGCGCTGGCAAAGCGTGTCGCATCCCTCAACAACCGGATCCGCCGTGAGAAAGAGTCGAGCGCTGAGCTCGGTGAACGCGTTGCCGATCTAATGGGGGGCGGCGTCGCTTTTGCAACCGCTGCGGGGCTGGGTTTTCTAGAGGGCCGCTTTCGCAACAACGATCGGTCCCCGTTATCACTGGGCCCCATCCCGCTGACCTTGGCCGCTGCCGCCAGTGCAAGCGGCATCGCGATCGCCACTGGCAGTCGCTGGGCCAATGCCGCCGCGAACGGAGCGTTCGGGGCTTATGGCCACACCATCGGCTTGGCAGCTGGCAACGAAGGACGCGTCAAGCGTGTCCGTCGGGTCAGCGGCATCGGGGATGAACTGATGGAAGACGAGGAAGCCGAGCACTACTTCGGCTCGTAAGCGACAAACCGCGCGAGGGAAGTCATCGCGTTTAACCAACCCAAGCAACCAGCAAAGGAGAAAACACGATGAACGAACTCGTTGGATACGACAGAACCGTTGGCCTCGATGACATGTACGATGATGAGTACGACATCGGTGCCGAGCTCGTCGGCGACGATGATGACCTGCTCGACTTGCTCGATATCGAGGGAGACGAGTGGGACGACGAAGAGATCGGCGCGAGTCCACGACGACGAGCTGCGGCTCGAGCCCGCAAGCGAGCTCGGGCGAAGGCCATGATTCGCCGCAAGCAACGAGGCGGCGTGTACAAAGCCCGCGAGGTCAACACGCAAGGTCGCTTGTTGTATCTCGGGGGTCAGGCGACGGCGGCTGCCGCCGGCGCACTCACGATCGCGTCCGTGGTCCAAGAGATCTGCCGAGTCGACCGCATTGTCATCTCGGCCGTCGATGCCACGCCCGAGGTCATTAACCCCGCGCTTTACAACATCTCGGACATCCGGGTTGGTGTGAAGTCGCAGCTCACCGCAAACAGCCCGCTTCCGGGGGCCGTGTTTACCAACGATTCGACGTTCAACTTCCAAGGCGTCGGCTTCGACACGCTGCAACCGGGCACGCAGTTTGCGATTCTCATTCAAAACGCAATCGTCGGGGGGACGTATACGTTCGGTTGCGTTGCGACTGCCCTGCGTTAGCCGGGCACAACTCGGAACCCCGCGAAGGCCCTGCTTTGATGTGGGGTCGAAGAGGGCCTTCGCGGGCTGCCACGCACAAGACCTGATGCCGTTGTTTCAAGAGACTTTGCCGGCTGGATCCGACTTCGACGGGACCGCTTCGTCGGGGTTGCTTGTGTTTTCGGCGGTGTCGGCTGAGCTGTCGGATCAGAACGACACGGTGCGGGCCATGGTGCACAGCATTGCGGTGACGGCGACGGCTGGCACGCTTGCGGTGACGCGGGTTCGGCTAGCGCCGGATACTGCGGCCGCGCAGCCAGGTGGTACGGGCTATGTCGGGCTGGCGTTCAATGACAACGACACTGAGGGCGTGTCGCTGGCCGGCTGCAACATACTGGTTCCACGAGGGTTTGATCTCTACGTGTTCACCACGGAGGCTGATCCGGGCGAGAAGTCACTCGTCGTGGATTGGCGGACGATCACGCTGAGTCCGGTGACGGCATGACGTGTTGTCGGCCTATCGGGAACTCGACGACCGACAGCGGGGGAGGGGACGACAACCACCGCAACATCGGGACTGGTGTCGATGTCTTCAAAGTTGGCACCGACGTCGACTTGCGGCGGATCCATGTCGTTGAAACGGGCGACCTGCACGGTTCGCTGCGTATCGAGCAAGACCCGGCTGCGTTTGCGGACACGAACCTGCTTTCGCTTCCGCGTTGGCTGGTGCAGGACAACAACATCTACGCGAGCTCGAGCGGCAGCATTGTGACGGCGCTTTCGGGGTCGGTGTCGGGCGTGTCGGGGTTCGAGGATTGGTTTGTGGTGTGGTCGTGCAAGACCTGCGTGACCGGGTCGGCGCACATCCACGTGTTTTTGGAGATCGACGGGACGTTTGTCGACGATTGGTACAGCCAAGAGACGTCGTCGTTCTTTCCAAGTCCTCCGGACTGCCGAGCGCTTCGCGTCAACACGGACTTTGCGAGCGACCCGCTGAGCGTTCGTGTGTTGTTTGCCACGACGTCGGCCGGCGAGGTCGTCTACATCGAAGACATCACGGTGTTTGGACTGCTTTTCGACGAGACGTAGAGCCATGGCCGTTTCATTCTTCGATGACCGGGTTGAGATCACGTTAGACGAGTTTTTTCTCGGACTTTCGCCGGCAGTATTCGAGCAGACGCTGCGCGAGATGTCTCTGCCGGTTTTGGGCCTCGAGGTTCGCGGCCAACGAGATGCCGATGGGCGACTGACCTCGGGATCGTGTGTGGTGTTGTTGAGGCGGCCGCTCGAGCGCAGCGAGCAACAGCTCGTCGGTGAGCTCGTTGAAACGCATCTCGGCGGCGACCCACTACAGCTGGCCGATCCGAGAGTCGCGGATCTGGCCGGGCAGGGGTTTGGGGCTTCGACGATTGTCTACGTGCGCCGTGCTCCGAAAGAAGGTGAATCGCCCGATTCTGGAACCGGCACGCACGTCTACCGCGACCCCGACGGCAACTGGCGTCGATTGACCGACGACGCCGTGCTCCGACGAGCGGAGGCCCGCCCATGAGTCGCTATCGCCGTCACGTCAACGTGCCGCCGCCGGACACGTTGGGCATGCCCTACGAGGGTCCGGGCCCAGTCCCCCTTCCGGAAGGCCCACCGGTTGTGCACACGGCCGTTCAGACGGCATTGGGCGAAGCGGGGACCGGGCGCATGTCTGGCGCTCAGGCTGGCGACGTCGTGCAAGCCGGCCGCTTGCCGACACCGGTGTTCGAAACGCCGAACGCCTTTGCGTACCTACGCGACTTGGTACCCGATACAGGCCTTCAAAATCGGTCGATCAACCTACACACCACCGACGACAAGTCTTCGACGATGGGGCTTTCGATGTCGTACATCGAAACCTCGCCCGACGAGCCGTGGCCAGCGGTGTTGCCTGCCGAGCCGCCGTGGGGCAATGCCGTGCCGGCTCGTGACCATGCCTCCTTTGCCCGCTTTGGCACGGGCTCAGCCCAGCACAACATCGAGTTTGACTGCGGAGAAGGCAACGCGATCAACATCCCGGGCTCCACGGTCGAGGTCACGCTGATCGACTGGACGTTCTATCGGCTCACCACTCAGCTGTTTGGCACTGTCTTGCCGCAACTGTCGTCGTTTTGCCATGCCTACTCGCGGTCGATCCCCGGCCAGTCGACGTTTACGACGCGAGTCATGACCTTCTATCAGGTCGATCTCGACTTACTCGCGCCGCCCACCGTGCAGGGGATGCAAACCATGCTGATCCAGGCACTCACCCGACGGACGCTCTTGGACTGATGCCGACCGTGTACAAACGTGTTCAAGCGCTTGGCCGCGAGCCTGTGCCGAAGTTTGCCCGGTATGCGACGCTGTGTTGGCAGTATCCGTTCGGCGCGACGGCAGCGGATGACTTTCCCGCGGCTCAATCGATCTACAACATCGCTGCGCTCGCGTTTTACCCTCGACGCTCGGCCAGTGGCGGCATCTCGGTGGTCGCGGCCTCGCCGACGTCGATTACCTTTTGGTCCGCCAACGATAGCCAAGGCGCCTCGAACCTCTACGGATCCGGCCGAGTTGTCGTGCCGCATCATAGCGAGTGGTTCTCGGTAGCCTGGCTGCGACTTCCGGCCAGTAACCTCGACAACGCTGGCCCTTTCTACGAGGACATCTTCAAAGTGCGATGGGAGTTGGCGCTGTGATTGTCGTTCAGCGACTCAAGCTGTCGAGCTATCGGCTGCCATCGCGGCACGACACGCTCAAGCTGCACAAGCGGCTACTCGAGACGCTGTTTGAGGCGTCGACGTTGGTCGGGGTCGCGTTTCTCAAGCTGCATCCCGATACGCCGCTTTTGTACGCGAGTGGGGTTCGATATCGGCGAGAAGGCTCACCCGAGCGATGGAAGGACATCCCGACCATGATCGAGACGGGGTTTGATGACTGCGAGGGCCTTTCGATCTGGCTCGCGGCCGAGCTGAGAACACGGGCGCCCAATAGCGTCGGACCCAAGCGACGACCGGCGGCTTGCGTCGCGCTTCGCTCGACCCGGCGCGACGGCTTGTTTCATGCGGTCGTCATTGATCGAGAGACCCGAGACATCTTTGACCCCAGCCGAAAGCTCGGCATGGGCTCTGAAAGTCGAAAGAGGAGGCGGCAACACCATGGCGCGAGGTAGCAATCGAGCAGCACCGCTGATGATTCCATTGGCGTTGGCCGCCGGCGGCGGTTTGCTGTGGGCGTTCAAGGCCCACGCTAAGACCAAACCACCGCGACCGACTCCAGACGACGACCCACCGGACGACACCATCCCGAGTCTTCCCGACGTGGCCCCGTCGGAAAAGCCGGACAAGCCGGCAATACCTGACAAGCCCTCTCAGCCGAAGCCCGACCCGCTCCCGGATCACCGCAGGCTCTTGGGTGAGCCCTTTCGGCCGGGGCGTAGCAATGAAGCCCACAACGCCGCGATGGCGTGCAAGCGCAAGCCAAAGCGCCATCCCAATGGCTACGCTCGTGGAGCCACGCAAAAGCGCGACGATTGGCTCGCCAACGTGGCGTATTGGGAGAGCTACCCCCAAGGCCCGCTGCAGATCAAAGACCCGGTCAAGCATCGCAAGTACGCGCAAAGCTGGCTGCGGATCCGCGCTCACGTGCGCAAGTGCCTTGGGCTCAGCCAAAAGCCCGACAAGGTGCCCGACCCCGATGTGCCGGAATCGGGCACGAAGTTCCCAGATCGCGGGGCGGAGATCCGCAATGCGGCACTCGCCGTTGAGCAAAAACCCCAGACCTATCCGCGACTTCGTCCGCCGAACAACAAACGCCAGCCGGGCCAGGCGTTGCACGCCTACCTCACCAACGTCGCGTATTGGGAGACGTACCCCGGCGCACCGGTCAAACTCACGACCTCGAAAGCTCACGCCAAGTATCGAACCGCGTGGATGCGGATCAACGGCCTGGTCAAAGTCGGCCTCGCCAAAGAAGCGCAGAGTAAAAAGGACATGCCCGCGCAAACGGTGCCCGGACCCGGCGCGTCACCGCAATCCGACGGTGGCAAAACCGAGCCGGCCGGCGAAGCCCCGCCACCGAAGCCATCGACCAATCCGAACGACATCGCGGCCGCAACCGAGATGCGCAACGCGGCCGTTGTCGCCGTCGACCAACCGACGAAGTACGACAAGAAAACCAAGCCCTACAACACGTGGAAGGGCACCAACGCCAAGCAGTCGATCACGGACTGGCTCACCAACGTGGCGTATTGGGAGAGCTATCCGCAAGCTCCGACCCGGCTCAACCCCAAAGACGATTCGCACAAGCGCTACATCACCGCGTGGTTGCGGCTGCGCGACTACGTGGCCCGTTCGCTAGACGCCCAAAAGAAAGTGCCCGCGGATCCGCCCGGCGGCGGCGTTCCGCCTCGAGGATGGAAGATCTGGGCCGCCTCGATGCCGAACGCGTCGGCCGTGCGCAGTACCGACGCCATCGTCAAAGCGTGGGCGGCCGCTCGCCGCTACTTTGCCACGCCCAGCGGTAGCGCCATTGCCAAGCGCGACACGGGTCTTAGCGCCGGACCTCGCACCACCACGCTTTCCGGTCTGCTCGCCGAAGCGGCCAGTCGCAACGCGACCGGCAAGCTGACCAGCATGCCGGAATGGAAGACCAAGCCCACTCGGAGCTTTTGGGTCACCACAGGCCTTTTCTAGGAATTGGAAGGACGCGACCGATGCCGATGACACTCACACCGAAGATCCGCGAAACCTTGCTCGCGCGAGGGTTCAAGCACCTCGGGCCCGGCTGGTACGTCAAGCTTCACCGCCAAGGCGATATCCAGATCGGCAC
>QKPP01000052.1 GCA_006508105.1 Myxococcales bacterium FL481 | reverse complement strand
CGTCATCGTCATCGTCATCGTCATCGTCATCGTCGTCGTCGTCGTCGTCGCCCTCCGTGTCCGGGTCTTCGCCGGAGTTGTCGTCTGTGGCGGAAGCGTCTGACGATCCACTCGTCTCGTCGTTTGCTTCAGACGCGTCCGTTTGGGACGTGACGTCCTGGCTCGTGTGACAGGCCGTCACGAGGGCGGAAATCGTCGCGAGCAGCGAGAACCTCGTCAGTAGACGGACGCTTGGCCAGCGGGGGAGGGGGTCGACTTTGGGTTCGCGCATGGATCCAGTTTCAAGCTAACACCGACGATTGCCGGCCTTTGGTCGACCTTGCGGGCATGCCAGCGCGATGCACCGCGGTGGCGTCGCGTTGCGTGGTGCTCCCGCATACGGCATGGCGGGGTTGGTCCGGCCGGTGGCGGCGCTGCACTTCGCGGGCTGAATCGGGTGTGTTGCCGGCTTCGGGAAACACGCCCGGCGATGGCCGTCCTGCCAGCGATGCTGGAGGCGGCGGCCACCTGATCCAGGGAGACTCCAGCTCGGGTCCGGCGCAAGGCGCGTGTCACCGTGGCCCGGTCTGCGCCGGCATAGCCGGCTTGTCCCAGATCTGGGCGTGAGTCGGTCGCGTCCATCGCGGGTGCGAAGCCGTGAATGCCCCGCGCCTGGCCCCGGGCAGCAAGTACGACTAGGGTGCGGCCGAGCGAGATGAGCGAGATGAACGACCTGCACTACCTCGTGCTCTCCGCCCTGCTCGCATGGGGGCAACTGATGCTCGCCACTGAGTTGCATGTCCGCATCTGGACGTGGCGTGGCATCCAGCAGTCCTTTGGAAACCGGGACGATCTCGATCCGCCCAGCCCGGTCGCCGGTCGAGCGAAGCGAGCGGCCGTCAACATGCTCGAGAATCTGGTCTTGTTCGTGGCGGTCGTGACCGCGGCTCGATTTGCCGACGGGGATCCCGACGTCTTGCGCATGGGCGCCGCCGTGTTCTTTTGGGCTCGGGTCGGGTACTTCCTGGTCTACCTCGCGGGCATCGCGTACCTGCGATCTGGGTTGTGGACGCTGAGTCTTGTCGGCGTGGCGATGATCGGGATGCAGGTGTTTTAGGTGGGCGGGGTCCGACGCTGCCCCGGGGCCTCGCGGGGCGAGGCCGCCGTTTCGTCCGAAGCCGTGAGCTTCGCGCGGAGCTCACCACGCGAATGCACCCGGAGTTTTGCGTATAGCGCTGCGATCTGATTCGCGACGGTTCGCGGACGGCTGCCGCGGCGTTCGGCGATCGCCCGGTTGCTCGCTCCGTCGAGGATCTGCCGAGCGATGTCGTGCTCGGCCGGGGTCAGCGTGCGATGCCACCACCGTGGGGCGCGATCGGGCTGCTCTCGCGCGGCTACAGCCAGGTCGCAGTTGGGGCCGAGTGGTCGGCTCAAGCGATTGGCCGTTGCGTAGAAACTCGGCAGCTCGAGTCGCGACCGCAGGCCGAGTTTGCGCACGATCTGGGCGACGTGGTCGCGTACCGATGACGCCGACACGCCCAGCGCCCGCGCCGTTTCTTCGTCGTTGGCCCCGCGGATCGTGTGGGTCGCCACCACGGCCTCTCGCGTGGTGAGGCGCCGGGGGTCGAGCACGCCTGGTGGGTTGCGGTACACCAAAACGTAGCGCTTTCCGTCCGACTCGAAGCGGTCGACCAGCGACCAGCGTCCCGACACGAGGTGCGTCCACGTGGTGTGGTCGTCGAGGGTTTCATGCGCGTGCATCTGGGCCCGCTCGTGCCGGGCCGCTGCGGCCCGCAGGCGTTCGCGCAGGGCCGGGTCGCGGGCGGGACCCGCCGCGTCGACACAGCGGCCGTTGGCGTCGAAGCGGGCCTCGATCAGGCTGTCTTCGATGTTGGCCGAGACGCCGCGACGCAACCGCAGCCCGGCGCCGAGGTGCGCGGCAACGCCGTGCAGGACCCGTCGCCGCGCGGGTTCAAACGTCGCGGCGCCGCGCTGCGGGGCCAACACGTGGAGCATCGCGCCGACGTAGTCGCGGGCTTGAACCACCCGAGCATCGGGGATGACCACCCTGAGTTTGCGCTCGATTGAGCGGGCCGAGCTCCCGAGTTCATCGCGGGCAGAGTGGACGGTGGGGCCGTTGACGTACGCGTCGTAGACGCGGGCTTTGGGCAGGCACATGGTGGCCGCGCCGACGAGCGGCGCGGTGCGCCGAACGAAGCTCGGGCACCGCAGAAACTGAAACGACGATAGGGCCAACCGACGCCCGGGTTGCTCTGTCCACAGCACGCTGAGGACGCCATGTCCCGGTGCTTCCACCAACGGAGCGATCGCGGCCATGATCTGCTCTTGCTATTGCTCCCCCGGGACGGCGAGATCGTAGGCCGCCCGCAACAGCTCCTGATACCTCGCGCTACGCACGCAATCATGTTGCCGCTGCGACTGGGGCTTGTCAACGCGCCGCAGTCCGGTGTGTCCGTGATTCGCCCACGGGTGCGGTGTCGTGGTGGTTGAGTGAGGACCCGACCGTTGTCGACGAAATGACCATAGACGTCCGCCCAGGATCGGTCCATTCGTAGGACATGCCCCCTTGGTTGCTGCGTTTCGCGAGACTACGGCTGGCTTGGCTGTTGCTGCTGGTCGTCGGGTTGTACTCGCCGATCTTCACGGCCACACCCACGCTGGACGACCGCGTGGGGTTACAGGCATTGTCTCAATCGACGGTCGCCCCACTCAAACACGCACCGTGGGATTTGTACCGGATCTGTGAGCCATTCGACCAGGCGACCCGCAGTCTCGAAACCTGGGGGGCGATTCCGTGGTACTTCGATCCCGACGCGAACCTGGTCCACTTTCGTCCGGTATCGTCGCTGTTGCTCGCGTTCGACTATTGGCTCGCGCCCGGTCAAGCGTGGTGGTCGGCGCTGCACGGCCTTGGGTGGTACGCAGTACTGATCGCGGGGTTGCGCCGACTCTACCGCCGCTGGTTCGACGAGCGGTGGGCGGCCGGGTTGGCGGTGGCCCTCTTTGCGCTCGACGATACCCACACTTTCACCGTGGGGTGGGCGGCCAATCGACACTTGTTGCTTTGCGCTTGCGCGGCGGTGTGGGGCTGGCTGGCGCATCTGCGCTGGCGCGAGGAGGGATGGGCCCTTGGTCGGTGGTGGTCGGTCCTGTTGTTTTCCCTGGGGTTTTTGTCCGGCGAGGCGATGGTCGGCCTGTTTAGCTACATCGTCGTAGACGCTTTGGCGCGAGCGCCCGGTCCGCTCGCCGCTCGCCTGTGGCCGTTGCGTGATGCCCTGGTGGTCGTGCTGGTCTGGGCTGCGCTCTACCTGGGTCTCGGCTACGGCACGCATGGCAGTGGCGTATACGACCATCCGCTCGAGGAGCCAGTGGCCTTCCTCATGGCGGTGATCCGCTGGGTGCCGATCCACTGGCTCGCACAGTTTACTCCGATCCCGTCCGATCCCGCCGCAGCCGTGATGATCGAGCCGGACTTGGCTCCGGTCCTGATACTCACCACCTTGCCGCCCGCGCTGGCGTTGGCGTGGTGGGGCTGGAAAACGCTGGCCGACACCCCGCGGGCGCGCCCGTTGATGTTGGCGGTTGTGGCCAACTTGATGGTCATGGCGGCTGGAATGCCGGGGGATCGCGGCCTGCTTGCCACTGGGATCGGTGGTTCGGCGTTGACGGTCATGCTCGTCCAGGCGCTGACCCGAACGCGGTGGCAGCGTGGCGTCGGTACCGTAGTGTTGGTGGTGCACCTGTTCTTGCCCGTGCTTGGGGTCCCGGCGCGGGCCCACTTGTTTACGACGATTGGCCCCGCCTGGGATCGGGTGGCCCAGCACATGGAGTCGGTCGATCCGAACAAGCCCCTGGTCATGCTCACAACCCCGGGGATGCTCGGCTCGGTCTACTTCATGTTCGCGCGGCACCAGACCGGCCATGCCGTGCCGCCTCGCATCGAACAGATCGGATCGACCCACGCGGAGGTGCGGCTGCGTCGCACCGCTTCACAGGAACTCGAGTTGCAGACCTCGGGGCACTTCACCTCGACCTTCGATGACTTGCCATGCCGGGAACCCAGCCTGCCCTTCGTCGCGGGGGCGGTGCACAAACTCGCGGTGGGTCGGGTCACGGTGATCTCGATCGGGGCCGACGGTCTTCCGACCGCGCTCAGGCTGGAGCTGAACCGCCCGGTCGACGAGCTGCAGTTCGCCAAGTGGACGGACCGGGGGTTTGAGCCGTTGCCATTGCCGCCGGTCGGGTCGGAGATCGAGTTGCCCGCGACGTCGCTCGTCCCGCCGGGAGTCTAGGGGGCTCTCGCGCCGCGCGCTCTTCTCGCCGGCGAACCGGTGCAGCGGCCCAGCGGGGCGTTGACGCGGCTCCCGGCCCGGGTCAGGTCAGGCGGGCGCGCGAGCGAGTTATGCTGTCGCTCCGTGACCGTCACCATCGAGTACTGCGTCCGCTGAAACTACCTTCCCCAAGCCACCGGTCTGGTGGCGGAACTCGAAGCCTCGTTTTCTCGGGAGGAACTGACGGTGAAGCTGATTGAAGGCGACCAAGGGATCTTCGATGTCAAGCTCGGGGACGAGCTGTTGTACAGCAAGCACGGCACGGGGCGGTTTCCCCAGCTGCGCGAGGTCCCCGACCTCATTCGACCGCGTCTGTAGCGAGGCGCTCCATCCCCGACGCCGCCCGGTTGTCGGTCGGCTCGTCGCGAGGGTCGGACCTCCGTGGCGAGCTGGGTCGCACGCCGCAAAAATCGCCATACCTCAACCCGGGCCCCGGCAAGGCCTGCCGCGGTCGGAGCGAGCGCGCGCCGTCAGCGGGTTCGGACGTCGGTGTCCGGTTGCCCGTTAAGGCGAGGCAGAAACCGCCGCGGCGGCCTGTTCGCGTCGATCGACGCTGAGCGTCGCAGTCTGCGGCGCGGCGGCGGTGGTCGGGTTCTCGACGAGCGGTGACGCGCAGTAGGTCGCGTTGGAGGGAAGTCAACGCCGGCGACTCCCGCGAGATTCGCGACGTCTCGGGTTGACGGAGGCGTCGCGAGATCTATCAGTGTGGAGGCAAGCCGACGCAGGGCCGCGTGATGACCACTCGAACCACGCGCCGGCCTCCGAGTAGAAAGGAGTCGCTATGTTTTCACCGTGGACCCGAACGCTTGATCCCTTCGAAGACCTCGTCCGAGGTTTGTCGCGCCTAGTCGACGACCTCAATACACCGTTCCCGACTCGCATGGGGCTCGTGTCCGACCAGTTCCTCAACTACGACTTGCGGGATACTGGTGAGGAGATTCTCGTCCGAACCGATGTGCCCGGCTTCACGGCGGACCAGTTGGGCTTGTCGGCCACCGAGGATACGTTGACCGTCCGGGCCGAACGAAGTCCATCATTGCCGGAGGGGTACCGTACGCTGCGGGCCGAACGGCACCACGGCACGTTTACGCAAACGGTGCAGATGCCGTGCAAAATCGACACCGAGGGCGTCGAAGCCTCTCTCGAAGCGGGTGTCCTGACCGTGAAGCTGCGCAAGCACGCGGCCGAGCGCCCACGCACCATTGCAATCACCGCGAAGGAGAACTAGGTCATGGCCGAATCCAAAGAAATTGCCAAACAGTCGGCCGTCGCTGGCCCCGCCATTGCGCCGGTGTTAGACATTCTCGCCTCCGACAAAGAATATCTGGTGTTGGCGAACCTCCCGGGGGTGGCGACCGAGGCGTTGTCGCTGTCGACGGAGCAAGGCGAGCTGTCGCTGACCGCCGAACGCGAGGCGCCCCTGCGGGGGGCCAGCCGTTATGCCCGCAAGCTCCGCTTGCCCGATGACGTCGATGTGACCGGCATCGAAGCCAAGCTCGACAACGGGGTGCTCACGTTGCATCTTCCTCGGCGTCAGACGGCTAGCCCGCGCGAGATCTCAGTGCGCTCGAGCTAGCCGGTCGACCACGAAAGGCGCCGGCGCACCGGGTGGCGCCGGCGAACGGCCGCGCTCGCCGGCGTTCGATGGACGCCGGCGTTCGATGGACGACGGCGGTTCGGCGGCGAGCGGCGTCCATCCCTGCCGGCTCGTCTCGGTGCTTGGCGGATGCGGCCAACCTGGGCGGCTGTTTCCGGTGCCGGCCCTCGAGTGGAGTTCTGGCGTTCGCCGACGGCCGGGGTCCGACAGCCGGAGCCCACGGAGCCGCGTCGGTGCGTGTTCGCAGGGGCGCTGGTTCGCTACAATCGCCCCGCGTGCCGACGCCCATCATCATCATCGCCGGACACCCCCCGCGTCGCCGGGCCCTCATGGCTGCGGTTCAGCAGGCGGGCTTTGACGCGCGCGCATGCCCGGTTGACGGGGTCCGCCGGGCACTCGAACAGGCTGAGTTTGCGGTGGCGCTGGTTGTCTGCTTAGACGACGCTGGGCGCGAGACCGCGGCCTGGGCCGTCGACGAGGGCCGAGTCCAGTTTGGCGTGCCGGTCTTTATCCACGCCGCTGTACGGGGGGATCAGGCCCACATGGCTGACCTGATCGCGCTGGACGCCGACGCGTTCATCGAAGAACCGATCGACGCGAGCGCCGTGGCGAACACGCTCGGCGAGGTGATTGGCGGTGTGGACGACTCGGCGGCGGTGCTTCGGCGCCCGCGACCGGACAGCGACAAGACCCGTGTGGCCAGTCAGCGAGCGGCCGAAGCCACATCCTCGGAGGGGGACCCCGCCGAACGGGGCCGGCGAGCCGGCGAGACCACCGATCCGCTCCCCGCCCGCGGCCCATGGCATCGCACGCTCGACCGCCTGGAGGCCCGCATGCACCGCGAGCACGAAGACGCCGTGGTGAGGGCGGACGAGAGCGCGGACGGCATCGATCTCTCCTCCCTCGGGGTGGACGGTATCCCGCCGGTGGACAGCCAACTCGAGGATGAGGCGGCGGCGTCGGGGGTTCGCTTGCGGTTGTCCTCGTTGGCCGATCAACGGGCCCCGGCCGAAGTGACCGCCGCCGCGGTAACCGTCGACGCGACCCACGTGTTCGACGCGACCGAGCGACTCGCCAGTGGGTCCGCGGACGGGACGGGCGGATCCCCCGGGACGCGCGACGCCAAGGTGTTCGCGCAGCATCTCGCGGGCGGGCAGCCACCCACGATGACCGAGACGGGCGACATCGCTCGGACCGATGCGGTGAGTCTGCTGTGGCGCTTGGCCGTCGAACGCTACACCGGATCGGTCACGTTCTCACGCGACGGCGCGCCCGGCGAGAAGCGCGCTTGGCTCGTCGATGGCGCTCTCGTGCACGCTGAGGGGGACGCGCCGAGTGATCGGCTGGTCGAGGGGTTGGTGATCCGGGGCCGGTTGGCGGGGGCGCACGCTCGGCATGCTCGCGCGCTACGACGTCCCACGCTCGAGGCGTGGCTTTGCAGTTTGGTGGAGGTTGGCTATCTCAAGTCTCGGGAAGCCGAGCCGGCTCTCGCGGAGCATCTGTGTCGCGTCGTCGATGCGACGGTGGCTTGGCGACACGGCGAGTGGGCACTCGGCCATGGCGAGCGCAGCGAGGAAGAGCTCGACCGGCCGCTGCCGGTCGTCCACGTGCTGTTGGAGGGCTGTCGGTGGCGACTTCCCGTCGCCGTTTTGCGCGAGCGGCTGGGGCCCGAGACGGCGGCGCCTTGTTGGGCGGCCGCCCTCGAGCCCTTCCCCCGCCGCGCTCCCGCCGAGCGAGGCGCGTGGCATCCCCACGGGGTCGAGGAGACCGAACTGATGCGGTGGGATGGTCGGCGATCGTTGCGTGAGCTTGCCGCCGGATCGGGCGTGGACCCGCGACGGTTGTTCGCCCTGGTTTACGTCGGCCGTCTCACCGGCGCGCTTGTAGTGTTGCCAGAGCCGCGCCGGGGATTCGACGAAGGGGCGATCGACTTGGACCTGCTGCGGATTCGGGAACGGCTCGCGCTGGCACGAGCGGGCGATCACCGGGGGTTGCTCGGTCTATCTGAAGAGCCAACCCCGGAAGACGTGGCCCGAGCGCATGCAGCGACGCGTGCGCTGATCAGCGACGCCGAGCTGGAACCCTCGGTCCGAGACCGCCTCAACCCCGAGATCACCGAACTGCGGGCGGCCATCGACGCGGCGGCGCACGAGCTCAGTGGCGGTCCGGCTTCGTTGTGGCCGTCGCCATCGACTTCACGGTCGTGCGAATAGGCGGGCTCCGGCATGATGCCGCCGACCCATGAAGCTTCGCGCCGCGTTCTTTGGCTCCCCCGACTTCGCCGTGCCATCGCTGCACGCGACTCATCGCCTCTGTGATCTGGTTGTGGCGGTGAGTCAGCCCGATCGTCCGGCCGGTCGCGGCCGCCAACTCAAGGCTCCCGCGGTGAAGCAGGCCGCGCTTGCACTGGGTTTGCCGGTGCTGCAGCCGACAAAGGTACGCGATGGGCGTTTGGCGAGTGACTTGGCCGCCTACGACCTCGATGTGGCCATCGTGGCGGCGTACGGGCGCATCTTGGGGCCCGATCTGCTGGCGCTTCCCCGGTTCGGCTGTGTCAATGTACACGCCTCGTTGCTGCCGCGATGGCGCGGAGCCGCGCCGATCCAGCGGGCGATCCTCGCAGGCGACGAAGCGACCGGAGTCTCGATCATGCAGATGGACGCGGGCTGTGACACCGGGCCCGTGTATCGTCGAGCGAGCACGCCCATCGGCGAACGAGAGACGGCGGGAGAGTTGTTTGAGCGCCTTGCGGCCTTGGGGGCCGTGGTGCTCGAGTCGTTTCTGCAGGACTTCGAGCGGCGGGGTGAACCCGTGCCCCAGCCCAGCGAGGGCGCCCGCCATGCGCCCAAGCTCGACAAGAGCGAAGGCAACTTGGATTTCGATCGGCCGGCTCGAAGCGTCGCTTGTCACATTCGAGGCATGGATCCTTGGCCGGGCGCGGTCTGTCAGCACGGCGAGCGACGGCTGCGGGTCTTCGGGGCCCGGCTCGGTGACGAGGACGTGTCGACGGCAGAGGCGGGCACGGTCTTGGCGGTTGGTGAACCCGGTCTCAACGTCGCGTGTGCACGCGGATCCATCTGGATCGGCGAACTGCAGCCCCCGGGGCGGCCGCGAATGTCCGCGAGTGCGTATGCCCACGGGCGAGGCGGTGTGGTGGGCGATCGGTTGCGGACGCCGTAGCCTTATGGGGCTATTGCCCGTGACGGGGCGCTGCGAAGTTGCGTCGACCGCATGGGCGCACCGCGGTGCGGTGGATCGACTTAACCCGAACAGAACAGCGTCCGCTACACTGTAGCTACGATGACAGCAACGCTTGATCCCGAGAGCCTGCGCAGGCTCGGTGGCACGGACGCCGGCGGATGGTTCGAAGCGGACGCGGGCATCGCCGTAGCCATTCCTCGGCCGGCGTACCAACAAACCGAGGCTGGCGCGCGTGCGTCACTCGCCGAGTTGCGCCGGATCAGCCGTGAGCACCAACGCTGCTTCGCCGTGATCGTGCTCGTGGATCGGGTCGCGTCGCAGGACGCGTCGGGGCGACGCGTGTGGTCGCGCGAGCTTCAGGTCGACGACATGGCCAGTTTGGCGCTGGTCTGCGGGTCGATGCTCGCCCGAGCCATCGGCTCGTTCTTTCTGGGGCTGCATCGTCCGCCCGTCCCGACGGTGATGGTTCCCACCTGGTCGGCGGCGTTGGATTGGTCGCGTCGGCAGATAGACCGCGCGAACTAGGCCCGTCATGGCGTCGACAGTTCGCGTCGATCTCGACTCGATCACGCACGTGATGCGCCGCATCGCAGCCGGTGACTTCTCGGCGCGCCTCGAGCGGGACCTCAGCGGCGATGAGTCCGATGTACTCGCCTTCTTGGTCAACTCGTTGGCAGAGGAGGTGGGGACTTTGGTCGAAGAGCTGCATCGCGAACGGGAGGAGTTGCGGGCCACGCGAGACCTGATGGTGCAAACGGAGAAGCTGGCCGCGCTCGGGTTGTTGGCGGGGGGGGTGGCCCACGAGATCAACCAGCCGCTCACTGTCATTCACAGCCTGGTGGGGATGATGCGGATGTCTGAGGAGGTCCCGATCTCGGAGCACGCCGACGACCTCGATCTCGTGGTCGCGGCCGCCGAGCGAATCGGCCGGATCGTCGACAGCGTACGAACCTACGGCCGTGCGGATCCATTCGCGTTGGAGCCGATCGACCCGCTGGGACCGGTTGCCGACGCGCTGGTTTTGGTCGGAGATGTGTTGCGACAAAGTGGCGTACGGGTGGTCGAGCGGATCGCGGACGATCGTCCGACGATTCTCGCCGACGCGAAGCGACTCGAGCAGGTGTTCGTCAACCTTCTCAGTAACGCCCGCGATGCGTTGGCAGAGTGCCCGCCGGGCGAGCGCGTCGTCGAGATCTCGTTGCGCGTCGTCGCGGATTGGCTGGTCTACGAGGTGCGAGACACGGGTCCTGGAGTGCCCGCCGACATCGCTTCACGCATTTTCGACCCGTTCTATACCACCAAGCCCGCCGAACAGGGGACCGGACTGGGGTTGTCGGTTTCGCTGGGAATCGTGGAGGAGCACGGCGGACAGATCACGTATCAGCCGACGTCGGACGGCTGGTGCCGATTTGTGGTGAAACTGCCGCTGTCCCGCGCGACGTTCGACGACGCCGCCACGTAGCGAGTGGTTGCACGGGTCCGGGCGCGGTCATCGGTCGGTGCGCCGGTCGGGATCCGCCGGGACGGACTCGACACCTTGGAGGGCGCGCCGCAGCGCGTCTCGGGCCCGGGCTGAAATGCGGCCTTGGGCGACTTCACGTGCGATCGCGGACTCGAGCCGGTCCAAATACACGTCCACGCCCTCGGGGCCGCCGCGTTCCGGAAACAGATTGAGCCACCGGTCGAACAGGCGACCGAGGGTGAAGACCCCGTGAAGATAGCGCGCGTGGTTGCCCGGCATGAGCAAACCCATGATCGCGGCAGCAATGGACAACGGGGACACCACGATGTCTTTGAGCCCATCGAGAAACAGTTTGCCCTGGAACACGACCAGGTCGCGTACCACCCGACCGCGCTCGTTGTTTGGGCGGGGAGCCGGCGAATCTACCTCCGTCACGGACGGGGCAAGTGGTGGCTCGCGGGAAGCCATGCGCGGACGCTAGCACGCGGCCCGGGCCGAGAGCGTGCGTGTCGAGGCGAGCGGCCTTCAGCGCCGCGCGGCGGCCGTTCGGAGCGCAGGGTCGTTCGACGAGGCAAGCGTCGGGCGGGCCCCAGCCCTCGTTTCACTGTACAGCGTGGCCGGAGACTCGCGTCTCGCACTGCCGCCGGAGACCGCGGGCGGGCCCGCGGTTCGCTGGAGTCCTAGCTCGCTCGTCGAGCCCGCAGCGGACTGGAGACCGTCAGCTGCGTGTCCTCGCGGTTGACTCGCTCCACATCGATCTCCACGCAATCCGCGTCGATATCGACGTAGCGGGAGATGACCTCGGCGAGTTCTCGCCGAAGATCATGCAGCTTGCCGCCGTCGAGGCCCGCCCGGTCGTGGGCGAGGACCAGATGCAAACGGCCCTTGGCCTGCTCGCTACTTGAGCGACGGCCCGTCAGAAGATCTTTGAGTCCTTCCCACATGTTTCACCTCAGTTACGCGGGCGAAAAGCCCAACACCCGTCCGATGCGGGAGAAAAATCCGGGCTGCTCTTCGATCACCGAGGGAACGTCGCTCAGTTCTCCGGTGATCGCGCGAGAGATCCGGTCGTAGGCCTTGGCCGCGGCGGAGTTCGCCGCATCCAGCATCGCCGGGATACCCTTATTTGACGACGCCACGATCGCGTCGTCCATCGGGACCGCACCGACGAGTTCGAGGGCCAAGATCTCGATGACATCCTCTTGCGAGAGCATGTGGCCACGTTTGACCAGCGAAGGAGAGATGCGGTTCACGATCAGGCGGGTGGGGATCCGCTCGGCCGCGAGCAGTCCCGCTACGCGGTCGGCGTCGCGAATCGACGCGACCTCGGGAATGGCGACCACGATGGCTTCGTCCGCGCCGGCGATGGCGTTTTGGAATCCTTGCTCGATGCCCGCCGGGCAGTCGATCAGCACGTAGTCGCAGTGCTCTTTGAGCGCGGCGATGAGCTCACGCATCTGTCGGGGTTCCACCGCCTCTTTCTTGTCGGTTTGCGACGAGGGCAGCAAGTACAAGTTGTCCACCCGGCGGTCGCGGATCAGCGCTTTTTGGGGCTCGCAACGGCCGTTGACCACATCGACGATGTGAAAAACGATGCGGTTTTCGAGCCCCATCACGACGTCGAGGTTGCGCAAACCGATGTCCGCGTCGACGAGGACGACTTTGTTGCCGCGCTGGGCCAGCGCGGCACCCAAGTTGGCCGTGGTGGTGGTTTTCCCCACTCCACCTTTTCCGGATGTAATGACGATGGCTTTTCCCATGCTGTGCTCCTCGGGGGTCAAAACGTTGCGGCGGCGAGCCGGTGCGGCAGCCGCCCTTGGTAGGGTTCGACGATGATGCCGCCGTCGGCGGCGTAAGCGATTTCGGTGGCGGTCGGCGTGCGCTCGGATGTATCGGCCCGAGCGATCAACGACCCGATTCGCAGTTGCTGTGGATCGAGATGCAGCGCCACGATGAAGCTGTCCTCGTTGCCGCAGCCGGCGTGGGCGATGCCGCGGAGGCTGCCCAGCACGACGATGTTGCCTTCGGCCCGGACCTCTGCACCGGGGTTGACGTCGCCGACGATGACCACGTGGCGCGGCGAGTAGATCTCGGCGCCCGAGCGCAGCGGGCCGGGGACCAGCAACGGCCCTTCGTTGTAGCGGTAGTGGCCGTCGGCGTCGCGTTGATAGCGACTATGCCGATCCTGGTTGAAGTAGCTCTCGACCGGAAGTGCACCGCCGGCGCCCTTGACCGGTGCGCCGGTTCCGTCGTCGTCGCTGCGCAGCCCGACGATGCTCAACCCATGGCGCGTGGCCACGGCCTCAAATGTACCGAGACTTCCGGCCGGGGGTCGGCCCGCAAAGACCAGGGTGATCTCGGCGTCTTGAAACGCCTCCGGGTCGGCCTCGAGCCGGGTCTTGATCGCCTTGGTCAGCTGCTCGGCGCCCGCGCCTTGCGGGATGAAGATCTCACACGGTCCCGCGCTCTCGGCCGGCGGCGCGGTGCGGGCAGTCCCTCGGAGGGCGACATTCGCTGCAATCATGGCGGTGTACTCGTGGGTCGAGGAAATGCGTCGACAGATCGAGCGGTAACTCTCCGCGATCGGGCGAGCAACTTTTCGGCCAAACGTGAGGAACGGATCCGGTTCGTTCCGCCAATCGGGGCGCAATGAAGCCGCCTACATGTAGGCCAATGTGCCTCAGGACGACGTCTGGCGACGACGCAGTTCGTCCACGATCGCCGTAGAACCCGAGGTGCCGAGTCGATCGGCCCCGGCCGCGATCATCCGCCGCGCCGTCTCTAGATCTCGAATGCCGCCCGATGCTTTGACCCCGGCTCGCGTTTGCACTTGGCTGCGCATCCGAGCTACCGCGGCACAGGTGGCCCCGCCAGGTCCGAAGCCGGTCGAGGTCTTCACAAACTTCGCTCCAGCTTCGACGCTCAGTTCGCAGGCCGCGTCGAGCTGCGGTGCGGACAGTCGCGCCGACTCCACGATCACCTTCACTCCACTGGGGGCGCCCGCGCGGACGACCGCCGTGATGTCGTCGCGGACTTCCGCGTACGCCCCATCCAGCAACGGTCCCACGGCGATGACCATGTCGAGCTCGTGCGCGCCGTCCTCGGTGGCGACCTCGGCTTCTCGGGCCTTGACTCGACTTGTGCCGTGGGGAAATCCGACCACGGTACAAATGACGGGGCCGTTCGGCGCCAAACAGCGCGCCGCGTGCCGCACGTACCACGGTTGGATACAAACGGCGTGGAACCGATACGCCGCTGCAACCTCGCACAAGCGCGTGATGTCGGCCGTGGTCGCATCGGCGCGAAGCAGCGTGTGGTCGATTCTGGCGGCGAGCTCGAGCGGTGTTTGGGGGGCGGCTTGTCGCATACCGGGGCATGATGCCGCATTCCCGCCGGGTGATCCGGCGGCTCGGCCCCGTTGCCGGCGGCGCTTCGCGGGCAACGCCGGCCAACGCTGCCGCCGCGAACCGCAGTCGCGCTGTCGGGGAGCGAGGCCGTCGTGGTAACAACGCGCTCCCATGGCCATCGCGTTCGCTTTGCCGTTACTCGCCGTCTTGCTGGACGCCCCCACCGACAAGCAACCGGTTGTGGTCGGTCAGCCGCAGATCATTGTCGACGATCCCTTCCGTCAGCTCGAGGAGACCTGGCCGACTCCAACGAGCACGCGTGCGGGCTCGGGGGCCCCCGGGCATCGCTACTGGCAGCAGCGAGCGGACTACGACATCGAGGTCGAACTCGATGACGACCGGCAACGGATCACCGGTCGCGAGGTGATCCACTACCACAACAACTCGCCTGATGATCTGTCGTACCTGTGGTTGCAGGTGGACGCCAACATCTTCGCGCCGCAATCGGGCGCGGGCGTGACGGCCTTGGCTCCAGATTTCGAGGACATGTCGTACGGGGATCTGGCCGGTCGGTTGGCGCGCCAGTCGTTCGACGGCAGCTCGAGGATCACCGCGGTGACCACCCGACGCGGCAAGCCGCTCGACTTCCAGATCGTGGACACGATGATGCGCGTGGACCTCCCGAAACCGCTGACGAGTGGGCGATCGCTCAAGTTCGTGGTGGAGTGGAGTTACGCGGTCAACAACGCCGACTTCATCGGTGGACGGACCGGTTACGAGTACTTTCCCGAGGATGGCAACTACCTCTACGAGATCGCCCAATGGTTCCCGCGCATGGCGGCGTACACCGACGTGCACGGCTGGCAAAACAAGCAGTTCCTCGGCCGGGGAGAGTTTACCTTGGAGCTGGGTAACTACGATGTCGAGATTACCGTGCCGGCCGACCACGTGGTCGCCGCGACCGGCCAGCTGCAAAATCCCCGGGCGGTGCTAACCGCCGAGCAGCGTCGTCGACTCGAACAGGCCCGCCGTGCCGACAAGCCGGTGTTCGTCGTGACCCCCGATGAGGCCCGCGACAACGAGAAAGAGGGGACCGCGGACCGCAAGACCTGGCGCTTTCGGGCGAAGAACGTGCGGGATTTCGCCTGGGCTTCGTCGCGCAAGTTCATCTGGGACGCCATGGGGCATCAGGTGGGCGACAACGCGGTGTTGGCCATGTCGTTTTACCCGCGCGACGGACAACCGCTGTGGCATCGCTACTCGACTCGGGCCATCGCTCACACCCTCGACGTGTACTCCCGTTACACGTTCGAGTACCCCTATCCGGTCGCGATCTCGGTGAACGGGCCGATCCACGGAATGGAGTACCCGATGATTTGCTTCAACGGTCCGCGCCCCGAGCCCGATGGGACGTACGCGCAGCGGACCAAATACGAGCTCATCTCGACGATTATCCACGAGGTGGGACACAACTACTTTCCTATGATTGTTAATAGCGACGAGCGGCAGTGGACGTGGATGGACGAGGGGCTCAATACGTTTTTGCAGTTTCTGGCGGAATCGGAGTGGGAACGAGGGTACCCTTCGCGCCGCGGTGAGCCGCGCGCCATCGTGGGGTATATGCGCTCGGACGATCAGGTTCCGATCATGACGAACTCGGAGTCGATCCTGCAGTTCGCCAACAATGCCTACGCGAAACCGGCCACTGCCCTGAACATCTTGCGCGAGACGGTGATGGGGCGCGAGCTGTTCGACTACGCGTTCAAGCAGTACGCGCAGCGTTGGCAGTTCAAGCGCCCGATGCCGGCGGACTTCTTTCGCACGATGGAAGACGCGTCGGGGATCGACCTCGACTGGTTTTGGCGGGGCTGGTTTTACTCGACGATGCACACCGACTTGGCGATTTCCGGACTGCGGCTATACACTGTCGACACGCGGAACCCGGATATCGAAAAGGTCCGGCGCAAGGCGGAACGGGACGCCACACCGGAGAGCATCTCTCGCTTTCGCAACCGGGAGCTCCCGCGATTGGTGGACAAGTACGAGGAGCTAAAGGATTTCTACAGCACCTACGATGGGCTCGATGTCACCAAGCGCGACCGGCGAGCCTACGGCCGTCTGATCGAGTCGCTGACGGCGGAGGAACGCGAGTTGTTGGCGAACAATAGCAACTTCTATGTGGTCGACCTTGCGAACATCGGCGGCCTTCCGATGCCGGTGATCTTGCAGGTCAGCTATAGCGACCAGACCACAGAGGAGTTTAGGGTGCCCGCGGAGATCTGGCGGCGCAACAACGAGCACGTGTCGAAGATGATCGTGACCGGCAAGACGATCGAGAGCATCGCCCTCGATCCGCGGCTCGAGACGGCCGACGTGGATCTCAGCAACAACTTTTATCCGCCTCGGCCCCAGTCGTCGCGCTTCGAGCTGTTCCGGGAGAACGGCACGACAACGAACCCCATGCAACACAGGCAGCGCTCCCGCGAACCCGCCAACCAGGCGATGCCACCCGCCACGGAGGCTTCGGGTCAGTCGGACCCAGCGGCGTCGCCGGCTCGTGGCGAATCTTCATCGGCGCGGTCGTCTGGATCGCGTCCGGCGCCTGGTGGCGCCGTAGGCCAGCGGCGCACGAGGATATCCGTCAAGCGCAAACCTGCTCGGGCGGTGAGTCCCGTGCCCAGTTCGGATCCGTCCGCGGTGCCAGCCCGGCCGGCCAACGCGGGCTCGTCGAGCCGCGGTCCGACCACGGTGCCGACCGCCGTCGCGCCGCGAAACGCATCTCGTCGTGGGGTTGTTCCCCCGGCTTCCTCGCGGCCCGGCGACCCGCGTTCAGGAACCCAGTGACGGTGCTCCGACGACGCGTTTTTGCTTGTGCGATCGTACTCGCGGCCGGTTGGAGCGCCGCCGGGGGGGCGCAGGCTCACCCGTTTCACGCCACGTTTGCCGAGCTACGCCACAACCCAAAGACGCATCGACTTGAGGTCGCACTGCGGGTCGCGCCCGCCGACCTCGAACGGGCGCTACGCCGGCGGGTCCGCGCTCCAATCTCCCTTGAGCGACGACCCGACATCGACACGCTCATCGAGGCCTATGTGCGAGACGTGTTCGTCGTGCAACACAACGGGTCCGCGGTGCCGCTGCGGTGGGTGGGCAAAGAGGTCTTGTCGCATCAGATCGCATGGCTGTACTTCGAGTTTTTGCCCCCGACAGCGGCAGCTGCGGTGACGCTGCGAAACTCGGCGTTTTTTGAGCTCGCTTCCAAGCAGATCAACACCGTGCAGGTGACCTCACAGCAGGGGACCCGGACGCTGACGTTTAGTCCCGGGCGGCGCGAGCAGAGCCGACGCGTGCGGCTGGGGCCGCCGAAGTCGCGGGGACCGGTGCCGACGGTTTCCGGCTAGGCCGGCGTCAGACGGCACGTCGGCTCGACGCAGCGACTTCCGCGGTGCTGGGGAGCGCCCTGCCTCGGCGGATCAAGCCCCGGCCTGCCACCGTAAACCGCGACTGGTACGAGGTGGCGACGAGCCGGCGCGCCGTCGTTGAGAACGACGAACGCGGTGGACTGCACGCCGTGCTCAAGTGCACAGGTGATCAGGCTTGTGTGCCGAGCGGGCATGTGGGATCCGAGTTTCGTCCGGTTGCCCACGGCCAAACGCCCGTCGCGGAACATTCACAATCGCACCACGTACGCCGTGAGTGAGGCATCGACTGGCGTCGGGCGCCGCGTGGGGGTATATCGAGCCGATGCTTGAGGAGGAACGCAGTGCACCCCGGCCGACTCCAATCACGGTTATTGGCGGTTTCTTGGGCGCCGGCAAGACGACCTTGCTCAACGCGGTGATTCGTCGCGGAACAACGCGCCGATTGGGCGTGTTGGTCAACGACTTCGGGGCGATCAATATCGACGCCGACCTTGTTGTCGGAGTGGAAGAAGACGTCGTCAACCTCGGTGGAGGGTGCATCTGTTGCACGATTCGCGAGGACCTGGTCCGTTCGATCCTCGAGATCATGCGGCGTCCGGACCCGCCCGAGCACCTGGTCATCGAAGCGAGCGGCGTGAGCGACCCCGCCGCGGTGGCGCGCGCAGTCGCCGTCCCCTATCTGCGCAGCGTCGTCGCTCTCGACGGCGTCGTGGTCGTGATCGATGCCGAGGCGTACCTCACTGCGAACCTTCGTGAGCGCATCGTTACGGGCGGACAGCTCAAGGCCGCGGACATCGTTGTGCTCAGCAAGACCGATCTCCTCGACGCGGCCGACGTGGAGGCCGTCAAGGCGAAGATCCGCAGGGTCGTCACGCGTGCGCGGATCGTCGAGGCTCCGCGCGGCGACATCCCGGCCGAGGTGGTGTTGGGAGTGCACTCAGACGTCGTGCCCGACGCCGGGCCGATGTCGGTCAAGGTTCACCGTGTTGGCGACGAGCCCGCCGAGATCGACCACACCAAATCGTTCGGTACCTGGAGCTATTCGACCGACGTTCCGCTCTCCGCTCGGAGATTGCGGCGGATCATCGATCGCTTGCCGTCGGCGGTCTATCGGGTCAAAGGCATCGTGCAACTCGTGGGAGAGCGCTCGCGCCAAGCGGTCCTGCAGGTCGTTGGGCGGCGGGCTCATCTTGAGGTCGGTGCGCCGTGGGGCGACGCGCCGGCGCGGTCGAGACTCGTTTTCATCGGGGCTCCGGGCTGCATCGATCCGGTGGCGCTCGAGGCCTTGCTTCGCGACTGTGAGGCGCCCGACGGGGGTCTACAAGGCGGTGTGTGGCAGTGGGTCCGCTCGGTGTTCGATGGCTGAGTCGCTCGTGCCGGACGAAACGCGCTGGCGCACTTCGCAGCCCTCGCGCCGGCGCCATCACGCGATGACGCGGTGCGTAGTCTAGGCAAAATGCTTGCAACAGTAAGTGATTGCATGTAGAACGAGCCACGAGTCCCGGTTCCGAGACCACGATGCGATGACCGACTCCGCTCCACGCGATTTCACGGTGCGGCTCGGCGGGACTGTCCCGGCGAGTCCGCGGTGCCACGGGCTTGGCGTCGGTCGAACCCATCGACCAGCGGCCGTCAGTTGGACTCGAACGAGGCCGGCCCGATGAGCCTCGCGCCCGACCAGGTCTACGACGTCGTGGTCGTGGGAGCCGGTGCGGCCGGCATTGGCGCGGCGGTGGCGCTCAAACAAGCCGGCGTCGAGAATTTCGTCGTGCTCGAGCGCCATGTGGTCGGAGCCTCGTTTGCTCTGTGGCCCGCTGAGACCCGGTTCATCACGCCGTCGTTCCCCACCAACTCGATCGGCATGCTCGACCTCAACTCGATCGCGCTTCGGACTTCGCCTGCGTTCATCCTCGAAGCGGAGCATCCGACCGGCGAGGCGTATGCCATCTACCTCAATGCGGTGGCGCAGTTTTACGAGGTCCCCATCCGCGAGCGGACAAATGTGGTGTCCGTCGCCAAGGCGGGGGCGATGTTTGAGATCGAGACCGGGAACGAGACGGTGTGCGCCAAGCATGTCATCTGGGCGGCCGGTGAGTTCCAGTATCCGCGGTTCGCCGGATTCCCCGGGAGCGAGCTTTGTCGTCACACGGCGACGATTCCCGGGTTCGCGGGCCTGCGGGGGGACAACTTCGTGATTATCGGTGGCTACGAAAGCGGTGTCGACGCGGCGTACCATCTGGCTTGCCGAGGAAAGCGGGTGCGGCTGTTCGACGAAGGGTGCCCGTGGAAGAGCGACACGTCCGATCCCAGCGTGGCGCTTTCTACCTATTCGCTTGAGAGGATGCAGGAGGCCCGGTTCGTCGAGCACGTCGAGCTATTTCCGGACACGCCGGTCGTCTCGGTGATTCACCGAGACGAGATGTACGAGGTCTTCACTGCGGACGGAGAGTGCTTGGAGACGTTCGTGCAACCTCTACTGGCCGGCGGATTTGAAGGGAGCTTGTCGCTCGTCTCAGATCTGTTCGAACGACGAGAAGATGGGTTCCCGCAGCTTAGCGAGCATGACGAGTCGACCCTCGTGCCGGGCCTGTTCCTGTGCGGACCCGCGGTCCGTCACGACAACCACGTGTTTTGCTTTATCTACAAGTATCGCCAGCGCTTTGCCGTCGTGGCCAAGGCCATCGCCACCGAACTGGGGTTGCCGGCGGAGGGACTCGAAACGTATCGCAAGTGGGGGATGTACCTCGACGACCTCTCCTATTGTGGCGAGGAGTGTGTATGTTGATGGCGAACAGCGAAGCGACGGCCGTAGCCGAGTCCGCCTCCGATGAGCGTCGGAGGGTGCGACGACGAATCGCATGGCTCGGGCAAACGCTGGCGAGTGTTTGCTGGATCGGCAGCGTGTTCGCGTACGGGCTGAGTGCGCCCGGTGACTGGTTGCAGTTGTTCGCGGCCTCGGCCTGGCTGGTCGCGAATCTTGCCGACGCCGCGAGCGCGGACGCGGGCTGAAGCATCTTCGGCGCAGCGGCAGCGGTCCCGTGGGCCTGCGGGCCGCGCCGGGGCTGGGCTGCACGCGGTCGCGCGCTGGTCGCTTCTAGACCGAAGGAGCTGACGACTGCACGGCGTCCGGCTTCAGCGGCGGCAAGAACGTGTCGTAGAAGAACGCGCAGTCCCGGCGGATGGCTTCTTCCGATAGACCGAACTTCTCCAGACTGTACTTGTGGCCCGATCGATATCCCCGCTGCTTCTCCGCGCGTTGAGTGATGGCGTCGGCGAGCTCCGGCGTGATCTCGTGTCCCAGAAAGCGGCACATTTCAGGCATGAGCACATCGAACTCCGCCATCATGCGGTCGTAGCGGACCATGAACACGCGGTCGCGGTCGATGGCCCCGCTTTGCCAGTCGTCGTGGAATCGTTGGAGCAGCATGATCAGCGCCGCGTACATGCGCTCGAGCCACCGTTTGCGTTGCGCCTCCGGCAACGACCAAAAGCCGAACGCTCGATCCAGCACCCCGGTGACCAAGCTCATCGAACTTGGCAACACCTCCACCGGGTCGCGCACCATGTACAGGATCTGGGCGTCCGGGAATTCTTCGAGGAATCGCGGCAGGCGAGGTCCCAGCGAGAACAGCTTGGCCACGTTGCGTTGGGTGCCATGCAACACGAGGCTGCGGGCCCACAGTGCGCGTAGCCAAGCGAAGTCGCGGGAGGCCGTATCGCGGACTTTGGGGTCGACGGCGGGGAGCAGGTCCTCGTCATCAAACGACAGGAAGAACCCGTACAGGAAGAACCCGTCGAGGTACCGAAACAGCACGCTCACGTCGTCGGTTTCGACCGAGCTCAGGCTCGTATGGTGCGCATCGGTGGAGTGGAACTTGGCCGGGCTGAGTCTTTCGAGCAGTGGGAGCACCGGCTTGAGCACAGTTTGCAACACCAGCGACGGGTACAGCATCAAGAACAGCTCCATGCCCGAGCCCAGCCCGTGATCGGCCAAGAAGCGCTGAAGGAATGTGGTCCCGGTTCGAGGGTTGCCGACGAGGACAATCGGGCGGGCAACCTTCGTTCGCCGCAGGCGCGGAAAGAACAGGTAGTCCAGCTTCATCAGCAGCCAGACCGCGGCGCGCAAGACGGCGAACAACACCGCGAGCACCAAGGGCACGACGTAAACGTGATGGGTCCGTCGCAAGATGCGGTAGACC
>QKPP01000109.1 GCA_006508105.1 Myxococcales bacterium FL481 | reverse complement strand
TTGTCTGCGGCGAGCGGCTCACGGCTGGGCTAGGCTGGGCTAGGCTAGGCTGGGCTGGGCTGGGATAGGCGCTACATGGGGCGTTTGACGGTCGTCCAGTTTGGCCGGCACGATCTTGCTGACCCGTTTCGCAGACGTGGTGGGCACCGGGCCGAAACGCAGGGGGAAGGCGCTTTCGTCAAGCCATCGTGGAGCGGGCTAGATGGCGTCGCGGGCGTCGCGAGCTTGACGGTCCGCCAGGAGACGATCGCACGAAGCGGTGATCCCCGCGTTGTCGGGGAGCGTGGCACGATCCGGCACCCGCGGTGCGTGGAGCCGTGCGGGCCGGTCGCTGCATCCCAAGCCGGGCCAGGTGCGGCGCGGTGGGCCGTCCGTCGCTTGCGAACCCAGCCGGGATCGCTGGCCCGGAACGGCGTGTGAGCCGTGAGTGGCCACCGGCTGGGGGCGTCGATCGAACCGCGGCCGGATCGAGTTCGGCCCGGACTCGGATCCCCGTGCTTGCCCCTCTGGCATCGAGGTGCGCCCGACAAAGGGGCAGTCAACGGGGACGCGCCGGTTCGGGCTCGCCTGGAGACAGGTTGTCGGCCCCGAACGCGTCGGGAAGCAGCTCGCGGATGCTTTGCTCGCGCTCCGGCGCGCCGTCACAGGCCATGACCACCACGGCGTCGCGGCCGAACTCCCAGATCACCTGCCGACACGCGCCACACGGGGCGGTGGGCTGATCCGTCGGGGTGTACACCACGATTTCTGCGATCTCGCGCTCCCCCGCCGCGATCATCGCGAAGATCGCATTGCGTTCGGCACAGCTGGTCAGACCGTACGAAGCGTTTTCAACGTTGCAGCCCACAAACACGCGTCCGCCGACGGAGCGCACCGCGGCCCCCACCGCGAAGCCGCTGTACTTGCAGTAGGCGTTCGCAGCCGCGTCACGGGCCATGTCGAGTAGGGAACGGCGGGAGGCGGGATTCATGGCGTGGATCAAGTGGTTGCGGTCAAGCGCGGAGCGGCCGTCCGTTAGGGCTAGCACATCGTGGGCGGCACCGGCGGGAGAACCTCGCGGCGGAACGGGTCCGATCGTGCCCGGCTTCGTGGTCCCGTCCGCCGCGAAGCCACGCGACCGGTCCTTTTACGGCCGCAGCTTTCGGGGGCGCGGTCATGCAGCCCCCAAGCGGCGCACTCAGACTCGCGAGGGCCGACGTGCCACCCAGATGTAGTGATAGCGCCCTCGTCCGGTCCGAGAGGCCGAGACCCTCTCCACATGGGCCTCGAATCCCTGGCGCTGGAGACGACGAGTGAACCCGGGGTCATCCGAAAACGACCACACGCCAACCACCCCGTGAGGCGAGAGGGCGCGGTACGCTTGCTCGACGCCGCGGCGGCTGTAGAGGGCTTCGTTGTTGTCGTGGGTCAGGGGGTCGGGTCCGTTGTCCACATCGAGCAAGATTGCGTCCCACGGGCCGCGGGAGATGACCTGGCGGACGTCGCCTTCGTGCACGGACACTCGGCGGTCTTCGAGCGGGCGCCCGGCGAGGTGCGCGAGCGGCCCTCGATTCCAGCGCACGACGCAGGGCGCGAGCTCGGCGACGTGCACTTCAGCTCCGTCGCCCACAGCGTCTAGCGCTGCGCGAAGTGTGTAGCCGAGGCCGAGGCCGCCCACCAGGACGCGCACCGCGTCGCGCTGGGGCAGTGCCGCACAGCCGAGGGTGGCGAGGGCTCGGCTCGACGCGTCGTCGCGACTCGACATCAGGTCGCGGCCGCCGGCACGGATCAAGAACTCCTCGCCGCGCTGGTGCAACGAGATCACCTCACCATCAGGGGCTTGGTCGGCGTCGAGACGTTTCCACGGCAGCACGCGGGCGGTGCTAGCCCGGGCGATGCGTGAACGCAAGCTCGGCCGCGCCGCTTCGCTCGGGGTGACGGTGGGGTGGGTCAGCGTCGGCGACCTTGCGGCGGATGGCCGCCTGAGTCTGTGACCGCGCCAGTTGGCGCAGGCGCCGGCATCGTCGACGTGAGCCGTGAGGAAGTGGCCGGCATCGCCTGGCCGTCGCTCGTCAGAGTTGCGGGTCGCTGCGCTAGTTTTGCCGCGAGGTCTTTTGCATGTCAGACGCGCGCTACCAGCTCATCAGTTTCAAACTCTGTCCCTTCGTTCAGCGGACCACACTCACGCTGCAGGAGAAGGGGGTTCCGTATGACGTCGACTACATCGACTTGGCCGACAAGCCCCAGTGGTTTCTCGACATCTCGCCGCTGGGCAAGGTGCCCGTGCTCCGGGTCGGAGACACAGTGGTGTTCGAGTCGGCCGTGATCAACGAGTTCGTTGAAGAAACGACCGGCGGCGGGCTCCATCCAGCCGATCCGCTGGCCCGAGCGCACAACCGGTCGTGGATCGAGTTCGCGTCGTCGCTGCTGTTCGACAGCTACTCGATGTACCTCGCCAAGTCCCGCGAGGCCACCTTTGACAAAGCCGAGGTCGTGCGTAACAAGCTGGCCCGTTTCGAAGAACAGATCAAAGGTCCTTTGTTCAATGGCGAGGATTTCTCGCTCGTCGACGCGGCGACGGCTCCGCTGTTGCAGCGACTGGACTGGTACCAGCAGATCGAACCCGATCTCGATCTGTACCGCGAGTCGCCCAAGGGGTTGGCGTGGCGCGATGCGTTGGTCAAACGCCCTTCGTTCGCGCAGTCGACCGTGCCGGACATCGAAGAGCAGTGGCGGGTGTACATGCGCAAGGCGGTGGATCGGGCGCCCAGCACGGAGCAAGCGCCTTGGCTGGCCCGGCAGGCGCAGGCCTAGCATCGAGATCACACCCGGGGCGGGGACGAGCCGCGATGGCCTCGGTTCCCGTAGAACGAGGCGGCCGCCGTGCATTGCGGGCGACGTGGAGCGTGGGGTGGCGAGCAGGAGACGGTGGCGTCCCCCGTCCGCCGGCTCGCGCCCACCAGCTGCACCCGACCGAAGCGGGGCGGCTCGGTCCTCGGATCACCCGCCCGCCGCGGGCTCGTCGTCGAGCCCTCAGCGCCAGGCGAGGCGTTCAATTCTCAGGCCCGCCATGGGGTGACGTTCGACGCCGGTGATTCCAGGCTGGGCGACGAGCCACGCGTGCGGATGATCGATTGGGCGAAACACCACGGCGTCGGCGAGGTGCTGTTCGAGCGCCGCCACCAGGCGATTTCGCTCGAGAGTGGAGGCGCCGGCGAGCCGAGCGAATGTGGCGTCGTAGTCCGCGCTGCAGTACCCGGCTAGCAGAGCGAGCACTTCGGCACAACGGAACGCGCCGAGCCAGCTCTCCGCGGCCGGGTAGTCGGCATCGAAGTTGACGGCGAACAAGTGGGCCTGCGCGTACGTGGGGTCGCGGGCCAGTAGTTTCGCGAGGTACGCGGGATCGTGGGTGACGTCGAGGTGGATGCCGAGCGGTGCGAGGGCATGGCGCAAGATGGCGGCGTCTTGTCGCGCGTTTTCATCGTCGGTGGTGAGGTAGCGCAAGGTCAGCTCGAGTGCCGGGTCGGGGTCGAAGCGAGCGAGCGCTCGCCGAGCGGCCACGACGTCGCGCTGCAGTGGCGCGTGGCGGTGGCGCGGGGCATCGGCGGGGGCCCAACGCGGCGGCACGAGACGCACCGCCGGCTCGGCCCACGCTCCATTGCGCAGCACCGTATGGTAGCGCCCGGCGTCGAAGGCCAACGCAATGGCCTCCCGAAGCGCGCGCTGCTTGGCGGCGATCTGGGGGTCGCGGTGGTTGCCCACCCATGGCGCCCGCTGATTGAACATGAGCAGTGTGGTCGCCAACAGCGGGGTGCGAACGACCGTCAGCGATGGGTCGCGTGGCTGCGTGCCCTGGAACAGAGCCGTGAACTGGGACTGGCCGGGGCTCAGCGTGGCCAGCTGCCCCGCTTGAAACAATCGCAGCGCGGTTTCAGCGGAACGAAAGTACTCGATCTGCACCCGATCATGGGCGGCGCGGAGGCGGCGGGGAGGCGCCTCTCCAGCGCCAGCGGGCGGGTGACGGACCAGCACGACCCGACGGCCGGGCTCGCTGGCGGCGTAGTCGAGCGCAAACGGCCCGCTTCCGACCGGGTGTTCGCGGAACGCCGGACGGTTCTGTCCGTCGTAGTAGGTCACACATTCGCGCGGAACGATCGCCATTTGCGGATTGGCGAGCATGGCCACCAGTTCCGGCGCCGGGCCGCGCAACCGCAAACGCACGGTCCCCGCCCGATCATCGGATTCAATGGCGGAAGCGAAGTTGCCGGCGGCCGCATCGAGGCGAGACGCGAGGAGGCCATGGCTCGATCGGGTCACGTCCTCGTGCCGCCGCAAGGAGTACGCAACGTCCGAGGCCAGCACCGCGCGGCCCATGCCGTTGGCGAAACACGGATCGTCGGAAAACTGGGGCGCTTGCTCGCCGGTGGGCAACCGGAAGGTGAGCTCTTGGGTGCCGGCGTCGAACGTGGGGAGTGACACGGCGAGCTCAGGGACCAGCTCGTCAGTCGCCTTGCCGTAGTCAACGAGTGTGTCGAACAGTTGGGCGACGACGAGTCGTGCGTTGCGATCCTCGGCCTCGAGCGGGTCGAGCGACGTGATGCGAGTATTGACGGGGATGACGATCGGTCGCGACGGATCCGACGACGGGGCACTCGCGGTGGACAGCTTCCCCCGATCCGACCGTGTCGGCTTGGGCGACGGGCAGGCGACCACGAAGCCGCCGGCGAGGACCAAGGCGCCGGTGAGCCGGACTGTCTCCCGCCTGCGCATGCTCGCGTATCATGGCATGTGCGTCCGGCAGACCAAGCGGTCGCCGCCCGGTGGGGCGAGGGGTCGGGATCGGGTGCGGCGTGACGGCATCGTTCGGCGCCGTGTCTCGAACCGCGGAGCCGATCCCGGCGGCGGCGGCGGGGATCGGCCCCGTCGGTGAACCGCCGGTACGATCACCGGGTGTGCAAGGTGACGAGACCGAACCGGGACGCTCGATCCCCGGGGCGCAGGGTGGTCGTGGCGAGCCGGGCCGCGCAGGCGCCGGACGGGGTGACAACGTTGTCGCGACCCGACGCGGGTCTTCGACGGACGAGGGAGTTGCGGTAGCGTGGTCGCACATGGCCACGGACAACACGGGTGATCTCGCCGGCGTTTCGGACTTCGCGCATCTGCACCTGCACACGCAGTACAGCCTGCTCGACGGTGCGATCCGAACCCGAGACTTGTGCAAGACGGTCCGCGAACGGGGCATGAAAAGCGTGGCCGTGACCGATCACGGCAACATGTTCGGCGCGTTGCAGTTCTACAAGGAAGCCAAAGAGCAGGGGGTCAAGCCCATCTTCGGTTGCGAGGCGTACCTCTCCGACGGCGACTGCGAGGCGAAGACCGACCGCAAAAACTACCACATCGTCTTGTTGGCCAAAAACGACGTGGGGTACCGCAATCTGCAGCGCCTCGTCAGTTTCGGCCACTTGCGCGGGTTTTACTACAACCCCCGTGTCGACCGAAAACTCCTGCGCCAGCACCGTGAGGGCATCATCGCCACGTCCGCTTGCTTGGGTGGGCACGTGTCGCGGCTTGTCACCAGCGGCGACATGGACCAGGCGCGCGAGGTCGTCCGTGAGTACCGGGACATCTTCGAGCCGGGCCAGTACTTCCTCGAGCTTCAGCCCAACGGCATGGCCGCCCAGGAGAAGGTCAACGAAGCACTGGCTGAACTCGGTCGTGATCTCGACGTGCCACTCGTTGCCACCAACGATTGCCACTACGTCAACCGCGACCAGGCCCACGCACACGAGATTCTCATGTGCATGGGTATGGGTCGGACCTTCGATGACCCCAAGCGCTTGCGGCACGAGTGCGACGAGTTCTTCATCAAGCGTCCCGACGAGATGGTGGACTACTTTCGCCGCTACCCAACCGCGTTTGAAAACGCGGGTCGCATCGCGTCGATGTGCAACGTGGAGTTGTCGTTGGGCCGGCCCGAACTGCCGGATTTCGAGCTCCCGCCGGGGGTGCAAGAGGACCTGCCGGGCTATTTGCGCAAGATCGCGTACGAGGGGCTCAACCAGCGGTTCGACGAGATCCGCCGGATGGGGGCCGAGCCCAACGTCGATGCCTACCGCGCGCGGCTCGAGCACGAGCTCGGAATCATCATCGACATGAAGTTCCCGGGGTACTTTTTGATCGTCTGGGATTTCATTCGTGAAGCCAAGGTCATGGGGGTGCCGGTGGGTCCGGGGCGCGGCTCGGGAGCCGGGAGCTTGGTTGCGTATGCGCTACGGATCACCGATCTCGATCCGATCACCTACAACCTCTTGTTCGAGCGGTTCTTGAATCCCGACCGCGTGAGCATGCCCGACTTCGACATCGACTTTTGCATGGACCGTCGCGAGGAAGTGATCCGCTACGTGACGGACCGCTACGGTCACGATCGCGTGGGCCAGATCGCGACCTTCCACACCCTCAAGGCGCGCGGATTGGTGCGCGACGTGGCCCGGGTGCTCGGCGTGCCCGTGTCCGATGCCACGGATATCGCCAAACGCGTGCCAGAGGGACCCAAAGTCACGCTGTCGATGGCGATGACCGATCCCGAGCCCCTCAAGAAGAAGGCCAAAAAAGACCCCGCGCTGGCGAAACGATACAAAGATGTGATCGAGGTCGCCGACGCGGCCCAGATGCTCCGCCAACGGGCGGAGATCGACGAGAAAGCCCGTGAGATTCTCACGATCGGCTGCTCGCTCGAGGGGCTCAACCGGCACGCAGGCATGCACGCGGCGGGCATTGTCATCGGCAACCGCGAGCTGTGGGAGCATGTGCCCTGCTTTCAAGCCGACAATAAGATTGTCACGCAATACACAATGACCGACGTGGAGCAAGCCGGGCTGGTCAAGTTCGACTTTCTCGGTCTCAAGACGCTCACGGTCATCGACGTCGCGGAGCGTTTGGTCAATAGCGTGCGTCGCGACGACGAACCGCTGCTCGACGTTGCCAGCGTTCGTCTCGACGATGCGGCGGTGTACGAGATGATCTCGCGGGGCGATACCACCGGCGTATTTCAGCTCGAATCGACGGGGTTCAAAAAGCTGCTGACCAAGCTGCGCCCAGACTGTTTCGAGGACATCATCGCTGCGGTCGCGTTGTACCGCCCCGGCCCGCTCGAGGGCGGCATGGTCGATCAGTTCATCGAGTGCAAGCACGGGCGGCGGGAGATCGAATACCCCCACGAGGCGCTGCAGCCGGTGCTCGAAGAAACCTACGGCGTGTTTGTCTACCAAGAACAGGTGATGCAGGCCGCGCAGATTTTGGCCGGCTTTTCTCTGGGGGCGGCCGACTTGATGCGGCGCGCCATGGGCAAAAAGAAGAAAGCGGAGATGGACCGGCAGCGTGCACTGTTCGTGGAGGGCTGCGCCAACGTGAGCCAGATGGACGCGGACAAGGCCAACGAGATTTTCGATCTGATCGACAAGTTCGCCGGCTACGGCTTCAACAAAAGCCACTCCGCGGCCTACGGACTCATCACTTACCGCACGGCCTATCTCAAATGCCGACACTCGGTCGCGTTCATGGCCGCGCTGATGACCTGCGACAAAGACAAAATCGAGAATGTGGTGAAATTCATCGCGGAGGCGCGGGCCATGAGCATCGAGGTCCTCCCGCCGTCGGTCAACGATTCCGACGCCGACTTCGGCCTCGTCGTCGGGGAGGGGGGCAGACAGGGGATTCGCTTCGGCCTGGGGGCGGTGCGCAACGTCGGCGGCAACGCAGTCGATGCGGTGGTCGAAGCGCGCAAAGACGGCCCGTACGCGAGCGTGTTCGAGCTCGCCCGTCGCGTGGACCTCAAGAAAGTCAATCGGCGCACCCTCGAGGGGTTGGTCACCTCCGGAGCGATGGATCCGATCTCGGCCGGGCACAGCCGCGCCCAGTTGTTGGCGACGCTACCGTCGGCGATCGACCAAGCCCAAGGGGCCCAGCGTGATCGCAACACCGGGCAGACCAGCTTGTTTGGCGCGCTCGAGTCCCCGGCTGCCGCCTACGTCGAAGCCTACGCGGACTGTGAGGAGTGGACCCCCAAACAGGCCTTGGCCGCCGAACGCGACGCGTTGGGGTTTTACCTCACCGGCCATCCCCTCGACCGCTACGTCGCCGACATCGAGCGCCACGCCACGGCGACCACGGCCGCACTGACGCCGAAGCTCGCCGGGTCGGTGGTGGTGTTGGGCGGCGTCTTGTGTGAGATGCGCGAGGTTCAGACAAAAAGCGGCAAAGGACCCATGGCGTTTTTCCAAGTCGAAGACCAGTTCGGGCGCATCGAGGGCATCGTGTTTCCCAAGACCTACGCTCGCGTGGTCGACGAGGACCGGGGGACGACGTTTCGCGAGGTCTTGGCCCAGTGCGCCGAGGAACCGCTGCTCGTCACCGGCAAGCTCGAGGTCGACGTCAACGAAGAAGGCGAGGTCTCGCGCTACAAGCTTTTGGTCGACAATGTGCAGCCGCTCGCGGGCGTGCGCGAGGACACAGCGAAGGCCGTGTTGGTTCGTTGTCCGGTCCAAGGCATCGACGACGACAAAATCGCGGCCTTGGCCAAGGTGGTGACGGCCAACCGGGGTCCTTGTCCGCTGGAGATCCAGCTTGCGGTCGACGGCCGATTCACCACCGAGATTGCGCTCGGTGATGACTGCCGGGTTGCCGCCACCGACGAGCTGGTGTTCGCACTCGAGCGGCTCTTCGGGAGCGGCGCGGTGAGCTTGACCTGAGCTGGGGCCGCCGAGAGCTTGCCGGAGACCGGAACGCGGGCTGGCCTACGCGTCCGTCGCGGGGCGCTTGCGCGTGCGAGTTTTCCGGGTCTTTTTCGCGCCCGGATCCGCCAGGCTGGCCCGGGCCGCCGCGAGCTCGCTTTCGTGCTGCGCCACGCCCTCGGCGAACGTCGAAAACTCGGTCTCAATGCACTCACCCAGTTCGCGAGCGAAGCGCGGTTGCCCGTCACACATGCGCGCGATGTTGCGGCGGTACACGGCAAGCCCCGTCGGCTCGGGGGCGCCATCGGGGGTGGCGCGCGAGACCAAGACGAGGGCGGGCACGCGCGGATCGAGCCCCTCGAGCACGAGTTCGACCGCCGGCGTGTCGTGAACCACCACGACGAACGTGCGCGCGGTGTGGACCGTGCGCTTGATCTCCGCGTGGTCGGAGTGACGGAGAAACTCCAAGATCTCTTTGTGCAGCGCGGTGGGCTCGGGTACCCACTCCGGGAGCTCCCACGACAAATCGAGCTGGAGCGACTGCAGGGCGGCACAGGCCGCCGCGTGCCCGTTGCCGGCCACGGTTTCCGCCTCGGACAGCAGGTACCAGGCGTCGGCGTCGTTCGGGTAGCGCGTCGTGAGTCGAGACAGCCACGCCAACGCCCCGTCGGGCTCGCGCAGGTCGAGCCACAAACGAGCCAAGCGCAACGCCAGCTGCATGGCTTTGTGCACGACGTCTTGTAGTTCTTCGTCGTCGAGCGCGTCGTCTTGCGCCCCCAGTAAGCGCGACAGCGCGCCGTCGGCCGCGTCGCCGTCGGCCAGTAGTGCGGCTTCGATCGTGTCGAGGCCGTCGATGGCGGACAGCTGGGTGCGAGCCTCTCCGACGCGCTCGCTGAGCAGCTTGCACTCCGCGGCGAGCAACTCTAGGTCGATTCGCTCCAGCGGATCGGCGCTCGCCAAGCTGAGGGCCTGGTCGCAGTAGGACAACGCCCGCTCGGGATCTTGCAGATCGAAGAGCATGACGTGAGCTGCCGCGGCGAACGGCTCGAGGTACTCGGGGTCGAGTTCCTGGGCTCGCTCGTACCAGCGCACGCTTTCTTCGGCCTCGCCCTCGGCCAGCGAGACCGCGGCGAGCAAGACGGCCGGATCGGGGGCCTCGGGCCGCAGCTTTTGGGCGTGCTGCGCAGAACGTCGCGCGGCCGAGTGATCGCCCCGATCGAGCATGGACCAGCCGCGATCGAGGTGCGCGGCATACTGGCTCGTTTCGGCGTACCCGTCGCCTTCGAGGGTGTCGATCTCCGGCCCGGACACAGCCTGCGGTATAGCACGGTTTGTTGAGGCGCAGCGGGCCGCCGAGTATACGATGCTCCCCATGTCGCGCTCTCGCGTCGCGCGCCCGCGCGCACTCACTCGCGGGTTGAAGATCGTTGGCGGCCTTGCGTTCGCGGCGAGCTGCCGCCCCGTAGACGGGCCGCGGCAGCGGGCTCCACTGCCGGTGTCGCAAGTGGACCGGGAGTATCGCGACGATTGGCGGGCGGTCGTTCGGGCTCAACAGGCGGACCCGGCGGGTGCCGAGGTGGTCGCGGCAGCCAATCGCTTGCTCGCTCGGAACCCGCCCGCCCCGCTGCGAGCGGCCGCGTTGCTGGCCAAGGCGCAACGGGCCTATCTCGTCGACGCCGACGACCGAGCGATCCGCTGGAGTGCCGAGGGGCTCGCCGCAGCCGGCGAGGCCGAGCTTGACGCGGGGGTGGAGTCGGGGTTGTGGCGCACGTCGATCTCGGCGCTCGCCCGCGGGGGGGACCCGTCGTTGGCCCTCGAGACCATCGAACGCGCCCGCGCCCAAACCGACGTGGCGACGGTTGAGCTGCGGGGTGCCGCTGCAATCGCGCTTGAGCGGCAAGGCGATCCGTCCCAAGCCGCCGTGGGCTTTGCTGCCTGGCGCGAGCTCGTGGACGACGGCACGGCCGAGGCCGCGTACGCCGAGCGGCGGTTCGCGGCGCTCGCTGCCGCGGTCGAACCGCGGCAGCTTCGAGCGCTCGCAAACGCGGCACAAAGCCCCGCCGTGGCGACGTGCTTGCGGGTCGCGGCCGGTGACGGTCTTCCGGCGGTCCGCGGGGACTGGACGGCGAGCTGTCGTCGCCTCCCCACCCGAGTCGGCGTGTTGCTCCCGCGGACCGGGTCGTTCGCCGGCCTGGCCGATCGCCAGCTGGCCGCCGCCACGGCCGGGGTGGCCGTGCTGGCCCGCGAGCGCGGCGTGGAGCTGATCTGGGAAGACGCCGGGTCAACCCCGCGCTCGGTCACCGCGGGTGCGCAACGCTTGCTGGGCCGTGGCGCGGAGGTGGTGGTGGGCCCCGTGGGACGGGCCAACGTTCGCGCCGCGGTCGAGGTGCTCGACCCGGTCCCGGCCATCTTCCCGGGCGAGTCGGTCGGCGGGGGCATCGGGGTCGCGCCGGCGCTGGAAATGCGGGTGGACGTCTTGCGCGAGCTCGCGAGTCGACGCCGGGGTCTGACGCTCGTGCTCGCCCCCGACAACGGCTACGGCCAGCGGGCCGCGGCCCGCTTCGCGGCCGGCGGCGGCGCCGTGGTCCGCACCTATCCACCCGCGACGACGTCATTCAAACCGGTGCTGGAGTCCGATCTCGCGCGGGCGCAAAGAGGCGGGTGTGTCGTGATCCTCGACGCGATGCCGCGGGTAGAACTGATCGTCCGGCAGCTTCGCAGTCTCGGCGTGACGCTCGGCGACGGGCCAGCGCAGTTGCTCGTGCTCAGCTCGGCGGAAGGCCTGTCGTCGGACGAACTGGCCCACGGGCGCGACTTGTTCGATGGCCTCGTACTGGCTCCCGCCGCGGCACCCGGGCCCGCGTCGACCCCATTTGAAAACGAGTACTACCGCCAGCAAGGGCGGGCACCCGACGACCAAGCCCTGCTTGTGTGGCGAGCGCTTCGTCGGGCGTGGTACGGCGAGCTGATGACGAGCGCGGCGGCACCCGAGCTGGTGCGCGTGCGAGGAACCGAACTTGTCCCGATCCAAACCTCGAACGAAGCGCGCTGACCCGCCGTACGTCGTCCCCGGCGAGCGGGCCGTGACCGAGCTGTTGCGCGCCCAGCCGCAGCGGGTGACGCGAGTGGTCGTGCAGCAAGGGCGGGATTTTCCCGCCGTCCGCGAGTTGGCCGCGGCGGCCGGGCGGCCGGTGGACGTGCTCGATCGCCGCGGCCTCGAGCGCCTGCTCGACCCGGCACTTGCGCGGGGCATTGTCGCCGTGGCCGAAAGCCCACTGCGGGCCGACGTGCGTGACCTGCTGTACCCCGGTGACGCATCTCGTCGTACAACCGGGGGGCGCCGCCTACTTGTGGCCCTCGATGGGGTCCTCGACCCCCGCAACCTGGGCGCGATTGTGCGGTCGGCGGAGTTCTTCGGCGCCGCTGGGGTGTTTTATCCCCGCGATCGCGCGGCGACGCTAAGCGCTGCCGCAGTCCGGGCCTCGGCCGGGGCCAGCGAGCGACTGGCGATGGCCTGCGTGCCGAACCTCGCCCGGGCCCTCGACGAGTGTAAGGACGCCGGCTACTGGATTGTGGGGACCGTGGTCAGCGGCGGCCGAGAACTGGCCTCGCTGGTGCCCGAGCTGCCCGAGGAGCTGGTCTTGGTGCTGGGCAGTGAAGAACGCGGGTTGCGACGGCTCACCGAGGAGCGCTGCGACTTTCTCGCAACGATCCCGGGCGCTAGCGAGTTCGCGTCGCTCAACGTGTCCTGTGCGGCCGCGGTGGCATTGGCCGGGCTCGCGTAGAGCGACCCGGTGGGTCGGCCTTTCGCGAACCGGCTCGGCGTGGGCCGCGTTTGAATCGGGCCCGGTCGTCGACTTACCCTTGTGACGAAGTCCGGAGCGCGCGTCGGTTTGGTCCGATCGCGGTCCTCGAGGGCTCGCGCGAGTTAAGTTCCGAGCACACCGTCATGGCCGAAGTCCGATCCGCTCTCGAATCCTACATATCTCGTGCCGGCGACGCGCCGGAGGACAACCCGCTCGAGTCGATGCTCGAGGCGACGGACTTGGCCGCCGCCCGGACCTTCGCCAAGGACAATCCTGCTTCTGCCGAAGGCCTGGCCCGCGTCGTCGGCTGCTTGCTCGTGGCCGGCGTGGAGCAATCGGAGGTGTTGGATGCGGTGAAAACGATCGCCTCACGGGCCCCCAAAGATCGCGAGGGCAACGACGTGGCCCTGCTGGCGGGCCAACTGTTTTGGCATCTCGGCGGGCAGCCTCAGCTGGGCGAGCCCTACTACCGCCGAGTTCGCCGCAGCGACGCGTCGAATCCTCAGGTCTTGGCGTTTTATCGCACGCTGTTTTCCGAGCCAAAAGACGCGAGCCAGCTGATGCAAGTGCTCGCCCAGGCGCGCCGCGACTCGAGCGACGGCGAGGCACGGTTCGCGCTCGCGCAGGAGATGGCCCAGCTCGCCCGCGAGCGCCTCGGTTCCGTGGACCGGGCGATCGAGGTGTGGCGCACCGTGTTGCGCGAAGGCGGGGCCGATCCGCGCGCGGTCGATGAACTCGAAGCGCTGTACCGCGACGCGGGCAAGTGGACCGCGCTGGTGGGGTTGCTCAAAGACGCCTACGAACGCCTGCCCACCGACGACGGGCATCGACAAGAGCGCATCGCGGCCCTGAGCCGAATCGCCGATTTGTACCGCGATCAGCTCAAGCTCGAGGCGATGGTGTTGGCGACGTTGCAGCGGATCTTGGAGATCGATCCCCGCCACGAGAGCACGCTGGAGGCGCTCGCGGAGACCTATGCCGCCGCGCAACGTCACAACGAGCTACTCGGGGTGTACGATCGGTTGATCGCCGCGGCCCGGGAGGCCGACAACACCGAGCGCGAGGTCCGGTTGCTCCGCAAGTGTGCGTCGGTGTGGCTCGATGGCCTCGGGAACCCGCAACGGGCACTCGAACCGCTGCGAGCGGCCCTGGAACTGGCCCCCGAAGACGACGAGGCCTTGGCGATGGTCGCCAAGATCTACGAACGCCGTGGGGACTGGCGGGCGTTGATCGGTCTGCGGCGGCGGCAGCTTGAGGGTTGTACCGGCGAGGACGCGCTCGCCAAACGCCTCGAGCTAGCCCGGCTCAGCGAGGACAAGTTGGGGGAGCGCCGCGAGGCCATCTCGGATTGGAACGCGGTGCTCGAGCATCACGGTGAGGTCGACGAGGCGTTGGTGGCGCTGTCGCGGCTGTACGAGCGCGAGTCGAGGTGGGCCGAGCTGGCGGAGGTGTTGTACCGCCGAGTGGCGGCCAGCGGTGACACCAGCGACGCGATCGCTCGGCTGACCACGCTGGGCCGCCTGTACACCGAGCGTTTGGAGGACCAGCCCAGTGCCATTGCAGCGTGGGCGGAACTGCTCAAGCGAGATCCGGGCAACGACAAGGCTACCCGCGAGCTTCGCGATGCGTACGTCCGCTTGTCGCGGTGGGACGATCTAACGCGCTTGTACCTGGAGCAAGGTCAGCCGGAGAAACTCGTCGACGTGCTGCAGCGAGCGGCCGATCGCGTGCCGGGGGTCGAGGAACGGGTGGAGCTGTACCGGCGGGTCGCGTCGTTGTGCAACGACAAGCTGTCGCAGCCGGAGCGGGCCGTCAAAGCCCTCGAGAGAACGTTGGCGATCCAGCCCGAAAACTACGCGGTGGCGCGGGAATTGCTGCCGATATACCGCGAGCAGGGCAACTGGGCGCGCTTGATGAGCGTCTACGAACGCTTGCTCGAGGCCGCGGCGAACGACGATGAACGCTTGTCTTGCGTCGACGCCTTGCACCAGATCGCGGCCAAAGAGCTCAGCTCCCCCGCGTTGACGTTTCACTGGTCACTGCGGGCGTACCAGCTGGCCCCCACCGATCCGGCCCGGCGCGATCTGGCGGTCTCGGACTGCGAGGTGAGCGACGGCTGGGATGAACTGAGCGTCGCGCTCGCGGCCCGGGCCGACCACGACGAGGCCTCGCGCGAAGAGAAACTGTGGCTGTACGAAAAACTCGCCCTGGTGGCACGCGATAAGCTGGGCAAGCCCGACGATGCCCAGCGATTCTTTCGCCGGCTCGTCGAACTCGAGCCGACCCGCGAGGACGCGCTCGCGGCTTTGGAAGCGATCTATTCTGCGACGCGGCGATTCGACGAACTCGCCGACGTGTACGCGCGGCGCTTGTCGATCACGGCGGAGGACGATCCGGACTACGTTGCGACGCAGCGACGCTTGGCGCGGTTGCGTGAGGTCGAGTTGGGTGAGCTGGACAAGGCCGTGGCCGCGTACCAAGCGATTTTGGCCCGGCGCGAGGACGATGCCGACGCGCTTGATGCCTTGGCTCGGATCCACCGCAACCGGGGCGAGTGGGAAGCGCTCGTTTCGGTCCTCACGCGCATGCACGAACTCGCGCCGGATGGCGGTGCGAAAGTGGAGCTGTTGTTCGAGCTGTCCTCGGTCCGAGCCACGCGTTTGCTCGAGTCGTCGCGGGCGGTGGAAGGCCTGCTCGAGGTCGTCGCGGCGGCCCCCGATCATCGTCGGGCCGTGGTCGCGCTCGAGGAGATCCGACGCGGGGATCCATCCACCTCGATCGCGGTGATGCGCGGGCTACTGCCGTACTACCAACGCGTCGAGGATCGCTCGCGCGAGGCGGAAGCCATCGAGGTGTTGGTCGAGGCCGAGGAGGACGTTGAGACCCGTCGCCGCTTTAACCGACAGCTCGCGGGTTTGTACGAGCGCATGGCGGACCGCAAGCTCGACGCGCTGCGGATTCAATGCCAACTGTTCGAAGATCAGCCGCACGACTGGGACACCCGACAGACGTTGCAACGCCTGGGCGTGGAGTTGTCGGAGATGGAGCAGGTCGTGGGGCGCTACGAGGTCGTGTTGTCGAGTCTGGCGGCCAAGGTGGCGGCGGCCGACGCTGAAGGGCTGACATTGGATCGCAGCTTCACGACCATGCGCCGCGATCTTTCCCTCGAGCTCGCGCACATGCTTCGGACGCACCTGTCGCGCAACCGCGACGCCGAGCGGGTGTACGCCGAGATTTTGGAGCAAGACGAGACCCATCAGGTGGCCTACGAGGCCCTGGCCGAGTTGCTCATCGCACGTGAGGGCTCGAGCGAGCTGTTCAATCTCTACCGTCGCCGAGTCGATGCGATCTTCAGCCAGCGTGAGCAACGGCAGCTGCTCAGTCGTATGGTTGAGATCGCCCGCGACGTGCTCGGAGACGCCGACCTCGCCATTCGAACCGCGGAGGAACTCGTCGATCTCATTCCTGACGACCTGCCCACGATCGAGCGACTCGCCGGCATGTACGAGCAACGCGACGACGAACGCAGTCGGACCCAGCTCGAGGATCTGCTCGGCCGGTGGGCAGAGCTGATCGACGATCGCAGCGTCCGCCACGAACTGACGTGTCGGCGCGCGCAGTTGCGAATGCAGTATCTCGGCGACGCTTCGGGGGCCGTCGATCTTCTCGGCGGGGTCTTGGGCGACAATGCCGAGCACGTCAAGTGTCGCGAGCTACTCGAGGAACTGCTCGAGGTGTCGGACGTGCAGCTTGCCGTGGCCGCGTTGCTCGAACCGTTGTACGTCGCACGAGGCGAGCACGACCGGCGGATCCGAGTGTTGCAGATCCGCCGCGCCCACGCCGAACGGAGCGAGTCGGTGGACGCGGCAACGAGTCACCTGCTCGGGATTGCCCGGATTCAAGAACACGATCTCGGTGACCCCGCGGCCGCGTTCGACAGTGCCCGCGAGGCGTTCCTGATGGACCCGCGCCGAGTGGACACCCGAGACGAGGTAGAACGCTTGGGGCTTTCGCTCGATCGCGACGCCGAGCTGTTGATGGTCTGGAGGCGGGCGCTGGACAGTGAGCGTGCGCCCGATCAAGATCCGATGCTGCGCATTCAGTTGACGCGGCGGGTGGCGGAGCTGCTCGATGAGCGGCTGGATGACCCGGCCGGCGCCCGGGATGCCTACGCGGCCTTGGTGGAGCTGGACCCGCCCGATCTCGACTTGGCCCACCGCAGCGCGCAGGCGCTGTGCCGGTTGTTGCTCGAGTCGGGGGAGTTCGCGGCCTTGGTGCCGGCCAAACGGACCTTGCTGCGCTTCGCGTCGGAGACAAAGGACCAGGTGCGCATCAAACTTGAGATCGCCGATCTCCAGCTCGGTCAGCTGCGCGATCGCGTGGAGGCAGCCGCGACCTGGGCCGAGATTTTGGACCTCGAGCCGCGGCAGGAGCAGGCCCTCGACGGGCTCGAGCGGTTGTTTGCCAGCGAACAAGAGTGGGCCTCGCTGTGCCGCGTACTCGAGCACCGCATCCACGTTGGCGATGAGCCGAGCGCGAAAGCGGGGCTATGGCGGCGCCTCGGTGAACTGCGGCGTGATCGCCTCGACGACACCTCGGGCGCGACCGAAGCGTTTCATTCGGTTGTCGAACTGTCTCCCGAGTCTGATGACGCCGTCGCAGCCCTACGCGCCCTCATCGCGATCAGCCGCGAGCGGGAAAGCTGGGGCGATGTCGAAGACGGGCTGCGTCGTCTGGAGCGCTTGATCGACGCACCGCGCGACCAGGCCGATATCCGGCTCGAGCTGGCCGAGGTGGTGGGGAAAGCCCTCGGGCGCGGTGCAGATGCCCTCGAGCTGCTCAAAATCGTGCTCGACGCGTTTCCTGGTGACAGCAAGGCTCGTTCGTCGGCGCGTGCATACGTTGACGACGAGGACACCCGGGAGCGGGCCATCGAGATCCTGACACCGTTGTTCGAAGCGGAGCAAAACTGGGCGGCGTTGCTCGAGCTGCAGGAGATCCACGCGCGTCAGCAACCCTCTGGGGGCCGCCGGCTCGAGGCGCTGCTCCACGTGGCCGACACTCACGAGGCCCGGTTGCGCAGCCCGGCTCGGGCATTCTCGGTGCTGTGTGCGGCGCTGAGCGAAGCGGTGGATCAACCGGGTCTTGCGGCGGTGTTGGACCGTCTCGATGAGCTGGGGCGTGGTGATGATCAAGCGGAACCTCTGTTGCAAGCCTACGCGAGCAACGTCGACCGGATCTTGGACTCACAGCTACAGCGGCGCGTGCAAAGATCCATCGGCGAGGTGGCGCTCAAGCGACTGGGTCGCCTTGACCGGGCCCGGGCCGCCTACGAGCGGTTGCTCGAGTTGTCGCCCGACGAGGATGCTGCAGATGCCCTCGAGCAGATCTACCAGCGTTCGGAAGACTACGAGGCGCTCATCGGTCTACTGACGCGTCGAGCTGAACGCGATACCGATGAGACTCGCCGGGATACCTACTTGATCCGTGCGGCCAACATCGCACTAGACAAGCGCGACGCCCCCGAGAACGCAATCTTGCTGTTCGAGCGGTTATCGGTGGCGGGCCTGGCCCGCGAGGAGGTGCAAGCGGTCATCGATCCGCTGTACGAGCAAACGGGGCGGTACGCGGAGCTGGCGACGTTCCTCAACCACAAGTTGTCGCGCCTCTCGGGCAAAGACTTGGTGGAGACCCACCTGCGGATCGGCCGACTTTACGGAGAAAAGCTTGGCGATCCGGAAGAGGGCGTCCGGCATTTGAGTGCCGCATTGCGCCTCGACCCCGACCACGCCGTGGCCACCGATGACCTGAATCGCTATCTCGATGATCCCACCATGCGCACGCGCGTGATCGAGATGCTCGAGCCCGTGTTCGTCGCGGTTTCGGACTGGGCGCGGCTGATCCGGATTCACGAGATCAAACTCGCCAGCGCGGAGTCCGAGGACGCTCAGGTGCGAACGCTGCTTCGCATCGCCCAGCTGTACGAAGAGCAGCTCGAAGACCTCGACCAAGCGCTCGACGGGTACGCCCGCGTCTTTGCTCGCCAACCGGGCAATGCCTACGTGCGGGACCAAATGCACCGTTTGTCTAGCGTGCTGCGCAAACTCGATCGGTACGCCGAGTTCCTGGCCAAGTACCTCGACGGAGACGACGGGCAAGAGGACAACGATGCCAATCTAGGCATCGCCCGCGAGGCCGCGGACGTGTGGGCTTCGACGCTCAAGCAGCCGGCCAAGGCGGTGCCGTTGTACCGTCGCTTGGTCGACGCTCGGTACGGCGGGGAGGAGGTGTTTGCCTCGCTTGAGACCGCATTGGTCGCCGCAGAACAGTGGCCCGAACTGCTGACCGCGTACTGGAACGAGGTCGACGCGAGCCTCGACGAGGATCGCCAAGTCACGTTGCTCATGCGCCTGGCCATGACCGCGTTGCACTCGGTCGGCGATCGCGAGCAAGCCGTGGCCGCGTTTCGGGCCGTCCTCGAGCGTCGCCCGAGTCTCGACCGCGCCCGCATGGAGCTCGAGACAATCTACCGCGACGATCAACGGTTCGGTGACCTGCTCGATCTGCTGCGTGACCGGCTCGATCGAACCGAGGGGGCCCAGCCGAGGGCCACGATTCATCTCGCCATTGCGGAGTTGCAGTTTGGGGTGCTCGCCGATCCCACCGGCGCGGTCGATACGCTAGAGGTGCTCTTGGGCGAAACGCCCAACGACCCCAACGCCATCCGCACGCTCGAGGCCATCGCTGAGGAGCATCCCGATCAACGCCAGCGCATTTACGGCACGCTCGAGCCCATCTATCGCGCAGAACACGACCTCCCCAAGCTGATCACGGTGACCGAGTGGCGGCTCAAGATCGCCGAAGAACCCGCGCTGCGTCACGATCTCTACCGACGACTGGCGCGGCACATCGAGGCGGGGAAAGGTGGTCCGGAACAGGCATTCCGCACACTAGTGCGCGCGTTGGGGGAGGCGGGACCGATCGATGCGCTACACGATCTCGATCGCGAGGTCACGCGCTTGGCCGATCAGCTCTCGATGCCCGAGGCGCTAGCCAACGCGCTCATCAGTAGCGCCGATGCGCCGGGGTTGGTCCACGACACCGACCGGCGGCTCGACCTGATGGTTCGCGGTGCCCGGCTGCATCTCGACGCAGGCGAGCCCGAAAAAGCGGTGGAGGTGCTTCGCACCGGTCTGACGTTGGGCGAAGCCGACGAGCACTTGCTCTCGCTGTTGGACGACGGGCTGGTCCGACTGGGCTATCACGAAGAGTTGGCGAGCGTGTTGGCCAAGCGAGCCGACGTTGTCAGCGATGCCCGGGAACGCGCCGAGCTACTGCGACGGCTGGCCCGGCTGCACGAAGAGGTCCTCGCCCGTCCGGACCAGGCCGAGCAGACCTGGCGGGAACTGTTGGACGTCGAGCCCGCGGATGTCGAGGCGCTCAAGCGTCTCAGCCTCGCTTACGAGGCGAGTGGGTCCACCGGGGAGTTGATCTCGGTGCTCGAGCGCCGCATCGACGCGACGGGCGACGCGGCCGAACGGCGGGAGTTGAGAATGCGCCTGGCCGCGGTGTACCGCGAAGCCGCGAAAGACCGGGAGAGCGAGATCGAGGTGTTGTGTGCGCTGCTCGGTGAGGTACCGGCCGACGACGCGGCGATGGGAGCCCTGAGTCGGGCCCTGCAAGCCGAGGGTCGAGCCGCCGAAGCGGTGGATGTGATCCAAGAACGCGCGACCATGGCGGCCACCGATGAACGCAAAGCGGCGCTCATCTTGGAAGCGGCGCGGGTCTACGCCAACGAGCTCGAGGATCGGGTGGGCTCGATGACCCACTACGAGGCGGTGCTGCAGCTGGTACCGGGTCAAGAGGGCGCCATTTCCGATCTCGTCGAGCTCTCGCAGCAGCGTGATGTGTTCGATGTGGCGGCGGGGCTGGTGTCTCCTCAGCTCGAGGCCGAAGGGCGCTACGCCGAGCAAGCCCGGGTGCTCGCGGCCCGCATTCGTTTCGTCGACGATGGCGTGGAGCGCTCGCGGCTGTCCGGGGACTTGGCGGTGATCTTTCACGACAAGCTGTCGGACCCAAGTGCTGCGCTCGACGCGATTCTCTCCAGTTTGGGCGACGCGACGGTGGAAACCCTGTCGGACGCGGTGGCCCGGGCGATGCGCCTGGCCGCGGATGCCGACCGCGTCGATGATCTGGTGGGGGCGCTGCGCGAGCAGGCCCAGCAGACGGCTCGCGACCCGGAACTGCGGGCCGCGTTCGCGCTGGCGGCAGCCGACGCCGAGATCACGTTGCGCGGCGATCGTCGCGGGGCGCTCGACAACTTGGCGCCCTTGCTCGACGACTACATCGCCGATCGCAACGTCCTTGAGCGTATCGAGACGCTCGCGCGCGCGGTGGGGGATGCGGCGATGGTAGCGCGGGCGCTCGACGAAGCCACTCGGCGCGAGGCCACCGACGACGGTCGGGCAGAAGCGTTCGTCCGGCTCGGAGACGTGCGCGTGGATCTCGAAGAGATCGAGGCCGCGGCCGATGCCTACTGCGAGGCGCTGGAGCTCGTGTCGGGACTGCCGACGGCCGTGGCGGGACTCGAGCTGGTCCTCGAGCGCCTCGAGGGAGCGACGCAGCTGCGAGCCATCGATCACCTTGAAACGGCCTACGAGGCGGACGGCAATCTCTCGGCCCTCGCCGCGTTGTGCCGCATCAAGCTGCGCGCCGCCGATCCGGTGACGCGCGGCAAGTTGCTGCATCAGCTGGCGACGCTGTGTGAAGACGGCGGCGGCACCCCAGCCGAAGCTTTGGATGCGTGGGGGGACTTGCTCGCGCTCGACCCCGGCGCGGTCGAGGTCCGCGAGCGGCTGCTGTCTTTGGCCCACGCACGCTCGATGGTGGCGCAGGCAGTGGCGGCGATGGAGCAGGCGATCGAGCGTGGGTACGACGATGGGCGGTCGGTCGTGACGTTGTCGTTGTGCGCCGCCCGGACCGCGCTCGACGAGCTCAAAGAGGCGCCGCGCGCCATCAATTTGCTCGAGCGGGTGCTCGACGGCGATCCGACCCACGCCGATGCGCTCGAGCTG
>QKPP01000204.1 GCA_006508105.1 Myxococcales bacterium FL481 | reverse complement strand
AGCATCGACGCCGTCCTGATCTCGGGTGTCACTTTGCTTGTGGGTGGAGCGCCCGCCCTACCAGGGGTGCGGGCGCGGCGAGCGTGGATGGGGCGAAAGCTCTCAAGGTTTCACCGCGTAGGCCGATGGTCTCTACATCATGCCAACTGCATGAACTAGCCAACCGCGGTCGAGACCTCGACACCACACACTAACCCACACCCACAGGAGACCACACCATGCAAGCAATCGAGACCGAGTACCTTTGCCCGACGAACTACCAAGGCGGCCGTATCCGCGCCACGTGCCAAGCCAAAAGCATTACGGTTCCATGGGACTACGCCCTTGGCACCGACGAGAATCACCGCATGGCCGCGTGTGCACTCCTCACCAGCCTAGGCTGGACGGGGCGTTGGGCACAGGGCGGAAACGCAGCCGGCACGGGCAAAGTGTTCGTCCAGATCCCGCACCGCCCGCCGATCGTGATCGACTAGACCATGTCACCCGACGCTGTCAACGCCACTTTCGAGCTGCTTGGCGCTCTCGCCGTATGCACGTCCATCCGCCGCCCGTCCGCTTCGCGGCCATGCTGCTGCTGCTTGCGCTACCAGCCCTCACGCTGCTTTCTTTTTGGCTGTAGCCCTACAGTTTCCCCAACCCCGAACGATGGTCCCTATACACACCATGGAAACCTCGACCCAGCCCCCTAAGTCCCCCGCTGCCATCATCACGACCGCGGTGCTCTTGATCGTCTTCGCGCCCATGCTTTGGGCTTGTGCGAAAATGCTGTGGTGGGCCATCGCCCACTCGTGGGGACTCGCAGTGCCCGCCGACAGTCCCACGGCTGCGGGCTCCGGCGTCCTCAATATCTGGCTGTCAGCACTCGGACTGCTCTAGCCCAACCTAGCCGACCCCTAGCCCACACACCCACCGCCAACAAAGTTGTCGCCCGCTGCGTTCCCCGCGCAGCGGGTTTTTTTGTGCGCACGGTCGTCCCGATCTGGCCTGCCTGGCTGGTGCGCACGGGCCGTGCGGGTGGGGGGTCGATCTGGGACAGGGGGGCGGGGGTAGCGCGGCGCGCGGGTCTCGAAAAAGTGCAACCCAGATCCCGGGGGTCCTCCTGTGCGCCTCGCTGAGCTGTCCGACCGCTGGGGGCTACTACCCCCCTAGCCAGGCTCGCTCGCCCGATGTCAGCCGCCCTAGGGGCCTTAGCGTGGACGTGGGGACCGGGGGGGGCGTCTGCCACGACCAGCGCTCGGGTTTTGAGCGGCGGGGGCGCGTGGGGGACGGGGATTTTCGCAGCGAGGGGCTCAAGCTTTCGCCGGGGCAGCCGATGGGGGGAGTGTGCTCGACGAAACCTACTCCACCCAACTCGCCGCCGGCATCCGGGTCGCGCGGTGTGGCCCTGTGGTCACGCTCTCGCGCCTCCGCAAGCCGGTTCTCATCGACATGGCTGAGGACGCCTGCCGTCTCCTCATCCGGGGACTGCGGGCACAGCGTGACGCCGTGGCATGCATCCGCTTCTATGACGACACCACTGGCGAGGCCGTGTTCGCGTGGTCGGACTACGGCACTGGCGCATACACTCTCTACGCCGGCACGGCAACCTTGACGGTGCCTGCCGACGATCGCAACGTGCTCGCCGACGAGCTTGCTGCTAACCTCTAAACACCCAACCACGAAGGATCAAAGACCATGGAAACCACACCCACACTCGCAGACATCCACGCCAACCTTTTCAACGCCGACTGCGACCTCTCGCTTGACGAGATTGCCGCTGCTGTGCTCAACACCGATCTGGACGAGGCGTACGACGCTCTGCCCGAGGACAGCGACGAGCGCTGTGAGTTCGGCGACCTCATGCAGGCCCTGTACTGGGCGTTCAACGACTGCCACGGCGGCCAGTTCACGGACTGCTACCGCGCGCACTGTCATGTGTCCGGCATCTACACTCCGGGCGCGGTCGAAGACGGGCCCGACGAGGATTCAGTCGCCAGCATGCTGTACGATGCGCTCGTGGAGAGGATCTAGGACCATGCACGACCTACTTGACTACTACGAAGATACCCTAGGCGGCCCACTGCGGGCGTCCCTAGATGATCATGCGCGGTATGTCGCCGAAATCGACTTGGCGGCTGCCCGCTACGACCTAGTCTCGAACGACCTAGTCGATCCGGATGAGCTGGATGAGTACCTGATCTCACTCTATTGCGTGCTAAAGCAGCGCTGGGCGGGGCCGAGTAGCCCACGATACCGGGCGATGGTCAACCTACGATGCTTCCTAGGGGACAACCTGCTTGACGGATCCTACGATCCGTTCCCGGTGGGGTCCCACCCGTTCCGCTGTCTGATGCTACGCAAGTAACCGCCGATCCATAGCGCCGGTATCCCCGGCGACGCCGCACCCGTCCACCCCGCAAGGGGCGACGGGCACGGGCGTTGAGAAAGGACCACTATGCCAAAGAGACGTAGGGCGGGGAGAGATCCCCGCTCACGATCCGCGCGACCACGGCCCGGGGGCTGTGCCGCGCCTGATGACCCTCATGTCGCCATGCACGACCGAGCGCGTGACCTACGCGAGGCGGGTGGGCGTGCGCGGGTGGGGATCCGAAGGGTCTCCCAGTGCGGCCGCCTGTGCGCCCCGGAGAGGGGCCCTAGGCAGGGGCGCTACCTAGGTACTCCGGCCGGTAAGAACGCGCGTAGCGTCGACGCTAGGGGCCCTGTGGTGCACACCATGGGTGAGCACTCGTGACCGGCGCAGCCGTTCACTGGCCCGCGTCTCACTGGCGTGGGTGCACGGCCGTGCGCGGGGTGGGGGCGTAGGGCCCGGCAGGGCGGGCGCGCCGCGCGGGGTGGGACACCCTGCCACACGGGGCGGGGAGGGCGCCGAGGCGGAGAGATCGGGGTACGCGCGCGGGCGCACACGAGGCCTCCGTCGTTCATTTATTTTTGGGAAATGCCTCTACAGGGCGATCACTTTTCCAGACCCCCCTCGACCCTTCCGGCCCTTTTTCGGGGCCTATCGGTCTCGGGGCAGGAGAGCTAGCAGAGGGGCTTGAGCCCGGCCGCTTCAAGAGCGAGCTGGACTCCGCGGTAGTTTCGCACCGCAAGGATGGCCCGGACGTCCTCAATCTCAGCCTCCTGGCCGTCGCTGCGCTTCCACCCGAAGCGGTGGTTGAGGTCACGGTGCCCGTCCTCCTTCCGCAGCGTGTAGTAGACCTCCCTGTACCCGCGCCAGTCGTAGTGGTGGATGCGGGCGACGAGGTACTCGTCTGTTTCCCCAAACTGGTCGACCCAGCTGCGGGGGTTGAATAGGTGGTAGAGCCATACGGTGAGTCTGGGCATGGAAAAAATCGACTTTCTGGTGGGGTTCAAAAATGACCCCCCCCCGGTGCTAGGCCCCCGCCTCGCGGGCGTGGCGACGTACCCAGGCACGGCGCACGTTCTCGGAGGGCGACACATACTCGAGGTTCTCGAGGCGGTTGTTGAGGCGGTTGCCGTCGACGTGATCCACCTCCCGGCCGCGCGCAGGGCCGAAGAATGTGATGGCGACGAGGCGGTGCACCCGTAGGCGGTGGCGGCGGCCGTCTCGGAACAGGCCGATCTTCAGGTAGCGTCGGGTGACCCAGGGCCGCAGGATGCGGGGACGCCCGGGCAAACAACGGCTGCGCACACGGCCCCGGTTGCTAACGTCGTAGCCGACGTAACCGGGGATGGGCTTCCAGACCTCGCGGTACATCCTAGCCCCGGAACCCCAGCGCGCGACGGAGGGAGGCGAGACTGCGGAGCAGTGTGACAAAAATCACCGTCCCGTGCTCCCGAATCCCCGCTCGCCGCGCGCGCTGCTCGAGAGCCCGGGCACATGCCGGCACACCGGAAACTCTGCTCGGCTGAACACCAGCTGCGCGATCCGGTCACCGTGCCGGATGGGCGCCTGAGGATCAGGCAGCGCCATGTTCCACCCCACCCTGGTCACGATCACCGACACGTCGCCGCGGTAACCCGCGTCGATCGTCCCCAGCGACACCAGGAGCCCGCGCTTGTTCATGCTGGACCGAGGCCGCACCTGTGCCTCGAACCCAAACGGGAACTCGATGCGGAGCCCTGTGCGGATCGTGACTACCTGCCCGAGGCGGTCGAGCCGGATTTCGGTAGAGGCGGGCGGCCGGTATGCGTGCAGGTCGTACCCGACATCACCTGGGTGCTGGGGCTTGCTGAACTGGGCACCCGGTTCTAGTGTGTAGTTGAGGATGAAGGGTTCGTGATCTCGATGGGGCATCGGACGCACCATACTAGGTGTTGGCATCGAGGGCAAGTCCGCGGTCGGCGGCTAAGAGCTTTGCCCGATCCAACATCTCATCAGTGATGGCCGTCCAGGTGCTACGCACCTCCTGCTCGTAGGGCGAACCAGGCGCCAGGCTGATCTGGGTACCATCTGAGAATCCGTCGTCCTCCATTTCCCAGACCCTGAAGCGTCCTGCCTCCAAAAACGCCGCCTTCTTTCCCTTGAAATGGGTAGGCATCTTTATGTCCCCGACACCTGCGCGGACGATTAGCCATTCAGGCAACTTGCTGTCAGCGTCAGCGGGCGCCCCACTCCCCCCTCCTGGAGCCTGCACGGTACCCGTGCCGCCGCAGGTCTCACACTCGCGGGGCGGGTAGAAGCCCAGTCCCACGTAGGTACCACTGCCGCGGCAGTCGGGGCACGTGGCCCCCTTGGGCTGTACGGATCGGGTCTGGGCGGTTGTCCAGTGGGAGTCGAGCACCTTGAACATACGGCCTTCGTGGATACGGCGCCACAGCACCGAGTCGCTTAGGCTGTGGGCCCAGCCCCGCGTGCCCTGTGGCGTGGTATAGTGGAGGGCCCACTCAGTAGGCGTACGAGGGTAGAGTACGAACGTGCCACCGGGGCTGATATAGTGGGGCCGGGGGGTGCCGCTGGCCCGCAGCTTCTGAAGAACCTTCTGTGCCGCCTCGGGCAGCGAGCCGGTTGTCGCACGCGGCTGCTGGCGGTACTGGGCCGTCCCGACCCACGTCGATTGCATCAGCCTCCACTTGTCCTTGGGGAATAGTGCATCCACGGGGTCAGACTACGCCAACTCTAGCCGCCCGTCCACCCCGGTCGAACCACCGGCCCCCCTCGGGACCGTGGTGGTCACGGCGCGGCCGTGGTCCACCTGTGTCCTCGCCCTAGGCGGGGTACCCTGGTACGTTTGACGCATGAAGACGATCTCGTACAGCCGCCTGCACCGCTACAAGTACCGCCTCGAGCGCTACTTCCGCATCTGGACCGACCTCCGGCCCGCGAACACAGCGTTCTCCCCCGGCCAGTGGGTCGTCCTCGACCGAGAGGGGGCCCTGCACTTCCAAATGGGGTACGCGTGGGATGGAGCGAGCGGCCCGGCCGTTGACACGAAGTCGTGGATGCGGGCCTCACTCGTGCACGACGGGCTCTACCAGCTCATGCGGACGGGCTCGCTGCCGCAGTCCTACCGGGAGCCTGCCGACCGCCTCATGCGCCAGCTGTGCATCGAGGACGGCATGCCACGGGTGCGGGCGTGGTGGAGCTACTGGGCCGTGCGGGCCGCAGGGGGGCTGGTGAATCGCGCGGCTCGCGACCCGAAGATGCTAACGGCGCCCTAGTGCTCCTGACGATCGATCCAGTCCTGGGCGGCCTGGAGCAGCTCGGTGTCCTTCGCGTTCCACAGCCAGGTCAGCACGCATTCAGGGTCTTCAAGGCCCGCGGCGTTGGCGGGGCAGATATTGAGAAGAAACTGGCCGAACCGCATCTCGGGGTGGTGGCGGCGCCACAGGCCTTTGAGAACAGAGATAGCATCCACTAGAGTACCCTCACACGTTCAAGGAGTTGCTGGGCCTGCTCGACCGAGACGACCCCGGCCTGCAGGAGCTTGAAGATGCCGTCGGCCCACTTGATGGCGATCTCTGCCTCGTCCTTCGCGCTGCGGTGCTCGAGGGAGGCGAAACGGATCTCCACGTCCTCGAGGCTGCTGAGCGGGAAGTCGTCGCACTGGATGCAGATCTCCAGCATTTGCCACAGGGCCGGGAGGATGGTGCGGTGCTGGTAGGCCTTGACCCGATCGCGCCAACGGCGGTTCTCGTCCTCACCCGTGCCCAGGCCCCCGACGCTCTGGCCGAAGACGACCGTGCTTGGGGCGCCGATGGAGGCACACACCTGGTCGACGAGGCTGCCCATGTTCGTGTGGTAGTAGGCCAGGTTGGGCTCGATGAACGCGAGGGACTCCGTCTCCTTGTCGGTGACCATCACGTTGTACGGGCCCGCGCTGTACTCCAGCTTCTCCGCGCGCTTGCTCAGCGCCGCCGGACCGCCCTCGGCCTCAATGATCTCGGCCAGCTCGGCGATCTGGAGGTTCTTCACACCACCCTCCCGGGCACGCTTGACGAGCGAGGCGGCCACGGTCTCGAGGGCACTCACTGCCACCCAGTGGCGGGCGATAGAGGAGACCCCGAGCTCGTCGGTCTTGGCACCGGCCCGGGTCTCCCCGCGCAGTACCACCA
>QKPP01000220.1 GCA_006508105.1 Myxococcales bacterium FL481 | reverse complement strand
GATGATGATGACGACGACGACGATGACGACGATGACGACGGCGGCGACGATCCTTGTGCCGACATCTCGCCAAGCGGCGGAATTGGCGAAGGGGCTATTCTCGAGGACTTCAACCTTCTCGCTCAGGACGGCTCAATGATCAGCCTCCACGATCAGTGCGAGAAGACCGTCTATCTCTACGGCACGGCGGCCTGGTGAGGCCCTTGCCGAGCCGAGATTCCAAGTTTGGAATCCAAGTACCAGCAGTACAAAGACCAAGGTCTGGTGATGTTCACGTTGATGGGCGAGAACAACAACGGTGGTGTTCCTAGCCAGTCCGACCTTCAGGCGTGGGCGAACGTCGGAGCGAGCTACTGGATTGTCTCCGACGCGAACTCGGGGTACATCAACAAGTTTTGGCCCACGGCGATGTACTGGGGTATGGACAAGCTGCTGAAGCCGGGCGTCGAAGTCGTTGACGACAACCCGGTCGGCCAGATCAAGCCGTACAACTAGAGCGCGGCTCATCCGGTACTGAGCAGAAAGGGGCGGGGTCGCAAGCGACTTCGCCCCTTCGGCGTTTCGGGGGCGCTGTAAGCGCTCGAGCAAGTCTGGGGTCGTCGCACGTGTCAGGAGGCTCCGGTGGCTCCGCCTCACATCCGGAACAGATGTTTATCTCTATGGTGCGGCTGCCTGGTGAGGCCCCTGCAGAGATGAGATTCCCGATCTGGAGTCCCAGTACCAAAGGCACAAAGATGACGGGCTCGTCATAATCACGCTGATGGCGGAGGGAGTGGGGGGAGAACCGCCACAACTCAGCGATCTTCAGGGTTGGGCCGAGTCCGGAGCGAGCTACTGGATCGTGGCGGACCCAAACGCGATCGTGATCGAGGAGTTTTGGCCGGAAGCGTTCTACTGGGGTATGGACAAGCTGCTCCGGCCCGGGGTTGAAGTGGCTTTGGACGACCCGCTTGAGCCAGACGACATCCAGCCGCTTGAGTAGCTGGACGAGGTCCTCGCTCGCGGTCGCTGTCTTCGCTCGCGGCCGCTGCACCCGGTTTCACCCAGCCGCCAGACCCCGGCTGTCTGGCGCGGATCGATGGCCGATGCGACGCCGCAAACGGCTTGACGGGCTGGGCTGCGTAGTTCGAGCCTTCCGCGGCCCAGGACCCGCGACCGCGCCCCGCCCCTACACCTCCAGCATCAACCGCTGCGGATCCTCGATCGCTTCTTTGATCCGTACCAGGAACCCAACCGCCTCGCGGCCATCGACCAGTCGGTGATCGTACGACAGCGCGAGGTACATCATCGGCCGGATCTCGACGTTCCCGTCGACGGCCATCGGGCGCTGATTGATGTTGTGCAGCCCCAAGATCCCCGTTTGTGGCGGGTTGAGGATCGGAGTCGATAGCATCGAACCGTACACGCCTCCGTTTGAGATCGTGAACGTACCGCCGCTGAGATCGTCGATGGTCAGCTTGTTGTCGCGGGCTAGCGTGGCGAGCCGCACGATCTCAGATTCGACGCCAGCAAAGCTCAGCTGATCAGCGTGCCGAAGCACGGGCACCACGAGGCCCTTGCCCCCGCCGACGGCGACGCCGACGTGGTAGTGGCGCTTGTAGACGATCTCGTCGCCACGGATCTCAGCGTTAACCGTCGGGAAGGCTCGCAGCGCTTCGATCGCGGCCTTGACGAAGAACGACATGAAGCCCAGCTTCACGCCGTGGCGTTGCGTGAACGCCTCTTTGTACTTCGACCGGAGGGCCATCACGGCCGACATGTCGGCCTCGTTGAAGGTCGTCAAGATTGCGGCTTGCTGTTGCGCGGCGACCAATCGCTCGGCGATGCGCTTGCGCAGCGGCGTCATGCGGACGATGTCCTCGTGCTCTCGGGCCTCGCCGACGGGAGGGCGTGGCGGCGAGCTGCGTGGGTTCGGCGCACTCGAGGGCGGCGCCGGCCGGCTCGGTGTGGCCGGGGCCGCGATCGTCGGCGCCGGACGGCTCGCGGCATGACGCTGTACGTCGTCTTTGCCGACGCGGCCATGCGATCCACTCCCCTGCACCAGGGCGAGGTCGACGTCGCTACGTCGGGCTTCCGCTCGGGCCGACGGCGTCGAGGCGACAAGATCCCCGGCCACCGACGGCGTCTCGTCGGCTCCGCTGGGCGCGGGTGCGGCGGTGCTGGCTCCTGCGTCGAACTCCGCGATCACGTCGCCCACGTTGACGGTGTCGCCCTCTTGCGCGAGATGGGTCTTCAACACGCCGGCCTCGGGGGCGGGGACCTCCACCGAGACTTTGTCCGTTTCGAGTTCGACGATCGGTTCGTCCGTGGCCACGGACTCGCCGACTTGCTTGAGCCAGCGTGAAACGATGGCTTCGCTGATGGATTCGCCCAGAGCGGGAACTTTGATGGCTGCCATGATGGTGGATCGTGGATCTAGAGGCCTTCGAATGCCGTGTTGAGAATCATCTGGAGTTCGAGTTTGTGGGCGTCGGGAGAACCCGTGGCGGGTGACGAGCTCGCCGGCCGCCCGGCGTAGTTGGGTACGAGACGTCGGTTGCGTAGCTCGCACAGCGCCGGGGCGACCGCTCGCCACGCGCCCATGTTCTCGGGCTCATCTTGCACCCAGTACAGCGACTCGGCTTGGGGGTAGCGTTCGATGCACGACGAGAGCGCGGCTTGGGGAAACGGATAGAGCTGCTCGACGCGGATGATCGCCACGCGGTCGCAGTCCCGCCGGGCTCGTTCGTCGACGAGATCGTAGTAGAGCCGCCCCGAGCACAGCAACAAGCGTTCAACTGTTTCGGGCTGCGAGCTGGGGTCGTCCAGCACGCGGGCGAAGGTACCCGAAACCAGGTCTTCGCGCGCAGAGAAGGAAGCGCGCAGACGCAGGAGGCTTTTGGGCGACGCGACGATGAGCGGCTTTCGCCAGGTTCGCAACACTTGTCGACGCAGGACGTGGAACATCTGGGCGGCGGTCGTGGGGTTGACGACCTGCATGTTGTCTTCGGCACACATCTGCAAGAACCGCTCGAGGCGCGCGCTCGAGTGCTCGGGCCCCTGGCCTTCGTAGCCGTGGGGCAATAGCAACGTGAGTCCGCTGATCCGGTTCCACTTGTCCTCGGATGAGGAGAGAAACTGGTCGATGATGACCTGCGCACCGTTGACGAAGTCGCCGAACTGCGCCTCCCAGACCACGAGGGCCTTGGGCGCGGCGAGGCTGTAGCCAAACTCGAAACCCAGCACCGACATCTCGCTCAGCGGGCTGTTGTGGATCTCAAAGGGCGCTTGCTGGTCGCTGATCTCGTTGAGCGGCGACCAGCGGTGCCCGGTGTGGGTATCGGTCAGCATCGCGTGACGATGGCTGAACGTCCCCCGAATGGCGTCTTGGCCGGTGATGCGCACGGGGATGTCGTCGTCGACGAGCGACGCGTAGGCCAACAGTTCGCAAGCGGCCCAGTTGAGCGGTTCGTCGCCCGTGTACATCTTGGCCGCCGTGCCGAGCATGCGGGCAAGTTTGGGGTGCGGGGCGAAGCCTTCGGGCACCGTGACCAATCGCTCGCCCAAGCCTTCGATTCGGTCGATATCGATCGCGGTCTTGGGGTCGGTGAGCGGTTCTCGGCCACCCTGATAGTCGGTCCACACGCCGTGCATCGGGGAGCGCAGGTGGGCTGGTTGTCCGCTGCGGGCTTGGGTCAGAGCCGAGTTGAACTCCTCGTTGAACTCGCGATCGATGGCGGCGCAGGCCTCTTGTGTGACCACGCCGCGCTCGAGCAAGCGGGCTTGGTACTGCGCCCGAATGCTCGGATGGGCCTTGATCCGGCGATACATGTCTGGTTGCGTGAACGTGGGGTCGTCGCCTTCGTTGTGACCGTAGCGACGGTAGCTCACCAGGTCGACGATGATCTCGCGGTGAAAACGTTGACGGTACTCGAGGGCAAGCTTGGCCACATAGGCCGCGGCCTCCGGATCGTCGCCGTTGACGTGGAACACCGGGACTTGCAGCAGGTGGGCGACGTCGGTGCAGTACATCCCCGAGCGCGACTCGTGCGGCTCGGTGGTGAACCCGATTTGGTTGTTCATGATCACGCGAATCATGCCGCCAACCGTGTAGCCAGGTAGTCGCGCGAGGTTGAGTGATTCCGCCACAACGCCCTGACCGGCAAAAGCCGCGTCGCCGTGTAGGGTGACGCCCACGCTGCCGGCGAACCCAGCGGCGTCTCGAGTGGCATCTTGCCCGGCGCGCACTCGGCCTTGACAGACTGGGGTGATGGCTTCGAGATGACTGGGGTTAAACGAGAGCGCGAGGTAGATGTCCTTGCCGGTTCTCGTCGTGTGGTAGCGGTGATAGCCCATGTGATACTTCACATCACCGCCTCCCATGTTGGCGTGAGCATCGGTCCGCTCGAACTCAGAGAAGATCTCGGCCGGCGTCTTGCCGAGGATGGTCATCAGCACGTTGAGCCGACCGCGATGTGCCATCGCCATCACAAGCTCGCGCGCTCCGTGTTCGGCCGCGGTCTCGATCAGCCAGTCGAGCAAGCAGATCGTGCTCTCGGATCCGGCGATGGAGAAGCGCTTGGCGCCGAGGAACTTGTTTTGCAGAAACCTGTCGACGTTGTCGACGTAGGCGAGCTTGCGCAGCAGCTCGATTTGATCCTGGGGTTCGGGGACGACGCGGTTTTCGTGCGACTCCATGTACTGCTGCAGCCACGTGCGTTCCTCGACGCTGGGCAGGTGCCAGTACTCGACGCCGACATGGCGGCAGTAGGTGTTGCGCAGGCGCTCCACAATCGCGCGAAGGGTTGCGTTGCCGGGGAACACCCCGGCGCTGCGAAACGTCAGGTCCAGATGCTCGGGCTCGAGCCCGTAGGATTCTAGCTCGAGCATCGGCGTGGCCATGCCGGTGGGCCGACCCAGCGGATCGGTGTCGGCGCCGAGATGACCGTGAAGCCGATAGCTCTCCACTAGGTCGTCCACCGCGTGCTGCAACGCGACATCGGAGAGCGGATCGTCGTTGGCGGCGGAGCGAGCCCGGGCTGCCGCGCCAGTGGGAGGTTCGGTGCCAAGCTGCGTTTCCTCTAGGAACGAGACCCACTCCGCAGGAACGGACGCCGGGTCGCGCTCGTAGGCGGCGTACAGAGCTTCGAGGAACGAGAGATTGTGGACGCTGAGGACGCTGTTTCGGTCCATGACCACCGGGGAGTGTACTGTCTGTCCCCGATAAAGCGACCGCCTTGGCCCGCGCCGACCCTCGTCATTCGCGCCGTCCGGGCGTGGTACGGTCACATGCGGTGAACGACACGGACGCGAGCATATTGTGCGACCAAGTGGCGGATGTCTTGCTCGGCGCCAAAGAGTCGTGGACTCGCCGCATGTTTGAGCTGGCCAGTCAGCTGCGGGCGGATGGTGGCGGGCCGGTGTACGATCTGTCGCTGGGCAACCCCAGCTTGGAGCCGCCGAGCATCTGGCGGGAGACGGTGCGTGATCTGCTGGCCGCCCCGGAGCCCGGGCAGCACCGCTACATGACCAACGCGGGCCTCCCCGAGGTTCGCGCATTCATCGCCGATCGAGAATCCGCTCGCTACGACCTGGAGTTCTCGCGGGACGACGTGACCATGACCGTGGGAGCGGCCGGCGGGCTGAACGTGGTGTTTCGGGCCACCCTCAATCCGGGGGACGAAGTACTCGTCCCGGTTCCGTACTTCCCGGAGTACGAGCACTATGTGGGGCATGTGGCGGCGAAGCTCGTGCCGGTCGAGACCAGAGCGGACTTTACGCTGGACGTGGACGCGATCTCGGCTGCGCTGACGCCCCACTCGCGGCTTTTGCTGCTCAACTCGCCAAACAATCCCACCGGAGCCATCTATGGGGATGCGTCGCTCGCCGCATTGGCGCAGGTGCTCTCCAACCGAGCGTCGACGGCGACGCGTCCGCTGATCGTGGTCGAGGACGCTCCGTATCGCGACCTGACCTACGATGGCAGCGCTGTGCCGTCCATGCTGCGGCACTACCGAGATACGGTGTTTCTGACCAGCCATTCGAAGGATCTCGGTCTCGCCGGGGAGCGGATCGGCTATGCGCTCGTGTCCCCACGTTGTCGCGGCCGCGAGCTTTTGGCGCGGGCGCTGTCGTTTTGCAACCGGGTGCTGGGGTTTGTGAACGCGCCGGCGCTGATGCAGCGGGCCTTGCCGGCTGTCTTGAGTAGCGAGCGTGGGCGGGTAGATGTGTCCACGTACGCGAAGAACACGACCCGGATGGCCGAGGGCCTGCGTGCCCTCGGCTTCGCATTCCCCCCACCTCGCGCCGGGTTCTTTCTGTTTCCTCGATTGCCGAGCTCCCTGGCCGCGCTGGACGACCAGGGAGGCGATATCGCGTTGACTGAACGCCTGCGCAAGCACCGGACGATCGTGGTGCCGGGGACGGCCTTCGGCGTGCCCAGCCACTTGCGTTTGTCACTTTGCGTGCCGCCTGAAGCGGTCGATGGTGCGCTCGCGGCGTTTCGCCTCGCGTGCGCAGGCCAGTGACCGCGTCCGTCTCGGTGTC
>QKPP01000232.1 GCA_006508105.1 Myxococcales bacterium FL481 | reverse complement strand
ACCGGGAAGCGGTACGACCTGCAGCTGTTCGATACCGAGGGCCGGATCCGTCGCGAGGCGCGGAGTGATCTGCGGGAGTTTCTCGCGTGTACGCGCACGGGCGCCGACCATCCGATCCATTGGCGCCTCGCCACCATCGTCGTGGCCATCGGGGCTCGCTGGCCCGGCCGAACCGTCGAGGTGGTCTCGGGCTATCGGCATCCATCGGTGAGCCGTCACGCCAAGCGCAGCAACCACACCCGGGGACGGGCGATCGACCTGCGCGTTCGTGGGGTGCCGAACCGTGTGCTGCGGGATGCGGTGCGGCGCTCGTTCACCGGGGTCGGTGTGGGCTACTACCCGAACAGCTCGTTCGTACACATCGATGTGCGTGACCGCGACGCCGAGTGGATCGACTACGCGGGACCGGGGCAGGTCGCCTGCTACAGCCGAGATGTCGCCGGCGACTTGCGAGGCCGGCGGGCGGAGCAGATCTCACCCGCGCAAGCCCGCCAGACGATCTGCCCCACATCGACCGGGGTTCGGACGCGCACCCTGCCCGAAATCGCGGACGAGACCGCCGAGGACGACGAACACGGCGGATCGCGCACGCGCTGACCCGAGCCGGTCGCCGGCCACCGTCGGGCGAGGCCGCGACGTCGGGGCGGGGCGTTGTGTTTGGTACCCTCACCGTCGACCATGGCGTCCTACCAATACATCTACACGTTGCAGGGTCTGCGCAAAGTTTACCCCGGCGGCAAGGAAGCGCTGTCCAACATCCATCTGTCGTTCTTGCCTGGTGCCAAGATCGGCGTGATCGGGGGCAACGGAGCGGGGAAGAGCACGTTGCTGCGCATCATGGCGGGCGTCGACAAGGAGTTTCTCGGCGAGGCTTGGGCGGCGGAGGGGGCCCGCATCGGGTACCTGCCGCAAGAGCCTGAGCTCGACCCTAGCCGCGACGTGCGGGGCAACATCGAAGAGGCGGTGGCACAGATGCGATCGGTGCTCGACGAGTTCGAGGCGGTAAGCCTCAAGCTCGGTGAGGTCACCGATGACGACGAGATGAACCGCTTGCTCGAGCAGCAAGGGCGGTTGCAGGACAAGATCGATGCGGGCAACGGCTGGGAACTGGAGCACACGCTGGAGCTCGCGATGGACGCCCTGCGTTGTCCTCCGGGAGATGCCGACGTCTCGACGCTGTCGGGCGGCGAGCGGCGGCGTGTCGCCTTGTGCAAGTTGCTGCTGCAAAAGCCCGACTTACTGCTGCTCGACGAGCCCACCAACCATCTCGACGCCGAGACCGTCGCGTGGTTGGAGCATCACCTGCAGCAGTACCCGGGGACGGTGGTGGCGATCACCCACGATCGCTACTTCCTCGACAACGTGGCGGAGTGGATCTTGGAGATCGACCGCGGCAAGGGGATCCCGTGGAAGGGCAACTACTCATCATGGCTCGAGCAGAAGCAAAAGCGGCTCGCCCAGGAGGAAAAGCAACAGTCGTCACGGCAACGCACGTTGCAGCGCGAGCTCGAGTGGATCGGGCAGTCGCCCAAAGCCCGTCAGGCTAAGAACAAGGCGCGTATCCGGGCCTACGACGAGCTGTTGGCCCAATCCGAGGACCGCGCGCGCGATCACACCGACATCAAGATTCCGTTTAGTCGGCGGCTCGGGTCCAACGTGGTCGTGGCCAAGAACCTCGCCAAGTCATTCGGAGACAAGGTGCTCTTCGACGACCTCAGCTTCACGCTCCCGCGGGGCGGGATCGTGGGTGTCATCGGGCCCAACGGAGCGGGCAAGACCACTTTGTTTCGGTTGATCGTAGGTGACGAGCAGCCGGACGGGGGGACGCTTCAGACCGGTGAGACGGTGGATTTGGCCTACGTCGATCAAAACCGTGACGCGCTCGACCCCGACCACTCGGTGTGGCAAGAGATCTCAGGCGGGCAAGAGACGTTGAACCTGGCCGGCCGCGAGCTCAACTCGCGGGCCTATGTGGGCGCGTTCAACTTCACCGGCCAAGCGCAGCAACAAAAGGTGGGCACGCTGTCGGGGGGGCAGCGCAATCGGGTGCATCTGGCCAAGCTTATCAAGCGAGGGGGCAACTTGTTGTTGCTCGATGAGCCGACCAACGATCTCGACGTGGACACCTTGCGTCACCTCGAAGAGGCCTTGCTATCGTTTCCGGGATGTGCGGTGATCATCAGCCACGACCGGTGGTTTCTCGACCGAATCGCGACTCACATCTTGGCCTTCGAGGGGGACTCGAACGTGGTGTGGTTCGAGGGAAACTACCAAGACTACGAGGCCGACCGACGCAAGCGATTGGGTGATGCCGCTCTGGTTCCCCAACGCGTCAAGTATCGCAAACTGACCCGGGACTAGAGCGGCGGGTTCATGTCGCAGTCTTGGCGGCGCGTGTTGTGGCTGCTCAGCGGACTACCGTTTCTGCTGTGCGGCCTCGCGTTCATCTACATGTTGCTGATGGACGGGCTCGAGCAAGAGCCGCGCACGTTCGTGGCGAGTCTCCTGTGGGCGGCAGAGACGATCACCAGCGTGGGCTACGGCGGCGATAGCCATTGGGACCATCCCGTGGTGGCGGTCTTCGTGGTGTCGACCCAGTTTCTCGGGCAGTGTTTGGTCTTCGTTGTGTTCCCGATGGTACTGCTCCCATTTCTCGAGGAGCGTTTCGAAACCCGCTTGCCTGGCGAACTGCCCCGTCGTCGCGACTTTGTGTTGGTGTACCGCCACGGCTTCGCGGTCGAGGCGATCTTGGATGATCTGCGCCAGCAGGAGGTGGCGGTGGTCGTGCTCGAGTCGGATGAGCGGGTGGCGCGGCGGCTCCATGAGCGCGGTGTGGACGTGGTGTTTGCGTCGTTCGAAGACCACGACATCGATCTCAGTCAGGTTCAGGCGGCGCGCGCGGTCATTCTCAACGGCAGTGATGAAGACAACGCCGCGTTGGCCATGCAAGTGCGGCAGCAAGGCTACACCGGCCCGATGTACGCTTTCGTGGACGAGGCCAGCCACGGACGGCCGATGCTGTTGGCTGGCGCCACGGCGACGTTTACCCCCAAGCATGTGCTGGCCGCCGGGCTCGCGGCCAAGGCAAGCGACGCCATCGCGCCCCGGGTGTCGGGCCTGCGGCCCCTGGGCGAGCGCCTCGAGGTGGAGGAGTTTCGAGTGCATCGCGACAGCTCACTCGCCGGTCGCACGCTGGGCCAAGCCGATGTGCGAAGCGTGACGGGAGCGACGGTGATCGGGGTTTGGCAACGGGGCGGGTTCTCGCGTCTGCCGTCCGCCGATACGCGGTTGGAGACCGGCTCGATCTTGCTCGCCGTTGGAGACAGCGACGCGTTGGCCCGGTTGCAAAAGCTGGCGCGGGTGCTCCCGCGTCGGGGCAAGATCGTGGTGATCGGCAACGGGCGAGTCGGGGAACGGGTGGTGGTGATGCTTCGCGATGCCGGCGAAGAGACGGTGGTGATCGACCACCAGTCGCGCGCGGGCGTCGACGTGGTGGGCGATGCGCTTTCCCCCGAACTGCTGGTGGGTGCCGGTGTTCGTGCGGCGAAGGCCATCGTGCTGGCCATCGACAGTGGGAGCCCGACGCTGCTGGCGACGGCGCTGCTGCGTGACCTCGCGCCGGATGTTCCCATTGTCGCTCGGGTGGATCGCACCCGAGACATTACCCGGGTGCACCAGGCGGGGGCTGACTTCGCGATCTCTGTCGGTCAGGTGGCGAGTCAACTACTGACCGGTCAACTGTCGGGCGAATCGACGATGGTGCTCGAGGCTCACCTCCGATTCGTCGCGGCCCGCCCCGGGGGCATTGCGGGGTTGGGTCTCGCGCAGACTCGCATACGCGAGCGAACCGGCGCCGCCGTGGTGGCGGTCGGTCGTGGTGACCAGATTTTGGTGCAGCTCAGTGGCTCGTTTGTCTTCGACGCCGACGACGTGCTGTACGTGTGCGGGGCGGAGGACGCGATCGCGAAGTTCCGTGAGGCCTTTCCCGATGTCGCGTCCTCGCGCGAGGAGACTTCGGCCGGCGCCTCGTAGCGGTTCGAGCCGCGGACCGTCGCTTCGATCGCTGGGTCGCCGGGGGTTCGGTCCGGCCGATCGCGGCCTAGCGGCCCTTCGTCTCGGCGGGCTGGCGCGCGCAGATCCGCTGGACGCATGCGGGGTCGCGGGTCGTCACCTGTTCGAAGGCGAGTACCTCAAGTCCGGCGGACCGGGCAGTGGTGAGCAGCTCGTGTTCACGCAGCAGGTACGCGGGGTTGCGCGGTCGACCGAAGCGCTCGTGACCAACTGCGAACGTCTGGTAGATCAGGCGGCCGCGCGGCGCGAGGGCTCGCATCAGTTCGGGGAACAACGGACGATGGAGGTAGTTCGTCACGACGACGACGTCGAACTGGCGTTTGGCCAGGGGCCACGAGCCGCACTCGAGGTCGGCCACGACGACCTCGAGTGCGGCCGGGCGACCGAGCCACTCGAGCTGGGGGCGGTGGTCGACGGCGACGACCCGATAGCCGCGGTCGAGGCACAGTTGGACGTGGCGACCGCGTCCGCACGCAACGTCCAACGCCGTTGCGCAGTCCGATGTCGGTGGGACCCAACGCTCCACCCAGGCCAGCGGTGCCGCGCAGTCCGTCATCGACGGGGTACGAGGTGACCCGAGGTCACCGCGGCATCCCGCTCGCGGCGCAGGATCGCCAGCTCCGGCGTGGTGAACGTGCGTGCGTGCGGGGGCGGGTGCTTGCGTTTGCGCTTGTTCATGATGCTCTTCGGGTGTGTCGCGTGCGGCAGGCCGAAGTAGTGCCCGAGTTCGTGGGCCAGCACCATCGGACGGGCGATAGTCGACAAGATGATCCAGCGCTGCTTGATGTTTTGTCGGCGACGCCAGTGGACTCCGCGGATCTGCTCGCCGGGCTTGTCGACGTCGTCGAGCCGCGCGACGACGAACAGTCGAATCAGGCCTTGGCGCTTGCGCCGGCCGGGTTCGTGGCCGATGCGATCTCGCTGTTTGCGGGTGGCGACGTGGGCGTAGTGGCTGGCGATCGCCGTGACCGAGGCGATCTCGAATCCCACACCGATCGCGGCGAAGTGGCGGTTGGCTTCCGCGACCTGCCCGTCGAGCCAGTCGGGCGTCGCCACGGGTCGTCCATCGGTCGCGGCCACGTGTACGTCGAGCCCGAAGCAGTGGGCGACGGTTTGGGGGCAGCGGGGGGCGGCCTCGCGGTCGAGCACGGTCGTCGCCGCGGCCGTTCGTGCCGGGGTGGCGGCGAACCCCGGGTTCGCAGCGACGGGGCCGGCTTCAACGAACAGCCATGCTGCGAGCAAACTGGCGACCACGCACGCAGTGTACGACAGTCGGTGTCTTCGCCCACGGGACCGCGACTGGGGTGCCCTAGGCCGCGTGAGCGGCCGCGTTGCCGTGGGCGATCGAGCCGGTGACCTGCCCGCCGACTCAGGCGCGGGACTGGGCCGCAACGCCGCAACGTTCGCGGGCGAGGACGGTTCGGGCCGGTGGCGACCCGTCGTCGCGACCGAGCCCGACGAGAGGCCGGCGCCAGCGTGTGCAGCGGAGGCAGCCCGGCGAGTCGCGGACGGCCGAAGGACTAGTTGGCTGCCGCGCGCTGGTACTCACTCGGGGTCATGCCCATTTGTCGCGCGAACGCGCGGCTGAAGCTCGGGTGGTCGGCGAAGCCGACGCTCATTGCGATGTCGACGATCGGCATCGTGTGTGCGCGGAGCTTCTCGGCGGCGCGGCAGACCCGAAGCGTGCGCAGGTAGGCGCCGGGGGTCATCCCGACAACCTGAGAGAACTGCCGTAGGAAGTGGTACTTCGACAGCCCCGCGATTTTGGCGAGCTCGTCGAGGTTGGTCTCGCGGGTATTCTCGTCGCGATCGAGGGTTCGGATGAAGTCGACGGCCCGAGCGATGCGGCGATGCGCGATGCGATTCGTCGATCGCCACATCGGGTGACGCAGGTTCGAGTAGTGCTCGAACGTGTGGTGCACGACGCGATGCAGCGCGCACTCGATGGACAGGTCATACGATGTCTCGTCCGACGGCTTGTCACCGACAGCTAGCTCGGTCGGGACCGGAGCCACACGGGCCGTGGCCGCTTGCTGACGCACCAGATCCAGGATCTCGAACAGGCCGGCAGCGACGACTTGCTGGTCGCGGATTTTGGTGACCGTAAACTCGGGTGCTTCGACCCCGGGGTCGATTTCCGCGGCGACACGCTGGACCACCTGGCGATCGACATACAAGCTGATGTACTCGAGGTTGGGCGTGCCGCGGTCGTTGCCCGTGTGCACCTGGTAGGGGTTGAGCAGGGCCGAGTCGCCCGCGGACAGGTGTTCGGTCTTGCCGCTGACGGTGATCTGTTCATCGCCAACGATTTGCACACTGATGACGTACTCGTCGTGAAAGTGCGGATCCATGGGCACGGAGGCGTTGCTGCCCCATGCGTGGAACATGGTGAAACCCGGACCTCCGAAAAACGAACGACGAAGATCTAAACGTGCCATCGCAAAGCAGCTTATCGCGAAGC
>QKPP01000081.1 GCA_006508105.1 Myxococcales bacterium FL481 | reverse complement strand
GCATCGCGGATCCATCGAGACCGCTTTCAGAGCACCTTGCGAGCCGCGTGGAGGTCGGCAACGTCTTGCGCGATTCCGGCGTCAGCGTCGTCGAACTGCGGGCCTCCATCGTCATCGGCGCCGGTAGCCTATCCTTTGAACTGGTCCGATCGCTGGTCGACAAGCTTCCCGTGATGCTCGTCCCCCGCTGGGTGCTGACGCCGGCGCAACCGATCAGCATCGAAGACCTGGTTTCCTATCTCATCGAGGCCGCCAGCGTCGAACTCCCGCCCGGCGCAATTGTTGACGTGGGGAGCGAGGACCAAGTGTCCTATCTCGATCTCATGCGTGAGTACGCCCGGCAGCGCGGGCTGAGGCGGTGGTTTGTACCGGTGCCTTTGCTGTCGCCGCGTGTCAGTGGATGGTGGTTGGAACTGCTGACCCCCCTCTATTCGCACGTAGGCCGTCATCTCGTTGAGAGCCTCCGAACGCCGACCGTGGTTCGGGATCGTGCGCCAGCCGCTCGCTTCTCGACTCGCCCCTGCCGCGTCTCCAAGGCCATCGCCGTGACTCTGGCCGCCGATCGCAGACGAGACGGCCGCACTGACCCGGGTTTGTGTTTGCCTATCGAACGAGTCGATCCGTGCTGACCGATGTCCGCACCGCGACGACCCCACTCACGCCAGAGCAGTTGTTCTCGGCCATCGAACGCATCGGCGGCACGACCGGTTGGTATGCCCACGACTGGCTGTGGCAAGTTCGGGGCAAGCTTGATGAGTGGATGGGCGGCGTCGGAATGTCGCGTGGACGACCCGCAGGGAGTGACGCGTGCCGCGTGAACGACATCATTGACTGCTGGCGCGTTGTCGCGGTTGAGCGCGGCCGACTTCTTCGCCTCGAAGCCGAAATGCGCCTGCCCGGCCGCGCCTGGCTCCAGTTCGACGTTCTCGCCCACCCACTCGGGAGCCGTATTCGACAAACAGCGCGCTTCGAGCCCTCTCCATACTTCGGGCGGCTCTACTGGTACGCCATCTACCCCATTCACGTCATTGTCTTTCGCGGAATGCTCCGCGGTCTGATCCGCGCCGCGCATCAGCCCACGTACCGCTCTCCGACTGAAATCTCTCGAAAAGAGGAATGTACTCCATGAACGAAACGAGCTCCTCCCCTCGATCGTCCGCCGCACGCCACACGACGATTGCGCCGTCGACCTCCCTATTTTTTCTCGCTGCGGCGCTGTCACTGCTCGGGTCGGTGGCGCTGTTCTTTTCCGGAGATCACACACGCGGCATCTTTGTGGGACTCTGGGTGCCGTCAATCCTGTCTGCTGGTAACCTCTTGCTGGGCAACAATCATGACCGACATTGATATCTTTAGTTTTGGCTGCGCCATCAGTTTCCTGTTCGCCGCCGGGGTCTATGTACATCTTCGCGATTCGTTCCGACGTCGCGGGCTGCCCCGCGAACGATCACGTCAATTTGCTGCGGGAGTGAGCGCGGACTCGCCCGGGTCGTTGGCTGAGGTCGAACGAGCGGGGCCCCCTCACGCTCCGCCCACTCTCGCGCCGGTGGCAAGCCGGGCAACCGTTTCGGCCAAACGCTTGGTGCAATGATGTCTCGGAGACCCGGGGCACCGCTACAGTTGAGTGGTGCAGCGGTCCGTTCAATGTGACAGCGAATAGCGTGGACCTCGATTCGGGCGGGGCGAATCCATCGCTCCGAAGGCCCAAAGGGACCGATGTACGCGTTCAGATGCTGGTCACGGCGCGTAGGCCCACCTGAGACATCGAGATATCCCAGACCCGCTCCACGAGTTCTTCGTCCAGTGCTTCGGGGTTGGGGGTCTTGACGTGGTCTTCATACACAAACTCGCCCGACACCCCGTCGTACTGAGGCGCGATGGTCAGCGTAATAATCCGGTCGGCGCCAACCTCAATCGGCTCGGCGGAAAAGAACCCGTACACCCGCGCGAACACCTGTTGCCAGCGGCTGAGCCCGTGCCCTTTTCCAATCTTCGTCTGGATAAACCCCGGATTGAGCGCGTTGACCGTAACTCCGGTTCCTTCCAGTTCCTGCGCCAGCCGAATTGTACACATGTTCAGTGCGAGCTTGGCTTGGGCATAGGCTTTGAGCGTTCCCCAGGAACGCTCAAGCTGCAGGTCTTCAAGGTGTATATGCCCGTACTTCTCGGTGGCCGACGACAAATGCACGATCTTCGCGGGCGCGGAGTCTTTGAGCCGCTCGAGGAGGAGCTGCGTGAGCAGAAACCCGCCGAGGTGATTGACGACCCATGACAGTTCCATCCCATCTTCGTTCAGGCGGCGCTCATTGAAGTTCGCGCCGGCACAGTTGACGAGTACGTCGATTCTCGAACAGCGCGTCAAAATCTCGTCGGCGCACGCACGCACACTGGCGAGGTCGGCAAGATCGCAACGTACGTACCGCGCACGGCCGCCATCAGAGAGCTGATTGATCTCCTCCACGGTGGCCTGCGACTTGACCTCGTTTCGCGCCAGTAGCACCACATCCGCCCCCATCTTCGCCAGCTTCTCCACGGCGACGCGCCCCATTCCGTCGGTTCCGCCCGAAAACACGACCGTCTTACCGTGGAGGTCACGGTGTTGGCTGGGGACATCACGTAGTCGAACAGTGGTTGCTTGCATGGTCGTCTCCTCTCGGCGCGGACGCCGGTGTCCAGTGTCGCGCCGCGCGAAGCTCCGCGTGGCTAGGCCGGACAAATTACACCCGGAAGTGTAGTTTTATGCTCCGCGCAGTCAACACGAAAATGCACCGTCTCGTGCACTTTTTTTAGGTCGTCGTCACTCGAGGCGTCGAGACGAAAAATCGGGGACACAGACCGCCCTTTGGGGTCGTCAACCCGATGTCGCGGTCGCTGACGTGGCCAGAACCCCTCACCCGGGGGGGGGAGAGACCGAGTGACTGCAAACCGCTCACGCGGAGCCTGGTTTCACGGGGATGGACGTTCAACCGCAGGCCGTGGCCACCATGCCTTATCGTGCCTGGGACCGGACACTCCCCCAACGCCAAGCGCCTCGCCGTCCGGAGCCACGCCCTCCAGCGCCCAACTGCTCTGCAAGTGCTCACGTTCGCGCCATGGTTCGGCTGCCTCATCTGGCTGTCGAGCGCCGCCTGGTTTTGGTGTGACGACGCATTCATCAGCTTTCGCTACGTCCGCAATCTCATCGAGGGACGGGGTTTGGTGTTCAATCCCGGCGAGTACGTCGAGGGCTACACGAATTTCTTGTGGGTGCTGGAACTGGCCGGTCTGTGGAGCTTGTTTGGTGTACGGCCTGAGGCGGCCGCCGTGGCGCTGTCCTCGATCTACACCATCGGCACCGTGGCCTTGGTACTCGTGTGGGCCACTCACTCGTCGCTGGGCCGTCAACGCCTCCTGATCGCATGGATGGCTCTCGGTTTGGTGTGCACGAGTGCCACGTTCGCCGTTTGGACGTCGAGTGGACTCGAGACACGCCAGTTTACATTCTACGTAGTCGCCGCCACGGTCGGTATGGCCTTCGCTCCCAAGCGACGGGGCGCACAAGTTGCGATCTCACTTTGCCTGGCCGCCGCGGCCTACACTCGCCCGGAAGGATTGATGCTCGCGGGGTGCTGTCTTGCCTACCACACGATTCGGAACACCACGCTCGGACAGGTGTTCGCTTGGCGGGACCTCGTCGCTTTGTTCGGGCCCTTCGCCGCACTGGTCGCCGCCCACTTTCTATTTCGTTGTGGCTACTACGGAGAATGGCTCCCGAACACCTACTACGCGAAGCACGTTCGCCCTTGGTACGAGTCGGGATTTCGCTATCTGGTCGCGGCCGTGTTGGAAACTGGGCTCTACCTCCTCGTTCCACTGACCGGATGGGCACTCCGAAGACGCTGGCGCCGACCCGGAGGGAGCGCTCCCGCGTTGGTGCTACTGATGGTGTTCGCTCACATGGCCTATCTGCTGCGAATTGGGGGCGATCACTTCGAGTTTCGTCCCCTCGACTTCTACTGGCCCCTCCTCGCCGTTCCAACCGCGCAGGGCATTTGCGACCTGTCGACGGATTTGCAGGCTCGGATGAAGCGCCAACGCCGGTCGCCGGCTTGGCTGTCGGTCCCCGTCCTCTCGCTGGGGTTGTTCTGCCCGGTGCTGCTGTATGCCAACGCGATCCAAGTCGCGCTGCTCGTGAAGAGCGCGGGCAGGCAAGGCCGACCAGAGACCAAGGGGTTTTACCTCGAACTCGACCGCGGGAACATCGGCTGGCTGCTCCGCTTGCCCGCGATGCCGGCTCTCGTGGCGATTTCCAACGATCTGCGGCGGCAGAACACGAAGCACGCGGTTGGGGCCCGGTTCGTCGAACACCGCGAGTTCGCCCGGCTGCAACGATCCGACTGGGCGCCCTACGAACGGGCCGAGCGCGGCGTGATCCCGACCGACGCCGCCATGCGTCTCGGCGTCGTGGGCATCGCTCCGTTTTACGTCCCGGACCTGACGTTCATCGACTCGTTCGGCCTGACAGACGCGACGGTTGCCCGCACCCGGGTGAGAAAGCCGAACTCCAAGCGAATCATCGCCCACGACCGACGGCCCCCCGCGAACTACCTGTACGAACGCGGGGTCAACTTCCTGCTGCGCCCCGCTGCCGGCAGCGAGGCGGAGGCCTTGGCTGCAGCCAACTACGCGCTGGAGGTGGCCCACGAGCTGTGGATGCCGTTCGACGTGGGAGATCACCAATGGGCCAACGATCGCTTCGCCCACCGAGATCTTCGTACCGTTCACCGCTTCGACCTTGGTGAGGCGGCCGGCAACCGCTTCCGCGTCAACGACGAGGAGTACCACGGCGAACGGTTCCTCGCGCGATTCGAAGACGATTTCGACGGATGGGAACGTGAAGGAACGGCGATCACCAACCGCCGGGACCACGCACTATACCACCGACAAGCCCCGATCTACGGCCACGTCGGCCCGGGAGTGTTGACGAGCTACCACCCGACAGACGGCGACGTGCCGGTCGGAACTGCCCGCTCTCCGACATTTGTCGCCGAACCCGACCAAGCCTTGGTCTTTCTCATCGCAGGCGGCAAGGCCGACGCGCTGGGGTTGCGCTTGCTCGCAGATGGACGGGAGGTACAGACCTGGCGGGGCGAGAACTCCGACCGGTTCCGCCTGGTCGCGTACCCGCTCAGTGCCGTTGCCTCCCACACGTTGCAGCTCGAGCTGTTTGATCACGACGCGACGCGCTGGGGTCATCTCATGGTGGACCACGTCATGCTCGCGGGGCCACTGGGAACACAACCCGTCACTGGGCGTCGCGCTCCACCAGGCATTTGATGACTCTGAGCATCTTGCGCTCCATGACGAATGCAACCGGCTCGAGAAGCCACGGCCCGCCCATCAGACGGGAACGAAGGCCATCGCGGTGATCGTATCGCGTGCGAGAGATCAGTCTGGTCGTGCCGTTGGGCTGCTCGCGCAGCAGGAACGCCCAACTGGTGGCGAGCCTGACCGCCTCGTCTCCCTCGGCGGGCGCACCGTACAACACCAGCGCAGTGGGTCGGTCGACGATGGCCGCAGTCAACGGGGGCGTATCCGCGTGAATCCTGACCGGATCACCAACTCGAATGCTCTGGTGCTCGTGGAGAATTCGGTTGGTGTTTTGGATGCCGCACCCGGCGAGGTTCTCGAGCTCCTGGTAGGAGTAAAATCCGCCGCGGCCCTGTCCGATCTGAGCGATCCACGGCCAAACCTGTTCCTGTGTCGCGCGGATCGAGATGGCATGGTTCGCGACCCACTTCGGATTCGGGACCAGGTCGTCACCGGGGTGCCGGAGCTCGACCTCCTGCGGCGTCGCGCCCCATCGGAGACGGCGCGACCGAAGAAACGGAGTGACGAGCGCGGCACCGATCTCGAGACCGCCTTGGAGGGATTCCACGACCGAGATGCCGAATTGCGTCATCTGAATACCTGCACCTTTCGAACGCCAACCGGGGCGCCATCGTTCGCTTCGCGCCAGTTGACGCCCGACGGATGACGTCCACGTCAGCCTCGCGTCGCGGCCCCGCCCGTTGACGCGTCCTTTTTGCGTCGGTCTCACGGGGTGTCAATCGCAAAGCCGGCCGCAACGCTAGCGCTGTGGCTGGTGACCCCGCACGGGGCCCGCGTCTGCGCACAGCGCTCCGGGCGTTCCGACCCGTACACCGTTCGGCACGGATTGCGGATGTTGCACGGCTCATGGCGTGCAACGTGAGCCGGTGCCGCGGACTTGGCCCCGCCACTTGACGACCCAAGTCAACGATCATGCCCGAGTGCCGCGGCCCGGGAGCGACCCACGATCAAGGCGACGGAGGCGACCCCACGGTTGTCCTGCGCCGGCGCCAGAACACCACGCCAGCCAACAGCAGCGCGGCCGATCGCAAGCCGGTCCCACGGTTCGGTCGGCATGCGCAGCTGCCTTCCCCTGGGACGGCCGGGACGCCGTCCTCGGTGCCGCCGTCGTCCTCATCGCCCACGGCGTCTGAGTCGTCATCGCCGTCATCGTCATCATCGTCGTCATCGTCATCGTCATCATCGTCATCATCGTCATCATCGTCATCAT
>QKPP01000241.1:9526-21780 GCA_006508105.1 Myxococcales bacterium FL481 | reverse complement strand
TCATCGTCATCATCGTCGTCATCCCCGTCGTCGTCATCCCCGTCATCATCGTCGTCATCCCCGTCGTCGTCATCCCCGTTGTCATCATCCCCGTTGTCATCATCCCCGTCGTCATCATCCCCGTCGTCATCCCCGTTGTCGTCATCTCCCGCATCCGCAAGCCCGTCGCCACTGCTACCGCCGTCACGCGAGCCGCAGCTCGTGACCGCGATGATTGCACCAGCCACCCACCCAGCCGACATGAGGTCTCGTTTGCATAGCATTTGACCTCAGTTTAGCGGGTCGTGGAGCGAGGACACAACCGCGAGTTCGCGCCTGATCGGTAGACCCGCGGGTTGTCACGATCCGGCCCAGGGATCCACCGCAGACCCTGCAGGACTCGGCAGGACTCGGCCGGACTCGGCGGGACTCGGCGGGGCTCGTCGGGACTGGGCGGGACTCGTCGGGACTGGGCGGGACTCGGCGGGACTCGGCGGGACTCGGCGGGACTCGGCGGGACTCGGTGTGCCCGCTCGCCAAAACGTCTGTCGCCGGGCCGCTTCGGACCGCCAGTGACAGCGCTCGACTCGGCGAGTCGGCGTCGGTGCGCCGTGGGGTGAGCGCGACCGGCCCGGAGCCCCGAGGTCGAATCGTCGATGCGAAGCGCACCGATTGCGCCGCCCGCTCCCCCTCGACACGGCGTCCAGCGCCGTGCGCCCGAAGTTTGCCGCGATGACCGCCAAATCGCCGGCCGCCGGCGCCCGCGGGGCGCGTCGCTTCGCGACCTGCGCTAGCGCTGATGCTTCGTCTTCCACTCCTCGTACGACATCCCGTACACGACCTCCCGCGCCTCGAGCTTGTCGAGCTCGACGCCGTGTTCCCCAGCCGCCGCGGCATACCACTTGGCGAGGCAGTTGCGGCAAAACCCGGCCAGGTTCATCAGGTCGATGTTTTGCACGTCGGTCCGCTCGCGAAAGTGCGCGACCAATCGGCGAAAGGCGGCGGCTTCGATCTGGGTGCGCGTTGCGTCGTCCACTTCCTCGAGTCTAGCAGGCCCCGGGCGACGACGATTCGGTCCGAATCATCGGCTCCCGACCGGAACGCGCCGAAGCCAGGGAGGATCTCACCAGCGGTCGATCTCGCCGCGGCCCCCCCTTTCGCCGACTCGAGGCGAGTCCACGGCGACCTCGCCTTCCCCACCGCGGCGCGCCGATGCGGCTATAGTCCCGCGCGCGCGTGTACGTCCACCGTAGCAACCGAGGTGAGCCGCTCGTGGGCGCCTTGGCCGATATCGTCCGCACGCCGGTCGCCGCCCCGCTCGTCCCGGAGTGCATCGTCGTACAAAGCCGCGGCATCGAACGCTGGCTCGGCAATGAGCTGGCGAAGCGGCTGGGTGCCTGGTGCAATCCCGACTTTTGTTACCCGCGAACCCTGCTCGAACGGCTGTCAACCGCGCCGAACCCCTCCGTCGCGGACGCGCGTCGGTTCGAGCCGGAGACGCTGATGTGGTCGATCGCCGAGCTCTTGCAAGCGCCACTGTTGGACGATCCCCGCTGCGTGCCACTACGCCGCTACCTCGCGGACGACCCGGGGAACCGCCGCCGCCTCGCCCTCGCGGCGAGAATCGCCGCCGTGTTCGACGGGTATCAGGACTACCGTCGCGACAAGCTGCTGGCGTCGTGGGAACGTGGCCGAGGCGATCATTGGCAAAGCGTGCTGTGGCGGGCGATCGTGGCCCGGGAGGGCTCACCCGGCCCGTTTGGCGCTCTTCTCTCGGCTTGGCGATCCGCCGCCCCGCCCCCGCCGCCCCGAGGTTTTCCCCGCCGGATCAGCGTGTTCGGACTGTCCACCGTCGCGCCGGCGTTTTTGCAGGTCCTCAGCGGACTGTCGCGGCACGTGGACGTGCATCTGTTCGTGCTCGCCCCGACGCGCGAGTACTGGGGAGATGTCCAGCGCAGTGACGCGGTGTCCTTCGCCTTGACTTCCCCCGCCGTGGACACCGCCACTGACGCCCCTCGTGGTCACCGCCTGCTCGGGGCGCTTGGGGAAATCGGGCGACAGTTTCACGCCGCGCTCGAACAGGTCGGCTACCGCGACGGCCCGTACGATCTCTTTGTCGACCCGGGAGAACACTGTGCGCTGGCCCGGCTGCAGTCCGATATGCTCAAGTTGCGCGAGCCTCGTTCGCCGCGCGAGCGCACCGCTGTGTCCCCCGAGGATGACTCAATCGGCGTGCACGTTTGCCACTCCGCACTCCGAGAGGTGCAGGTGGTGCACGATCAGTTGCGAGCTCGATTCGAGCGTGATCACTCGCTGGAACCGCGCGACGTGGTGGTGCTGGCCCCCGACATCGAAACCTACGCGCCCTATGTCGACGCCGTCTTCGGCCACCAGTCCACGGCCCCCATCCCCTATCAGGTCGCGGATCGCCCTTTCGCTGACCAAAGCGGCCTGGTCAAGGCTTACTTTCGCCTCCTCGGTACGCTGTCCGGAAGGCTGAGCGCGCCCGAGGTGGCGGACTTGCTGGGGCACGCTCCGATCGCTCGACGCTTCGACCTCCGCGACAACGACGTGCCCCGTTTGCGCACGCTGATCCGGGATGCCAACGTGCGATGGGGACTCGACGGGCAACATCGGGCCCAGTTCGATCTCCCCGCCGATCGGGCGAACACCTGGGAGTTCGGCCTCGATCGGCTGTTCTACGGCCTCGCGGTCACGCACGAAGCGAGCCCCCTCGACGACGTCGTCGCGCTCCCGCACGTCGAAGGCGACAGCACCCGCCTCGTGGGTCAACTGGCGCAGCTTGTGCACACCCTCTCTCAGTTCAACCAACGCGCCGCTCAACCGCGCCGCGCGGCGGAGTGGGCCCACCTGCTGCGCGAGCTGCTGGACGCCACGTTGGCAGTCGACGTCGACCACCCGCGGGAACGCGACCATCTCGTAGCTGCGATCGACGAACTCGAGTCGCGCAGCGCTCTGGCGGAAAGCCAGACCGAGTTCGGGTTTGCCGGCGTGGTCGAGCAACTCGAACGACTGGTCCGCGATGCCGTACCAACCCAGCCGTTCCTCGCCGGCGGGGTGACCTTTTGCCGCCTCACGCCCATGCGCAGCGTTCCGTTTCGGGTGGTGGTGGTGATGGGGCTCGCCGACGACGCGTTCCCCCGCACGGGCCGGACGGCGAGCTTCGATCTGATCGCGAAGCACCCCGAGCCGGGCGATCGAAACCCGCGCCACGACGACCGCTACGTCTTTCTGGAAGCGATCCTCGCCGCGCGCGATGCTCTCTTGCTCACCTATCAGGGCCGTAGCCCGCACGACACCCGCCAACGACCGCCATCCACCGTGGTCGCGGAGCTACTCGACGTACTGGATCAGACCCTCGTACCGGCCGGCCGCGGTCGATCCCGCCGGTCGGTGCTCGAGCAGCTCGTCACCCACCACGCGCTGCATCCCTTCGCGCCGGCGTATCTGCAAGGCGACGATCCAAGGCGGTTCACCTACAGCCCGCGATACGGACCGATCCCCGCCACGCGTTCCGTGGCGCCGCCATTCGTGGTGCAGCCCGTCCGACCGGCACGAGCCTCGCCACGTGATGGCATCGCGCTTGCGCTCGACGCCTTGGTCGACTTTTACCGTCACCCTGCCCGCTGGTTCTTGCGAGACACGCTGCGGCTGCATCTCGCCGCCCGCACCTCACAACTCAGCGCGTTCGAACCGGTCGAGCTCGACGGGCTGGAACGCTGGAGTCTCGGCACGGCATCCCTCGCCGCGGTTGCGTCGTCCGTGGATCGGACCACGCAGCGCGCCCAACTGCGCGGCGCGGGCCAGCTGCCGACCGGCAGCTTCGGCGAGCTCGAGTTTCTCGAGGCCCGTCTCGCCGCCGAACGCCTGGCCGCCGCGGGTCCTGCCGCTGTCGGCGAAGCGCGGGCGAAACGCTTTCGACTCGAGCTCGAACAGGCCACCCTCGTCGGCACGCTCCCGATCACCCGCGACAATCGGCTCGTCCGGCGCCAGTTTACGCGAGACACCGGCCCAAGCGAGCTCGGCTGGTGGATCACCCACCTCGCGGCGTGTGCCCTCGGCTGGATCGATGCCCCATCCGTACTGGTGGGTCGCCCGGCAAAGGGTCACGGCGTGGCCACAACGACGTTCGCCATCGTCTCCGACGCTCAGCGCATTTTGGCTGAACTGCTGCGTTGGCTGCAAGTCGGCTCCACCGTGCCCCTCCCGTTTGTCCCCCCGTGGTCCCGCCGGCTAGCCGAGCGACCTGATGCGACGGCCGACCTCGCGCGCCTCGTCCCCGACGACCCTTACACCCAGCTCGCGTTTCGTGGACGCGACCCGTGGACCAACCCACGTCCCCGCCACATGCACCCGGGGGCCAGCGATGCCGAGGCGGTTTCCGTCGCGCTTGATGATCGCTACGGCGCGTGGGTCCTCGCTGCACTCGTGTACAACCCGCTGTTTGCCGCGAAGACAACATGAACAACCTCGACCCTCTGCAAGTCGCCCTCGCGGGCACGCAGCTCGTCGAAGCCAGCGCCGGGACGGGCAAGACGTACACCATCGGCGGGCTGTATCTACGCCTCGTCGCCGAGCAACGGCTCACCGTCTCCCAGATTCTCGTCGTCACGTTCACCAAAGCGGCGACCGCCGAGTTGCGCCAGCGGATCCGGGATCGATTGAACGTCTTTGCCGCTGCGCTGGCCGGTCGGCGATCGGATGACCCATTCGTCACCGACCTCGTGCGTCGGATCGGACGCGGCCGCGCCCGGGAAGAAGCGGCGACGCGCGTGCGCCAAGCCGTCGCCGACTTCGACAGCGCCGCGATTTTCACCATCCACGGCTACTGCCAGCGCCTCTTGGCCGAAGGCGCATTCGAGACCGGGAGTTTGTTCGACGCGGAGATCGTCCCAGACGATCAGCCGCTCGTCGAGCGAGCGGTCCACGATTTTTGGTCCGGCCTGGTCCCCGCGCTGCCGGTGCCCATCGCGTCGTTTTGTCGTGACCATGGTCTCGTACCTCGCCAGCTGATCCAGTTGATGCACGACGTCGCCAACGACCCGAAACTCACCGTGCTCGGCGGTGACGACGACCCGTCGCTCGGGCCCCCCCTCGAGTCGTGGCTCGGCGCCTGGCACCGCGCGCGCGAGTTGTGGCGCGAGCACCGAACCGAGGTGATGACCGCCTTGGATTCAGCTGAGCTGAACCGGAACAAGTATCGACCCGAGTCGGTTCGACGCTGGCCCGCAGAGATCGACGCGTGGTTTTCCCTGCCAAGCGCAGGTCGTTTCTCCGACCCGGTCGGGACTCGTCGCAAACCCACTGAAACCGCCAAGACGGCGAGCAGATTGACCCCGCAAGGCCTCGCCGCCGGTACGCGAAAGGGCCAGCGAGCGCCCGAGCATCCCTTCTTCCACGCCGTGGGCGAGCTCGTCGAACGCGACGTCGAACTGGCGCAGGCCGCCGCCGCTTTCGTGCGACGCCAACAACGTCGGTGTATCGAAACCGTGTTCCCGAAGCTCGCGCGGTACAAGGCCGAACGCGGCCAACAAAGTTACGCCGATTTGCTGCGAGAGGTCGACCTCGCCTTGCAAGGAGAACAGGGCGAGGCCCTGCGCCGCCGTATTGCAGACCAGTACCGCGCCGCGCTCATCGACGAGTTTCAAGACACCGATCCCACCCAGTTTCGCATCTTTCGCCGCGCCTGGCCGGAGCGTCGCCCGATGTTCCTCATCGGAGACCCGAAACAAGCCATTTACGCCTTCCGCGGCGCGGACTTGTTCGCCTACCTGCGGGCGGCGTCGGCCAGCACCGATCGCACCCACGGTCTGGCGACGAACTGGCGCTCGGATCCGGGGCTGATCGCGGCCACCAACGCGTTGTTCGGCCGTCCCGAGCGCGCCTTCGCCATCGATGAGCTGGTGTTCCACCCCGTGGAAGCCCGACCCGATGCTCGCGACCAGCTCCACGGCGACCGAGCGTTCAGCCACCCGTTCGAGGTTGTGGTGGTGACCGACCAAGACACGTGGTTTCCCCAAGCGTCCGCCGCCGAACAGGCGTGCACCCAACAATGTGTGACCGACATTGCCGCTTTGCTCCAGTCCGGGCTCCACATCGACCGGCAGTCAGTGCGCGCGCAAGACATCGCCGTGCTCACCCGCAGCAACCGGCAGGCGACCGCGTTGCAGGCCGAACTCGCGAACACCGGAATCAGCGCCGTCTTGCATTCCAACTCGAGTGTGTTCGACACGCCGCAAGCGGATGAGTTGCTTCGCATCGTGGCCGCCATCGACGACCCGCAAAACGGCGCGGCCTTGCGCGCGGCCGCGGCCACGCTCGCACTCGGTTGCGACGCCGTCGAGTTGGCGATGATGCCCGACGCCGACTTCGAGCGCTGGACGATCCGCTTCCGCCAAGCCGCCGACACCTGGCGCCGCAGCGGCTGCTACCGGGCCCTCGACGAGCTATTCGCAGCGGCCGGCGTCGAGCGGCGCCTGCTGGGCCTCGTCGGCGGAACTCGCATGCTCACCAACCTGTTGCACCTGAGCGATCTGTTGGAGCGCGCCTGCAGCGACGGGCGCTTCGGCCCCACGGCCGCGTTGGAGTGGCTCGAGCGCCTACGCGACGACGCGCGAGAGCGAGCGGCCGAAGTCGGCGACACGTCGCAGCTGCGACTCGAGGACGACGCCGACGCCGTGCAGATCTTGACCACCCATCGGGCCAAAGGGCTCGAGTATCCCATCGTGTTTTGTCCATACGTCGGCGCGGGTGTCCGCAAGGCCTCGACCTGGCCGCAGTTCCACGATGCGAAGCACGATCACGCGCTGACGCTGGACTTGGGGTCGCCCGACTTCGACGCGCACACCCAAGCGGCGCAGCACGAGGCGTTCGCCGAGGAGCTTCGTTTGATCTATGTCGCGGTGACGCGAGCCAAGCACCGCTGCACGCTGTACTGGTCGCCGACCTGCCGTGTCTCGTGGTCTGCCCTCGGCTACCTGCTGCATTATGTCGACGCGGAGCGGTCCGCCTCCGCCACCCCGGCCTCGGCGACCGTGCCCACACCGAGCGAGGCGTTGGAGACGACGCGAGAACACCTCGATCAGCTGGTCAGGCAAGGTCCGACTGCCATCGCCGAGGACCTCGAACGGTTGGCCGCGACGGCGCCTGAGCAGATTCGGGTCCGGTTAGCCACCTCGGCAGCGGGCCCCGAAGCCCGACTCTCGCCCCGGTCCACTCCCGTTGTCGTCGGCCGTCCGCGACCGGTGACTCGAGCTCTGCAGGGGCCGTGGCGGAGCAGCAGCTTCTCCGCGCTGGTGCACCACCGCCGCGACGAGCGAGATCACGATGCCGCCGTGCCGGACGAGCGAGCGCAACTCCATCCTCATCTTCGTCCGCGCGCGATCGAGAGCTTTCCCGGCGGCGCGCGTGCCGGTGAGTTCTTTCACCAGATCCTCGAAGCCATCGATTTCCCGAACCGAGATCCCGACGACTTGCTCCAGAGCATCCAACCGTTGGCCCAGCGCTACGGGTTCGCCGACGAACCGCTGGAGTCGGTCGCCGCCGCCATCGGCGACGTCCTCGACACCCCGCTCGATCCCCACCGCAGCGTGCCCGCGCTGCGTGACCTCGACCGGGCGCAACGCGTGGACGAAATGCCCTTCGCCCTCCCCGTGCGCCACGGGTCGCCCCCGCTTGAGGTCTCGCTGGTCCGACGAACGCTGGCGGGCCTCGGCCAAGTCCCTCTCGCGCGCTACGCCGAGGCGCTCTCGCGCTTGTCCTTCCCGCCGCTCGCCGGGTACCTGCGCGGCTACATCGACCTCGTGTTCGAACACGACGACCGCTACTTCATCGTCGACTACAAGTCGAACAAGCTGGGACCGGGCCCGCAAGCGTACGACGCCACGGGGATCTGGGCGGAGATGGTGCGCCATCACTACCCACTGCAGTATCTGGTCTACGCTGTCGCTCTCCACCGCCACTTGCGGCTGCGCCGACGCGACTACGACCCGCATCGCCACTTCGGCGGCGTCTACTACCTGTTTCTCCGGGGCATGCAGCCGGACCGCGAGGCCGGAGTCTTCCGCGACCCGCTGTCCGCCGAGCAACTCGACGCGCTCGACAGCTTGTTCGGGGGGCGAGACGCATGATCTCGTCCGCACAACAACTCGACGCACTCGTCCGCGATGGCGTGTTGTCGCCGTTCGATCGGCAATTCGCGGCAAGCATGGTCCGCCTCGCTGGGGAGACGCGACCGGAACTCGAACTCGCGACGGCGCTGACCAGTCGGGCGGTGGCCCGAGGCCACGTTTGCTTGTCGCTGCGATCGATTCCGGAGATCGTCGGGCACCATCTCGCCGAGTCGGGACCCATCGACTGGCCGGGCATGCTGAGCGACAGCCCGATGGTCACCACGCGCTGGCAGCCGCACGGCTCCCAGCCACTCGTCTTCGCCGCGCCCGACCGCCTCTATCTCGCGCGGTACTTCGACCACGAAACGGCGGTGGCCCACGCCCTGCGGCGTCGCGCCCAAGCCCGGCCGCCGGCCGCGGATGCGGAGGCCCTCGCCAGCGGCCTCGCTGTGTTGTTTCCCGACGGTCAGCGTGACGCATCCCGTCGGGCCGCCGAGCTCGCCTGCACACGACGGCTGCTCATCCTCGCCGGCGGGCCCGGGACGGGCAAAACCACGACGGTCGTGCGCTTGCTCGCGACGATGATGCAAGCCAGCTCTCCGCGGCCCCGAAGCGTCGCGCTGCTGGCCCCCACCGGCAAAGCCGTCGCGCGGCTGGAGGCCGCCGTTCGGGCGGGAGAGCACCGCCTCCACACCGAGGGCCTGCCATCACGAGCATTGCCGTTGCGAAGCGCCACGATCCACCGTGCCCTTGGTCCGCGCGGCGACCTGGCGCTGGACTTTCGCCACAACCGAGAAAACCCCCTTCCCGACGACGTAGTGATTGTCGACGAGGCGTCGATGATCGATCTGGCGCTGACTCGCCGCCTTCTCGACGCCGTCGCCGACGACACCACCCTCGTGATGCTGGGCGACGCCGACCAACTCGCATCGGTCGAAGCGGGCGCAGTGTTCGGCGATATCTGTGCTGCCGGTCGACAGCTCGTCGGACGCACCGGCACCGTCGGCGACTGTTTCACCGAGCTGACCCATAGCCATCGCTTTGACCCCAGCAGCGGGATCGGAGCCCTCGCCGCCGCCATCCGCCGCGGCGACCCCGAGGCGGCGATGGTCGTGCTCGCCGACGGGGACTCAGACGCGGTCCTCTGGCATCCGTCCTCGGGGCCGGGCCTCCCGCGATCACTCGTCGAGCAAGCCAGCGAGAACTACCGCGCCAGCTCGTCGGCCCAAGCCCTGCGGCAGCTGGACGCGTTTCGCGTCCTCGCCCCCCTGCGCGGGGGCCCGCGCGGTGTCGATGCCATCAATGCGGCGATCCAACGGCACCTCGGTCCGCAGCCGGCTGGCCACCCGATCCTCGTGACCCGCAACGACGTGACCCTCGGCCTGTTCAACGGCGACATCGGCGTGGAGACCGAGGAGGATTCCCGCCGTGTGGTGTACTTCCCGGCGGCACAAGTCGGCCAGGCCCCACGCCGCATCGCGGCGAGCCGGCTGCCCGCATACGAGCCAGTGTTCGCGATGACGGTTCACAAATCGCAAGGCTCGGAGTTCGACGACGTCGCGATCGTGCTGCCGCAAGAAGACACGCCACTGCTGACCCGCGAGCTGCTGTACACCGCGGTCACCCGCGCGCGGCGTCGCGTCACCGTGGTGGGCACGGCCGCGACGATCGCTGCGTCGATCGGACGAACCGTCTCGCGAGCCACGGGCTTACGAGACCGGTTGCTCGACGCAACACGCCCTGGACCGTCGCCGGGCTAGCTCCGATCACCGTGGGACCGCGCCGAACGAGGGCCGCCGCCCGCCGCCGTGCGAGCGTTCGCAACCTCACGCGGGCGGGGCTCGTGCCTGCCGGTGACGCCCGCGACAACCCCGCACGAAGCGGCGGAACCGACCGCGCGAAAGCAGCGTACACTCGGCTGCCGCCCAGTGGCGGCGGGCTCTGCGACCGCGACCCCACGACGTCGCGTTGAGCCCTCAAGCAGAACCCAAAGGACGAAATGGACATCAACATCGCAATCATTAGTGGGAATCTCGGGCGCGATCCGGACTATCGACAGACCCAGTCCGGGAAGTCGGTCTGCCGACTGAGCGTGGCGTCGAATCGTCGCTGGCGCGATCCGAACGGACACGAGCAAGAGGAAACGCAGTGGCACCGGGTCGTGGTCTGGGGACGCCAAGCGGAGCATTGCAACAAGCATCTGAGCAAAGGCAGTCCGGTACTCGTCAAAGGTCACCTCAACACGACCCGGTTTGACGACCGCGACGGCGGGCAGGCGCGGTTCGTCACCGAGATCGTGGCGAACTTCGTCCGGTTTCTCGGGCCGAAAGGTCCGGGGCGCAGCCGCGCGCGCGATGAAGACTGGGACGACGGGGACTGGGACGACGAATAGCCCCTCGCTCTCCGAGCGCTCGGACAACGCCGGCGACGCTAACGCGCGCCGGCGTCGTCGCGTGTGGAGATCCCGATTGCGGCGACGATGGCCCACGCGGAGCCGATTCGTCGCATTCAGACGCCACCGAGGGTGCTCATCAGCCGTAGGGACGCACCGGCGAGCAGGCCGTGGGTCGAGCTGGACGACTCGCCCGGGACCAGACCGGTTGGCGCCAGAAATGCCATCCCAGTGAAAAACTCCAACTCCAAGGCGAGCGCCTTCCAGCGCAGCTGAGGGCCGCCCACGGCGCGCACGTCGGCCACCAGGTCGGTCGCCGCGTAGGCGACGTTGGTGTCTGTCGGAAAGCCGCGCACACGACCCCACCCCACGCCAGCCACAATCCCCGCGCCCGCGCCGAAGAAGCGATCCGGCGCGCTGTACCACCGAGCCCCCGCGATCCCGAGAACGTGCTCGGCGACCACGTTCCCAGGCTCGCGCCGAGTCCAGGCCCGTTCGTAGGCCGCTCCGAGATCCACCGACACTCGCGGCACACGATCTCCCGGCGAACCGGCCGTGACCGCGATGGCAACGCCGCCGGCCACGGCCAAGCTCGGCCACAGCTCCCGACCGAGCCCGCGACCCGCCCCTCCTCCAGCGAGCACCAATCGCCAGCGCGGAACCGGCGGGCGTGGGGGGGTCGACTGCAACGCGGACCGAGCGAGGGTCCACTGAGGCTCCACATCGCTCGGCGGAGCATCTGGGGCGGTCTTGGCCGATTCCTGCTCTAGCAAGAGCTCGAGCCACGAAGCCAGGATCAGGCGAGATGTCGCCAACGCCAACACCCGCTCCCGCTCGGCCGCATCGGGCGGCGGAGCGGGGATCACCCGCGCCACGAGCTTCTGAGTCGCGGGATCGCGAACCTCGATCCGGACCTCATCCGCGGCACACTGCAGCGTGACCCCCAACGCCTGCGTCGCCGACGCCGCGTTTTGGCCCAGCTCCAGTTCGAGTTGCGCCACGAACCGATCGCGGTTCACATCGTCGCACTCGGTCAGCGTGACCGTGGTGCTCGCCGCCGCGGCTGCGGGCGGAGTGGACAGGCTCAGCAGCGCAGCAACGAGCAGGGAGGGCATTCGGGTCAGTCGTCGAGCAACCGCTTCATGCGGACGCGATAGGTCCCAGAGGGTCGCCCACTCACGTACCGACGCGCAAGCGCTGCGGCCCGCTCACCCCGACCCGCAGCGGCCAACGCCTCGGCTTCCTCGACCCAGGCGTCCTCGGCCAAGGCCCCCATCGGGTCCAGCCGGCGGCAGCGCGCGAACGCATCCGCGGCCGCCGCTGCGCGCCCCCGCTGACGCTCGACCAAGCCCAGCGTGAACGCCGCGCTTGCGGCGGAGGATCCGCTCGGATGCTGGGCCAAGTGACGGCGCAGTAGACCCGCCGCCTCGTCGAAGCGACGTGCTCGGCGCGCCGCGTCCGCCTGCTCGAGCAACGAGATCGACGGTTCCGCGGGAGCCACATCCGCCAGTTCGCTCCCGCCGGTAGCCGGTCCCTTGCCGGCGCGAGCGCTCGCCGACGCCTTTCGCACCCGACGCCGCGACTTCGCCACCGTCAGCGGCAGCTCGATCGCCGCGCCGGCCCGCACCACGTTCGTCTGGCCGGCGGCGTCGTCCCACGCCACCTGCCCGCGATGCACCACCAGCGAAACGCTGGTTGCCGCCCGTTCGACCCGCACGCTGCCGGCCACTCGCAGCTCGATCGAGCCGACG
>QKPP01000241.1:0-9516 GCA_006508105.1 Myxococcales bacterium FL481 | reverse complement strand
ACGATGAAGGTGCGCGCGGTTTGGGGCTCCACGACGTATTCGGCCGCTCCCCCGCGATGGGCCACCAGCACCTGCGCCGCCTCTGGATGGTCGACCGTCACGTCGGCAGCAGACTCGGGCGCGATGGTCGAGCCATCGGGCCAGCGCATCGTCGTCGGCGAACCCACCACGCTCAACTCGGGGGCCGACGAGGGACTCGGCGGCACGGCGACCGCAACGGGACGTGTCGGCGCGACAGCGGGCGCAGCCGCGTCGGCGGTGACGCTGGCGACCAGTGGCGCGCTGGGCTTGACGACGGACGGCTCGCCGCCAAACCACAGGAACGCGACGACCACTGCGGCACCGGCAGTCGCCACCGCCGGCGCGAACCACCGCCGCCCGGCCGTGGACAGTTGGCGCGACTCGATCTCGGAGTCGATGCGCGCCCAGACTGCGGCCTCACGTGCGGGGGTCCAGTCGAACTTCATACCTGCCGTTTCGATCGTCGAGTCATTCACGAGCTAACCTCCGGTCGATCCGTTCTTGCGCGAGTGCGATGCGACGCTTGACCGTTGCGAGAGAGACCTCACAGGCGTCTGCGACATCGTCGAGACGCCGCCGTTCGACGCGCGCCATGATCCACGGGATTCGTAAGTCAGGTGGGAGCTGGCGTAGCACGTCCCAGAGCTCGTCGGCAGGCCCAAGCGCGTCCGGATCTGACGCGGCCGGAGCGGTATGAGCCAAAAGCCCCCGCACCGCGTGCCGAAAGCGCTGCCGCCGGAGCCGTCGCCAGCAGCGGCGCACGCCGATCGTCGTGAGCCAACGACGAAACTGCTGCGGCTGTTCAATCTTAGCGATGCGCTCGAACGCGATAACGAATGACTCTTGGACGACATCGTCGACCTCGGCGTTGCTTCCGAGGATACGAAACACCAAGCGAGCAAGCTCTTCTGCGTGACGCTCGTAGAGTCTGCGAAAGGCAATCGTGTCACCGCCTTGGACAGCCTTGACGAGCTCCGCGTCTTCAATTGGCGGGTCGCCGCTGTGCGTGTAGACGACAACCGAGCGGCCGGACCCGGACTCCGACCGCTTTACCGTGGAGCTGGCGTTCATGGGTACGGCGCGAGGATCCTCTTTGAACATGGGGGGTGGGGTCCATCGCGGCAATGGCCCAACGACCGTGGCCAGAACGGACAACCTCGGTTCGACGCGCCGATGTGCCGCGCTCGGGCCCGTGCAGCCCCTGGTTCGCCGCGAGCGCAGTCGCGAAACGTCGTGGGCGGACCCACACCGAAACCCACACCGAAACCACCGACCCCGGCCCGCGCCGGCCGACGCCGGCCCGAGCGCCCGGCCAGGCGGGGCCGAGCCAGCGCGGGTGGATGCGTCGCCGTCACGACGAAGCGCCAACTCGAGCCAAGCGACCAGAGACCCCCGAGATCGACGAGTCACCTCGATGCCCTCGCGGGCCGGACCCCATCTGCCATCCGGACCCCGTCTGCCCTGAGGCAGGCTGTGGCACCATACTTCGCACGATGCCTGTGGTCGATGCTGCCGCCCTCGTCCGTGAACGAGTCGATGCGATCCGGAACTACCACCACGAGACGGGCATCGACCGCGCCGAGCTCGATGTGTCCGGCGGCGTGGACTCTGCCGCGATGCTCGGTCTGCTGGCCCGTGCGATCGGGCCCGCACGAATCACCGCGGCGTACCTCGGCATCCACTCGAGTGACGGCGCGTTGACCCGCGCCCGCGAGGCAGCGAACGCGTTTGACGTGCCATTGGTCGAGATCGATCTCACCGCGGCTTTCGATGCGACCCTTCGCGCCATGCGGGCCAGTCTCTCCGCGGCCGGCTTCGACGACGCGGCCATCGACGCCCGCTGTGCTGCCGACGGCACCGTGCTGGGGTCGTTTCGCTCGTGTTTCCGCGCGCCGGTGGGTCGGGGCCTCAACCGATTGACCGGCGGGGGAATTCGCCACGGCACCGGCAACGAGTGTGAAGATCGTTTCATCCGCTTCTACCAGAAGGGAGGCGACGGCGAGGTCGATAGCAATCCGATCGCGATGTTGGCCAAAGGCGAGGTTTATCAGCTCGCGCGAGCGCTCGGGGTGCCCCGGTCGATCCTCGACGCTACGCCGACCCCCGATCTCCAAGGGATTGGCGACGTCCACAATGACGAAGACGAGCTGCGTGAACTCACTGGGGTCAGCTGGACCTACTCGCGCATCGACGCGGACACGGGCGACTACACCAAAGTCGGCACCATCGAGTCGATGAGCCGGTTTCTCGACAGCATCGACGATGGCTTGTTTTCCCCGCGAGCGTCGGATCTCGACCGGTTCGTGGCGCCGGCTCGACGATTCTTCCCGGGCGCCGACGATGCGACGATCCGCGGTCTACTACAGTCGGCCCGGACGTTGGAGGCGAGTTCGCGTCACAAGTCGAACCCCAACTGTCCCACACTCGGCTCCCGGCTCACCTTGCTCCGCGAAGGTCTGGTGACGAACGATCTGCCGCGCGTGTCGGGGATCAGTCGTCCGTCCGGGTGACGACGGCGATCAACAACGCCGCCAGCGTGGAGATAGCGCCGACTGGTACGGCGTAGACCCAGTTGCCCGGACCCGCCGGTGCGGGCCACAGCCCACCGGCACAAAACCCCAGGCCGACCAGACCGGCGCCGAAGAGCCCCGCCGCGCGCGCCCGTCGGGCCCACCGGCACGGCGTGCCCAGTCGCTGCAGGGAAAACGCGAGCGCAACGTTGGCCAGACCCAAAATGGCCCCGTGCGCGTGGCCGAGTCGCAGAAACTCCCGGCGAAACGGCACGTCGATCCAGCCTTGTGCCCGCAGACCGAACATGGCTTCGAGCCACAGCCCCATCGCCAGGAAGACGGCCATCGCCGCCAAGCTCGCGCGAAGATGGGAAGACTCGCTCACCGCCGGACCCTACGCAATCGCCGGGTCGACGTCATCCACCGCGCAGCGGACCATCAGCACCGCTTACCCGGCGCTTGCGCGGACCGGTTTACGGGGCCGGCCCTGCGCCCCTAGCATAGCCAAGCGATGCAGTCGTTCTCCCGCCGCGCGGTCCGTGACCGCGGCCTCATCACGCCGCCCCGCCGCCCCGATCGTCTCCGGTCGCGCCGCTGCGAGGGCGACAAGACGTAGACGATGCCTTCGCCCCGACCCCGATGGCGAGCGCGGGGAATCGCCGCGCTTTGTGGCCTGTACCGCGCCGTCGATCATTCGCGTCGGGCGGCCAGCAACCTGCTGTTCGTCGCGGTGCTCGTGGCCGTGGCCGTTTGGTTGCTGGCCGACCGCGAACCGCGAATCGCCGACTCAACGGCGATGACGCTCTCCCCCAAAGGCACCCTGGTCGAGCAGCTCCGCGGCCCCAACCCGTTGGGGAACCTCATGGACCCTCGCGGCGCCACACCGAACGCCGCGGAGACGCTATTGCGGGACGTTATCACGGCCATTGAACTCGCGCGTGACGACGACCGGGTACAAGCGTTGGTGTTGGATACCAGCGATCTTCGGCCCACGGGTCTCAGCAAACTGCAGGATGTGGGGGCGGCCTTGCGCTCGTTTCGCGAGGCAGGCAAGCGGGTCATCGCGACAGCCGACAGCTACTCGCAACCCGGCTACTACCTCGCCGCCCACGCGGATGAAGTCTACGTCCATCCGATGGGCGCGGTGGCCCTGACGGGCTTGAGCCGTTACCGGTTCTACTTCAAAGATGCGATCGATCGGCTGGGCCTAAACTGGCACGTGTTTCGAGTGGGGACCTTCAAGTCCGCCGTTGAACCGTACCTCGCGTCTTCGATGTCCCCCGAAGCGAAGTCCGCGAATCGGGCTTGGATGGACGATTTGTGGACCGCCTATCTCGACGACGTCGCGCGAGCGCGGGGTCTGTCATCGAAGGCTGTGCGCGACTACGCGGACCGTCTCGACCAGCACGTGACCGCCACCGGGGGAGACACGGCCCTCGCGGCACAACATGCCGGCCTGGTCGACGGCGTCGTCACCCGTGACGAGGTTCGTGCGCGCCTCGTGGAGCTGGTAGGAGAAGACCCGGAGACACACAAACCCCGGCAGGTGGCTGCATCGACCCTCCTCGCCGCCCACCGCCGGGCCACGTCGCTGCTCGAGGGACGGTCCGAACCGGCGATCGGGGTGATCGTGGCCCGGGGCGCCATCGCCAACGGCGAACGCACGGCGGGGCAGATCGGCAGCGACTCGACGGCCGCCCTCATCCAAAAAGCTCGACACGATGACGACATCAAAGCCATCGTGATACGAATCGACAGTGGGGGCGGCAGTGCATTCGCATCCGAGGTGATACGGCGCGAACTAGAGCAAACTCGCGCCGCCGGGAAACCGGTCGTCGCCTCGATGAGCAGCGTCGCCGCGTCCGGGGGGTACTGGATCGCGTGCGGGGCGGATGAGATCTGGGCGAGCGCGACGACGCTCACGGGATCGATCGGCGTGTTTGGCATGTTTCCCACCTTTGAGCGACCGCTCGCGGAGGTCGGCATCACCGTCGATGGCGTCGCCACCGCGTCCTTGGCCGCGCCGTCGTCGGCCCGCGGCCTCGATCCGCGTCAGGCCGCGATGATGCAACTCGGCGTCGAAGACAGCTACGCGAGGTTTCTCGACCACGTCAGCGCTGCGCGAGGCATGGACCGCGAAGCAGTGGATGCCGTCGCCCAAGGGCGAGTCTGGAGTGGGCAAGATGCGCTCGCCGAGGGCCTGGTCGACCACTTGGGGCGCCTCGACGATGCGATCGGGGCCGCCGCGAGGCTCGCCGGCCTCGGCGACGAGCCTCGCGTGGTCTACGTGCAGCGCGAACCCGATGCCAGCGAACGGCTGCTGCAAGAGATCTTGCGACGCACGCCGGCGTCGGCCGGGCCGTCCGACGGGGCTGAGTCGCTCATCGACCGGGCGACCCGTTGGCTACACACCACGCCAACCCTGGAGGTTCTGAGCCTGCAAGATCCCCGAGGGATCTATGCGCATTCGCTGATCGCCACCGATTTACTCTAGCCCGCCGTCCATCGGCGTCGTTGCGGCCCCGGAGGCCATCGGCACGACGAACGGCGGTTTTTGCGCCGGCTCGACCTCTTCCGGTTCCTCTACACTGTGTTGGGTAGCCAACGACCCGTCCTTTGGTCCAGCGATCCGGTGACCGCCCCTCAGACCTACCTGCGCCCGCTCGCGTGGCTGTTGCCCGTGATCGCCACGGGCTGCCGCTCCGGCGCCCACGCGACCACCGAGTCCGTCGAGCTGACGGTCTTCGCGGCCTCTTCGCTCACCGAAGTGCTGGGCGCGATCGAAACCGACTTCGAACGCGCCCACCCCCAAGTCGACGTGCAGACCGTGTTCGCGGGCAGCCAGGTGCTCCGCCTCCAGATCCAGCACGGAGCGGCCGCAGACGTCCTGCTGCCCGCGGATCCAAGCTATGTCGAGGACCTGAGCCGTCGCGGGCTGGTCACGACCAGCCGCACCGTCGCCCACAACGAGCTGGTGCTCGCTGTCTCCCCGCGAAGCGCCCCCGATCTGCGGCGGTTCGGCGACTTGGAGCGAGCTGAGCGCATCGTCCTGGGCAGCCGCGATGTCCCGGTGGGCGCCTACGCGGAGACCATCCTCTCGGCCGCCGCGGCGCGCTACGGTGCCGCCTTCGTGAACCGGGTGCGGCAACGCGTCGTCTCGCGCGAGCACAACACCCGACTGGTGCGCGCGAAAGTCGAGATGGGTGAAGCCGACGCGGCGATCATCTACCGCACGGATGTCTTGGCGTCGGACCGGCTCAAGCTCGTCCCCATCCCCCCGGAACTCAACCTCGCAACCAGCTACCCGGTTGCGGTGTTGTCCGACGCACCGCACCCGGACGATGCCGCCACGTTCGCGGCGTTCCTGGAGACGCCGGCGGCGGCCATCACCTGGCAACGCTACGGGTTCACTCCCGAGGTCCCTTGACGCGCCACGGGGCATCGCTGACAAGAGCCGCCGGCGGCTCGCTAGGCACATTGCTGATCGCCTTGCTCGCCCTCCCGCTGGTCGCGCTCGTGGTGTCGGTGTCGGCAAATGACCTCGCGGTCGCGCTGGCCGATCCACGCTTGGGACCGGCCGTCCGCGTCAGCTTATTCACGAGCACCGTCAGCTTGGCCATCGTGATGGCGACGGGCACTCCGCTCGCCTGGTGGCTGGCCTCGTCTCGCCATCGCCTGGCGCGAATCTGCGAGCTGTTGGTGCACGTCCCCATCGTCGTCCCACCGGCGGTGGTGGGCGTCGCCTTACTGGCGGTGTTCGGACGCGATGGCGCGCTGGGCCCCGCGCTGGCCCGACTCGGCCTCGCGCTGCCGTTTACCGTCTACGCGGTGATCTTGGCGCAGGTCGTCGTCTCGGCCCCTTTCTTCGTGCAGGCAGCCGCCAACGCCTTTCGCGACATCGACCCCGACACCGTCGTGGTCGCGCGGACGCTCGGCGCGTCTCCGAGTGCCACATTCGTCCGCATCGTGCTCCCGATGGCGCGGCCGGGGCTGCTGACCGGGGCCGGTCTGGCCTGGGCGAGGGCCGTGGGAGAGTTTGGAGCGACCCTCCTGTTCGCCGGGAACCGCGAGGGCGTGACGCAGACCATGCCGTTGGCCATCTTCTCCGCGCTCGAATCCGACGTCCAACTCGCCATCGGGTTTTCGCTCATGTTGGTCGTGATGGGTGGCGCCGTTCTAGTCGGTCTACGGTCGGCCGGACGACTCGGCGCGACCAAGACCCATGCCAAGCCCCGGCCTCGGGCCAAGAGCAGCGGAGCATGAACGCGTGGCGAGCCGAGCTCAGCCTCCGTCGCGGTCCCTTCCACCTCGATGTGAACCTGTGCGGCCCGTCCGGCACCGTGGCGCTCGTCGGGCCGAACGGCAGCGGCAAGACCACCTTGCTACGCGCGCTGGCCGGCGCCGTCGTGCCGGATCAGGCCGAGATCGTGATCGGTGGGCGAGTCGTGGCGAGCACCCGCGAACGGATCTGGGTCCCCGCCGAAGCGCGCCGGGTGGGCTATGTCCCGCAAGGTTACGCCTTGTTTCCGCACCTTAGCGTGCTCGACAACGTGGCGTTTGGCCTCTCGACCGGCTCGAACGCGCTGCCTCGCGACGAACGGTACGCCCGCGCCCGCGCGATCCTGCGGCGACTGGACTGCGCCAGACTCGAGGACGAACCCCCCGCGCAGCTGTCCGGTGGCGAACAGCAACGCGTGGCCTTGGCTCGGGCCCTCGTGCTGGAACCCGATTTGCTGCTCCTCGACGAGCCGCTGGCGGCTTTGGACGCCGCGGCGCGTCGCCAGGTACGACGATTTCTCGCCGAGCATCTCGCCACGTTTGCCCGGCCAGCGATCGTGGTGACGCACGACGTGCGGGATGTGTCGGCCCTCAGCGCGACGGTCTGGATCCTCGACCACGGCCGCATGGTCCAAAGCGGGACGCGGGAGCAGCTGATCGATGCTCCCGCGAACGCGTTCGTCAGTGAGTTTGTCGGGGGAAACGACTCGTCGTAAGCCCACCGCGAACTCCGGTGGCGGGCGGTCCTGACGACCCCCGATTCAGCCGGCGTCGGCCCCTCCGGCACCGGCCAAAGCCACCGTGGAATCGCGATCACGCGATGGCGAAGCAAAGGGGAGTCAGCCGATGCTTCCTGCGACCGCGCCGCCACAACGCGGATGGACCGAAGCGGGCCACCCGGCCTCCCCCTTGAGCGTCGGTGTTCGTGGCCACAGTTGCTAGGATCCATGCGGTATGGGAGGCGGCTACTCGCGACGCGGTCTGAAGCGGTACACTATCGGCATCCGTCCTCGACCGTCCGCGGGCGAGGCCGGCGCCCCGACGGATCGCGATCGCGTCGCAGCGCGAGGCGGCGCGGCGTTCCACCAGTTCACCCCGCTCATCGAGCACAGCGCCATCTTGCTCGAGCGAACCGATCGGCGCTACGCCACCCGAGAAGAGCTCATCGACGCGTTTGCGTGGATCGACGGCCAGCTGGCTCTCGTCGCTGCGCCCGACCGGCGCTTCTTACTCGTGGACACACGCGCGACCACCGGTCGCAACGATCCACAGTTCGAGCAGGCCATGGCTCCCCTACGCCGCCAGCTTCAGGCCAACTTCGAACGGGTCGCCGTTGTGCTTCGATCGACTATCGGACGCATGCAAGTCGAACGGTATGCGCGCGACGACGGCGACGTGCCCCTGCGTGCGTTCACCTCGTACGAGGAGGCGCTGGGCTGGCTGACGAAGTCGTGAATCGGACTCGCCCCCGCGCGACGAGGCCACGTCGCTCGGGCCGGAACCGACGGCCCCCCGCCTCACGGGGGGCCCCCACCGTTGACGGTCGCACCGCGTCCTAGCGTAGGAAGAACGCTCCCGGACGCGATGCAACAGTCGCTCCGAAGCGTCGCCGGGCATCGCGGCGCGACAATCGTGGGACGGCCCCCGGGGTTCGCCGGTCCGCGAACGAGCCACAACCGTGGATGGGGACAACGTCCGGACGAACCCTCTCCACGCGTAGATCTGCCAACCGGATTTGCATCGCGCATGCAGTCAGCGTCCAACCGAATCATCAGCCGGCGAGACCGTGCGCCTCAGCTTACGGGCTTGACGAACGGGGCCGCTGCTGCGCTCGATGGACACGTTGCAGACCGTAACGCAGCGAACAAGCCGTCCCGTCGATGCTCGTGCTTGAGCGCCGCCTCGGCGGCAAAGAACGCATGCGCTGGGCTCGTCGGCCCAGCCATGCTCCGTCGTACCCATCGAGACCGGCCAACCTCCCCAGTCAACCGGACTGCGGTCCTCGGAGCGCGGCAGGTGGCCTTCCACTCCGGCCCGTGCCGCGGTCCCGGTTCGAGCGGGGAGACGGCTGACGAGCGGCCCCGAGGTGGTTCCCAGCCTCGGGCGAGGGCCACCAGCGGCGTCACGGCGCGCGCGTCGAGGTCACCGGCGAGGTCACTATGGTTAGCTCGGCGCCAGTTGTGTCACGAAGTGCACGGTGAACCGGCTTGTCGCGGCGCCTAGATCGCGGTAAGTGGCAACGTGCCTCCGAGTGTCATACTGGCTTCGCCAACCCGCCGGTGACGCCGCGCCGTCGCCGGAGTGATGAGAGAGACCATGCCCAACTCCCCCGTCCATTTTCGCAGTCTTCCCACGCTTGCCGCAGCCTTGGCCGCCACCGCGCTCGCGTGTTCCGTGGCTGCTGAAGGCAACGGCGACGGTGGTCTCAACGACGACGATGACGATCCCGGCGGCGTCGCGGATGACGATGATGACGACGATGACGACGATGACGATGATGACGATGATGACGACGACGATGATGATGATGATGATGATGACGATGATGATGATGACGATGATGACGATGATGACGACGATGATGATGACGACGATGACGACGACGATGACGACGATGACGACGACGATGATGACGACGATGACGATGACGATGACGACGACGACGATGACGAAGATGACGACGGCCCGCTGTTCGACATCGGACCTC
>QKPP01000032.1 GCA_006508105.1 Myxococcales bacterium FL481 | reverse complement strand
CCCCACCGTCGTCGTCATCCCCACCGTCGTCGTCATCCCCACCGTCGTCGTCATCGTCGTCATCCCCGTCGTCGTTTCCACCGTCGTCGTCATCGCCTCCGCTGTCATCGTCGTCGTGGTCACCAGTGCCAGCATCCGTGTCACTATCCTCGCCACTGGCCTCACTATCATCATTCCCACTACTGTCGTCGTCCCCCCCCTCGCTGTTACTATCATTGCTACCGTCATCGCCCACCGCATCTTCACTTGTCGAGCCCCCTCCGGTTTCCGAGCCAGAGGGATGATAGGGCAGCCGGCAGCAGACAAGCCCCACCGCGAAGAATCCGACCCGGAGACTTGCATTTGCTAGCTTCATAGAAATTGCGGACGATCGAGTCTTCGACGTCTACCCCCGTCGACGTAGAAACTCAACGCGGAACGCGGCATGCGGACCAGGCCAAGCGCGGTCGACCGGCCGATCTCGACGGATTTGCATTGGCGCCCACGAACTGACCACACCGAGTGACAAACCGACAGACAAACCCGGCGACTGCGCAGACGCGGATGCCAGCGATCCCTCGCTCCGCGACTGCGCCGTTCGCTTGGCGGCGGAAAGCGAAGCGACGGCCGACGAGTCGGACGCACGGTCGCGGCGACGCGATCAGGCCCTGTCGGCGACAGAAAGCTCGTTGCACGATGTGGTCAACGCTCGCCGTTGACTGCGAGATCGGTATCACCGATCGGCAACGTCCCCGCGGTAATCATCCGCCGTACGGCCGTGATGTCTCGATCCTGACGCCGATCCCCGTCGTTGGCGGGCACGCGCTCCCGAACGGCCTCGTACACCCGTCGCATTCGTTCGCTGCAGCCCTCGACGCCGCGCAGATCGGCGACTTGGCAGACCGCGAGTACGTTGATCGCCGCCACCGTTTCGACCAGATCCAGCACGCGCAACGCATCGCGAGCGGCGATGGTCCCCATACTCACCTTGTCTTGATTGTGGCATTCGGTACTGCGTGAGAACACACTGGCCGGCATCGTGAGCTTCAGCGCTTCAGCGGCCAGCGCCGACGCAGAGATCTGCATCGCTTTGAACCCGTGGTGCGCGTGTCGATCGGAGCCGGTCCGCATCACGAGATTCCCCGGCAGCCCATTGCTCGTCTCGGGGCTGCACAGCAACGCCAACTGACGGTCGAGCAGGTCAGCCACGTTCGCCACCACGTTTTTGAGCGAGTCAGCGACGAAACACGGATGACCGCCGTAGAAGTTGCCCCCGTGCAAGACGGCCCCATCTTCCGGGTCAAGCAACGGATTGTCATTCGCGCTGTTGAGCTCGGTTTCCACCCAAGGTCGCATCCACAGCAGCGCGTCGAGTAGGACGCCGATCACGTGCGGCGCACAGCGAATCGAGTAGCGATCCTGAATGCGACCCTCGCGATCCACGGTCGGGTCGAGCGCCAAGTCCTCGCGGATCCACCGGGCCGCGAGACGTTGTCCCGGGTGAGGCTTGGCGAGAAACAGTCGGTCGTCAAAGTGAGCTGGGTTGCCGCGTAACCCCTCGGACGCCATCGCTGTCACCGCACACGCTAGCCGACCCAAGCGACGCGCACGGTCGAAGGCGAGGCAAACCAGAGCGGTCATCACGCTGGTCCCGTTCATGAGGGCCAATCCCTCTTTGGGAGCGAGCCGCAACGGAGTCAGACCCGCCTCGCGAAACGCAGTCAGCGTGGGCATGGTCTCACCGCGGTACACCACCTCGCGTTCGCCGATGAGCACCGCCGCGATGTAGCTAAGCGGCGTGAGATCCCCGCTGGCCCCGACCGATCCCTCGCTGGGGACCTGCGGCAAAACGCGATGATTGATGAGGTCGAGCAACCGCTCGAGCACCTCCAATCGCACGGCCGACCATCCGGCCGCCAATGAAGCCAAACGTACCGTCACCACGGCCGCAGATTCGTCGGGCGTGAGCAAAGCTCCGGTGCCGCAGCCGTGAAAACGGACCAGGTTGTGCGGCAAGTCGGCGACATCGGCGGGTGCCACCTCGTTTAGGCACGACTCGCCGAAGCCGGTGGTCACGCCGTACACGCGTTCCCCTGCCGCCAATCGGGCCATCAGGCGCCCGTGGGACCGATCGATCCGCGACCGGAATTCCGGGTCGTCGTCAAGTGCCGCCCGAGCGCGTCCTCGAGCCAACAACACGACGTCCTCTACGCGCAGCGGAGACAAACCAACGGTGATAATGGGACGGCGATCGTGGGTCATGCCTGGTCCTGCGCGAGCGGGCGGGTGACGTTCGGGCTCGCAGCCTGACGACGCCGACCAACGCGATCCCACCCAACGTCCGAGTGCGGGACTGCCAATGAGGGATCGCCCATATCGCGTTCACGCGTGGCGGCGTGAGTTACGCAGCCGGCGCGGCGCCACTGTAGCAAGGGCGTAGCACCTGCGAAACGCTCGCAGGCGGCCGCTGCGGTCGTTTCGCGCGAGACGCTCGACGGTCCGTCAGGCGCGCGAGATCGCCGCTGGTCGGGTTCGAGCCAGGTCGCGCGGCCGCCCGCGGTCTGATCGGTTCCCCGGCTATCGCGCGGTCGCGGTGGCGGCTGGCCTCCCCGCTGGCTCCACCAGCGCGGCTCGCTGAGGCCCACGGGCCAGCAAGCGAGGCCGCCCCGCCGACCGTGCGATCGGCCACAATGCACGCGGTTAGCGCTTGCCCGTTCCTAGCATTTTCGGTATCGGAGCGGGCCTTCACCGCGATCGAGTCAGCTCGTCGCCAACCATGATGAAACCACGCGCCCTGATCACCGGAGCGAGCCGCGGAATCGGCGCCGCGATTGCGAAACGCCTCGCCGCGGCCGGATACCCCGTCATCCTCAACTACCGCCGCCAAGCGAGCGCAGCCGAGGCGGTTCAAGCCGAGATCCAAGCGGGCGGGGGCCAGGCCGAGCTGTGCCCGTTCGACGTGACCGACCGGGACGCGACCACTGCCGCCGTGGAGGCACTCGCCGAGGACGAGGAGCGGCCGGTCGGCGTCTTGGTCAACAACGCCGGCATTGTCGGCGACGCCTCGTTCCCGGTGATGAGCGGAGAACAGTGGGACTCCGTCACCCGCGCGACGCTGGACGGGTTTTTCAACGTAACCCAGCCGTTGGTCATGCCCATGGTGCGTCGCCGGTGGGGGCGCATCATCAACATGTCGTCGATCTCAGGCGTGAAAGGCAACCGGGGACAGGTCAACTACGCCGCCGCCAAAGCGGGGATCATCGGCGCGACGAAGTCGCTCGCCATCGAGTTGGCCAAGCGAAAGATCACCGTCAACGCAGTCGCGCCGGGTTTGATCGACACGGAGATGATCGAGTCCGTGCCGGACTTCGCCGTCAAACAGTTCGTGGCCATGCAACGCGTGGGTCAGCCCGACGAAGTCGCCGCGCTGGTGGCTTTTCTCGCGAGCGACGACGCGGCCTATATCACCGGCCAGGTCATCGGCATCGACGGGGGATTCTTGTAGCCGCCCCCCACCCAACGGCTGCCATCCACCATGCCTCCCGAATGTGATGTCGCCATCGTCGGCGCGGGGCCGGCGGGCTCGACCGCGGCAGCGCTGCTGGCGCGAGACGGCCATCGGGTGGTCGTGCTCGACAAAGACACGTTCCCGCGGTTTCACATCGGCGAGTCCCTGCTCCCCATCGGCATCGCGGTCCACGAACAACTGGGCCTGTCGGCCCCTCCCGAGTCGTTTCTGTACAAAGCGGGCGCCCAGTTCGTCTGCGAGAACACGGCACGCACCGCCACGTTTCGGTTTAGCGAAGCGCTGCCCGGGCCACCGAGCCACGCGTATCACGTCGAACGCGCGACCTTCGACACGTTGGTCCGCGACCACGCTCGCGCGGCGGGAGCCGACGTTCGCCATGACCAGCGCGTCACGGACATGCGCGTGGACGACGATCGAGTCGAACTCACCACACCCAGCGGACGGGTCACCGCACGCTACCTCGTCGACGCGAGCGGGCAAGATCGGCTCCTCGCACGACGTCAACGCACGGTCGTGCCGTACCGCGACTTCGGCAAGGCAGCCGTGTTTTGTCACTACGAAGGCCTGAGCGACGCCGCCTGGGACGAAATCGGGCCCGAGGCCGACATTCGAGTGATGATGCTCCCCCGCGGCTGGGGATGGTTCATCCCTCTCGCGGGCAGGCGGCTCAGCGTGGGCATCGTCAGCCAGGACCCAGGACTCGGTCCCGACCACCTCACGGAGTACGCCGCCACCTCACCGATGCTGGGCCGACTGATCGCCGGTGCAACGGCCACCCCACCTCGGATTGTGCGCAACTTCAGCTATCGCAACGGACGCAGCTTCGGTCCCCGCTTCGCGTGTATCGGCGACGCCGCGTGCTTCCTCGATCCGGTGTTCTCGTCGGGCGTGGCCTTGGCGATGCACTCGGCATCACGCCTGTGCAACGTCCTCAGCCCCGCACTCGCCGAGGAGACCGAGGGTGACCCCGACCTCATGACCGCCACGAACGAGACGATGGAACGGGGCTACGTCACCTTTGGCTCGCTGATCCGGCGCTTTTACAACACGAAGTTCGCGGACAACTTCTTCTTCGGCGAAGCCCAAAGCCAGCAGATCCGCCAGGGAGTGATCAGCGTGCTCGCCGGCGACGTGTGGCGCCACGACAACCCGTTCCAAAACCTGTTGTTGACCGCCAAGCGCCGACCGGCTCGTACGTAGACCGCGCTGGTGCCGAGCTGCTGCGGCGCCACGCGGCGCTGTCGACTGGATCGAGACCCCTGGTCGGCTCGATTCACGTGGCTTTCGCGACGCGGGCCCCCTCCGAGCCGCGCCGCGGTGCAGCCGAGAGAGTACCCGCGTGCTACATCGAATAGCAGCATGGCGGCCTCAGTCTCGATGGCATTGCGTGGACGCGTCCTCGCGCCAGATCCCCACGCCCGAAAGCTCATCGACTGGCCGGACGCCCTGATCCGTATCACCGCGGCGGGTACGATCACGACCATCGAGCCCACCCCCGCCGACTGCACGATTCCACAGTCTTGGCCGGGCGCCGTCATCTTGCCGGGCTTTGTCGACACCCACCTGCACTTTCCACAGCTGCGGATCTTGGGCAGCGCCACGGGTCCACTGCTCGAGTGGCTGACAACCACCGTGTTTCCAGAAGAAGCCCGCTTTCGCGACAACGGCTACGCCGAGTCGATCGCCGATACGATCTGTCAGCGAATGGCCTCGTTTGGCACGACGACGGCCGCCATCTACAGCAGCGCCCACCCGGGGGCCACCGAAGCGCTGTTCGGCGCGTTGGAGCGAAGCGGACTGCGAGCCTACGCCGGCCTGACGCTCATGGATCGCAACGCTCCACCCGCGGTGACACTCGACGCCGCCACCGCGCTCACTGAACTCGCCGCCCTGGTCGACCGCTGGCACGCCCGTGACGACGGCCGCCTCCACGTTTCAGTGATTCCTCGGTTCGCCCTCAGCTGCTCGCCGAACCTGCTCGCCGCCGCCGCGAGCTTCGCCCGCCGTCACGCGCTTCTCGTGCAAACCCACTTGTCCGAAAACCTCGAAGAGGTGCGGCAGACCGCCGCCGCGTTCCCCGAAAGCCAGGACTACCTCGGCGTGTACGAAGACCACGGCTACACGGATGCACGCACCTTGCTCGCGCACTGCATCCACTTGTCGGACCAAGAATGGGCCCGAGTTCGCGACCGCGACATGGCCGTGGCCCACTGCCCGGACTCGAACTTCTTTCTCGGCAGCGGATGCATGCCCCTCCGGCGAGCGATCGACGCGGGGATCCGGGTCGGGCTGGGCTCCGATGTGGGGGCCGGCCGCACATTTTCGATGCCGCGAGTCGCCGCCGCGGCCTACGACGCCGCCCAGGTGCGGGGGGAGCCGGTGAGCCCGACCGAGCTGCTGTGGCTGGCCACGCGTGGGGGCAGCCTGGCGTTGTCGCAGGAAGACCGGGTCGGCTGCATCGCGCCCGGCTTCGACGCCGACCTCGTGGCGGTCGATGTCCCCCGCGGAACGACGCACGAGGTGACAGACGCGCTGTTGTTTCGCCACGATGCCGGCCGCGTGCGGGCCACCTTCGTGCGAGGGCGACAAGTCCACGGAGAGCGGCCTCAACGAGGCTGAACACGATCCCGCCCCCAGCTGACCCACATTGCGCACAAGATCACGATCGAGTACTCAAAGCCGATGTCGGCCCCTCGACGACGCCTGGCGATCTCGGCCTACGGCTGCTGTTGCGCGCTGGGCTCGTCACGAGACGAGATTGTCAACGGGCTCGCCCGCGGGACGACCCGACTCGCCCCCCCGGACACCGTCACGGTGCCGTTCCCGACTCACGTTGGTACCGTGCGCGCGGAGCTTCCCGAGCTCCCGAGCGAGCTGTCGCCCTGGTCGACTCGGCTCGCTCGCATGGCCGCGCGACTCGTCGCGGACATCGAGCCGCAGTTGCGTCGGGCCCGGTCCCGCTGGCCGGCCGATCGCATCGCGGTGATCCTGGGCACCAGCACCGCGGGCGCTGCGACGACGGAAGCCGCCTTCGCGGCGTTTGTGCGCACCGGGGTTTTGCCCGATGTCTACGACTTTCGCCGCCAGCACACGTTCGGCGCTCCGTTGCACGTGGTCGCCACGCTGGCGGGGGCCGCCGGACCACGCATGATGATGTCGACCGCTTGCACGTCGAGCGCCAAACCGTTCGCGTCCGCCATGCGATTGATCGAGGCCGGAGCCATCGATGCGGCGATTGTCGGCGGCGTCGACACGCTGTGCGCGATGACCCTGCAGGGATTTCGCTCACTCGGCGCCCTCGACCGCGAGCCGTCCCGGCCGTTTGCGGCCGAGCGCAATGGCATCAGCATCGGTGAGGGCGGCGCGTTGGCCTTGGTCGAGCGCGAGGCCGAGCCGCGCGCGTGGCTGGAGGGGGTGGGCGAAAGCTCCGACGCCTACCACGTGAGCGCCCCGCACCCGGAAGGCTTGGGGGCGCGGTTGGCCATGGAGCGGGCCTTGGCCGCCGCCGGACAGGATCCATCGGCCGTCGACCACATCAACGCGCACGGCACTGGCACGCGCCTCAACGATGCCGCCGAGGGGCACGCCATCGCCCAGCTGTTCGGCCCGGATGTCCCCGTGGCGTCGACGAAGGGGTACGCGGGCCACCTGCTCGGGGGGGCCGGCGCCGCGGAAGTCGTATTCTCGATCATGGCCCTCGAAGAACAATGGGCCCCGGCCTCGGCGGGGGCGGCCCCGATCGATCCCAACATGACGATCAACGTGTTGACGCAACAAACGCGCGGCCGGTTCCGGCGCGTGTTGAGCAACGGCTTCGCCTTCGGTGGCAACAACGTCAGCATTGTGGTGGCCGCACCATGACCCACGCGACGCCACCAGCCGCCGGAGCGTTCGAATGTTGGGTGACCGGCGTCGACATCTGGTCACCGGGCTTCGCCAACGCGGGTGCGTGGACGGCCCGCGTCCGCGACGCCAGCGTTGTGGCGGCCAGCGGCGAAGGCCTCGACGCTCGAACGCGACGTCGGGCCAGCAAACTCGCCCGGGCGCTGGCCAACGTCGCCACCTCGGTGCTCGAGCAATCCGGCGGCGATCGGGCCACGGTCCCCGCGGTCTTCGGTTCGGCGCTCGGCGAGGCGAGCACCATGCTCAAGCTGCTCGATCAAATGCTGCGCACCCAAGAAGAGCTATCGCCGATGCACTTCGCCATGAGCGTGCACAATGCGGCTTCCGGGCTGTGGTCGATCGCAGGACAAAACCGCGGTTTTACAACCTCGCTCGCGGCGGACCACGACACGCCGGCGATGATGTTGGTCGAGACCATCGGACTGCTCGCCACCTTGGGCGGGCCCGTCGTGCTGGCCTCCGGCGACGACGCGGCCCCCGACCAGCTCATCCCCGCGGACCAACGCTTCGACTTGCTCGCCGTGGGGCTCGCGCTGGAGGCGGGAGATTGCACGCCGCACGCGCCCGCCCTGGCCAAGGTTCGAGGGCCGTGGATCCAGCGCGTCGCCTGGCCGGCCGACGTCATGCCCGGGCCGCTACGCCGTAACCCGCAAGCCGGGCTGCTGAACCTGGCCGACGCGGTGTTGCGTCGGCGAGCGGGTTTGGTGGCGCTCGACACGGGCGAGGGGCGGGGCTACTGCGTCGAAGTGGAGCCCACTTGACCGGCGAGTTTGCCCCCATCGCCGATCTCGTCCCCCACGCGGTGCCGATGCTCATGGTCGAGCAGCTCGCCGCCTGGTCGCCGGGATTCGCCGAGGGTCGGCTGACCCTTCGACGCGACTGTCCGTTCGTCTCGGACGGTCACGCCGACAGCATCGGCGCCCTCGAATGGATGGGCCAAACGGTGGCCGCGTGCCTCGGGCAAGAAGCGTTCTCGGGTGGCCACGGGGTCCGCGTGGGCATGATCATCGGCTGTCCCCGCTTGGAGCTGCATCGAGACCAAGTCGCCGTGGGCACCCAGTTGGCCGTGCGAGTCAACCGCGTCCGCGGCAGCGACGTGGTCAGCCGTTTCCAGTGTGAAGTTCTCGAGATCGGGCCTGGGCCGGTCGACGGCGACCCGCGGATCGCCTCGGCCGATCTCACTGTGTTTCACGCCGAGCGACCACCGGAGTAGGCCCTTGGGGCGGCCGCATGTGCCTTCTGTGTCGCCGCGGGGTCGGACGCGCCCCCCGATCCGGTCGGCTCTCAGTCGGCCAGCCGACGGAGCGAGAGGCCGCGCGCCGACAGCGTGCCCGCACCCGCGGCAAGGCTCATCACGGCGGGGGGTCCAAAGGCCCAGTCAGGCCCAATGGGCACGGCGCGTCCGGGCGACCGGAGCGAGCGCGTTGTGACCGCGACCGTCACCTCGGATGAATCGACCCGGTGGTGGCGGCCCAACGCCCCCCTCTGAGCCGCTTGACGGCTGGCAAGGGTTGATGGCACCTGCCCTAGGACGCAGCGCGAAGCTCGACGCTGCCACGACGCCGCGCCGCGTCAGGCGAACCCCATGCTCGACCAACTCCTCGCTTTGGAAGCCTCGGCCCTCGAGGCCATCGCCGCGGCGGAAACCGCCCCCGACCTGCAGCAAGTCCAAGCCGCCTACCTCGGCAAGAAAGGCCAGCTATCGAGCCTGTTGCGCCAGTTGGGGGAGCTGTCCCCGGCCGAGCGGGGGCGAGCCGGCCAGGCCGCCAACAAGGTGAAACAACAGGTGACCCGAGCGATCGATGCTCGCAAGCAAGCCCTGCTCGACGCCGCGACGTCGGTACCCGATGGCTTCGACGTCACCCGGCCCGGGCAGCCGCGGATCGCCGGCGGCCTGCATCCCATTACGCAGCTGCGCTACGACCTCGACGACGCGTTCACCTCACTTGGGTTCGAGATCTACGACGGGCCGGAGATCAGTTCCGAGCTCTACGACTTCGATTCTCTCAACTTCCCCGCCGACCACCCGGCTCGCGAGTCGATGGACACGTACTGGCTCGAGGGCTGCGAGCACGAGACCGGGCCGCGCCGTCAGTGCCTTCGACCCCACCTCACCGGCGGCAGCGTGCGCTACATGCAGGCGCACCAGCCACCGTTTCGGGTCGTGTATCCGGGCCGCGTCTACCGCAACGAATCCACCGATCCTTCGCACGAACGCGCTTTCTTTCAATACGAAGCGCTGATGGTCGACGAGGCCATGCCGTTTTCCGCGGGACGCTTGTTGGTGAAGACGATCCTCTCGGCGGTCTTCGGCCGAGACGTTCCCATCCGCATGCGCGCGGGATTTTTTCCGTTCGTCGAGCCCGGTTTCGAGATCGACATGCAGTGCCTGGTGTGTGAGGGGCGAGGGTGTTCCGTGTGCAAACAGGTGGGGTGGCTCGAGGTGATGCCAGGGGGCCCTCCCCATCCCGAAGTCCTACGCGCAGGCGGCCTCGACCCCACCAAGTGGGAAGGCTTTTACATCAACATCGGCCTCGATCGCCTCGTGATGATGCGGTACGGCGTCGACGATGTCCGACTCTTCCACAGCGCGGACCTTCGCTTTCTCGGACAGTTCCAATGAAGATCTCCATCGACTGGCTGCGAGACTACGTCGACCTTCCGGCCGACCTCACCCCTTCCGCGCTGGCTCACCACCTCACGATGCGCACCGTCGAGGTCGAGCAAGTCGTTGACCTTGCCGCGCCGCTCGACCAGGTGATCGCCGCTCGCATCGTCGAGGTTGCCCCTCATCCCAACGCCGATCGCCTACGTGTGTGCACGATGCACGATGGGCGCACGGTGGTATGCGGCGGAAGCAACGTCAGACCGGACATGCTCGTCGCCCTGGCGCTACCCGGAGCGGTGTGCACGGGAGGGGACGGATCGTCGTTTACCATCGCAGAATCGAAGGTCCGCGGCGTCGCCAGCTCGGGCATGATCTGCGCTGGCGAAGAGTTGGGCCTGGCCGATCTGCTGCCGACCACGGGCAAAGAGATCAGCGATCTGAGTGGGCTCGAGGTCGCGGCGGGCACCCCACTGGCGAGCGCGATCGGTTTTGATGACGTGCTGTTGGAGATCGACAACAAGTCGCTCACCAACCGGCCGGACTTGTGGGGGCACTACGGCATTGCGCGCGAGCTGGCGGCGATGTTCGAGCGCTCGCTCAAGCCGCTCCCGCGCTTTGACGCGCCGAGCGACCACGCCGGATTATCGATCCAAATCGAAGACCCAGCCCGCTGCCGCCGATTCACCATGACAAAGATCGCCGGGCTGAAAACCGGCGAGTCGCCGATGTGGCTAAGGTCGCGTTTGGCCCGCGTCGGCCAACGACCGATCAATCTTCTCGTCGACCTCACGAACTACGTCATGATGGCGGTCGGCCAACCCAGCCACGCCTTCGACGCCCGTGATCTACCCGAGGGCGTGAGAATTCGCGGCGCCGTCGCGGACGAACCGCTCACGTTGCTCAACGGCGAATCACTCGTACTCGAGCCAGGCACGCTCATCGTGGCGAGTCACGACCGTCCCATGGCGCTCGCGGGGGTGATGGGTGGCGAACATGCCGTCCGCGACGACACCGAAGAGTTGTGGCTGGAGGTGGCCAACTTCACGGCGATCGACGTTCGTCGGTCCTCGCGGCGCTACGGCGTACGTTCAGAGAGCTCGAGCCGCAATGAAAAGGGCCTCGACTGCGAGCGCATCGACGCTGCATTGGGCACGTTTCAAGCCCTGTTCGCCGACCTCGCCCCCGACGCCCGGTTTGTGGCCCACGTCGATCAGTTTCCCAACCCGTGGCCGAAGGTCACGGTGCGCGTCGACATCGACTTTCTGCAACGCCGCCTGGGTCGTCAGCTGCCCAGCTCGCAGGTCCGCGCGCTGCTCGAACGGCTCGGCTTTGACGCGACTGGCGATGCGCAGCTCGAAGTCGCCGTGCCGAGCTGGCGGGCGACGGGCGACGTCGATCTGCCCGAAGACATCGTCGAGGAAATCGCCCGCCTGTACGGCTACGAAGAACTCGGTTTCACCCCCCCCCGCGTGGCCCTCACCGCGCCGGTGATCCAGCCCCAACGACGGATGGACCGTCGGCTTCGCGAGTACCTGGCGTTTCGTGCTGGCCTGCGCGAAGTTGTCACCTACCCGTGGGTGGACGCCAACTTGCGCGAGGCGGCCGGGCTCGCGGACGTACCGTGCCTTGGGCTCGCCCACCCCCCCGCGCCCGGCCAACGGCTCGCGGTGTCACTCGTGCCGCAGATGCTGCACACGATCGCGTCGAACCTGCGACACCTCGACCGCTTTGGTGCGTTCGAACTCAACCGGGTGTTCTCGGCCACGCGCGAGGACGGGCCCGAGGCCTTGCCCCAACAACCACGCCATCTGGTGGCCGCCTGGGTCGGCCCGGACGTGGGCGAGCTGTACTATCGAGCCAAGGGAGTCATCGGCGACCTGGCACGCCACGTACAAACCCGAGCGCTGGCATGGGGTGTTGGCGAGCCGCCGCCTTGGGCGGACCCGAAAGCCCACCAAGCGATCTTAGCTGATGACACCGCCCGCACCCCCATCGGCCACATCGCGGCCCTGCATCCGCGCACACGCCGACTGGCGGGGATCCGCCGCGCCGAGACCGTGGTGGTGGAGCTCAACGTTGACGCGCTGGAGCCCCACCCGTCACGAGAAAACAAGTTCGCCCCGCTACCGAAGTACCCCACGGTGAGCGCGGACCTGTCCGTCGTCCTCGAGAGAGGCGTGCAGTGGACGACGATCGAGTCGCACGTAGGTCGCGCTCACGGACTCGTGCAAAACGTCCGATTTGTCGACGAGTACGTCGGACCGCAAGTCGGCGACGCCCACAAGTCGCTGACGCTGAGCGTGACGTTGGGGTCGAGCGAGCGCACCTTGGTCCGGGATGAAGTGGAGATGGTGATGCAGGAGATCCTCGCCGAGCTGCAACGCGAGTTCGGCGCTCAGTTGCGGCCCGGCTGAGCCGGCCTCGCACAGCCGATGCATGTCGCCGCCCTGGCGTCGACGCCGGCGCACGGCGGGCGCCCGTTCGGGGTCTTTCGCACACAAAACCGCCCGACCCGGAGCTGTCCTGTACCGACCGCCCTCGAAGGTCGACGGCGGCGCACGGCGGGCGCCCTATCCGGACCGTCGCGCGTAGAGACGGACGCTAGGGTCGACGGCGGCGCACGGCGGGCGCCCCATCCGGATCCGTCGCGCGTAGAGACAGACGCTAGGGTCGACGGCGGCGCACGGCGGGCGCCCTATCCGGATCCGTCGCGCGTAGCGACCGGACGCTCCCGGCAAGTTGCACGGCGTCGAGATCGTAGTCGTCGATGACGATCGACCACGGGATCTCAACGATCGCGCCGCCAGAATCAGCGAGCCGTTGGCGATAGACGATACCCGTTCCGAGGGGCACGCCTGCACGCAGCCAAGTGGCCAGCTCGGGCTCTCCACGCGGCCCGAAGCCGTGACGATAGGGCACGCCCCAGTGCGCGTCGCCGTTCGGCGCCACCACGATCGTACGCCAAGCCACCTCCGAACCGCGCCGCGACGGACCGGCCAGATCCTGGATGCGTTCCGCAATCGCGTTGTACATGAATGCGCTGGTCCACGTGGGGTGGCAGTAGCTCATGAAATCGTAGACCTCCGCGCCGGGGTCTTTGAGCGATTCGTCGCGCAGATCGAGACCCCACGCCTCAATGAGGCCTTCGCCGTTGGGATACTCCTGGTCGGGTCCGCCGGCGCCACACCCTGGTGCATGGCGACGACCGTGCATGTGGCCCGCCTCGTGCGTGAAGATGCCGGCGTGATTGGGCTTGGTGCCGAGCCCGACCCCCGCCCCAGCGCCATTCCAACCCCCGCCGGCAAGCCCGCCTGCACCCCCGGCCCCCTCCGGCGCCAACAAACCATAGTAGTGCACATCGTCGCCCACCAGTCCGCTCTGGCGGTCGGCAGACTGAACCTGTTGCAGCTCGTTGAGCACGTCGCCCCAGGTGTCGAACCCCTGGCCGATGTCGATATCGGTCGCCATCTCGTCGGGGTGCACTTGCACCACCACCCCGCTGGTGGGGTAAACCGACATCATGTCCTCTCCGAAGGCATCTTGCAGTTCCTGCGAGGTGTTCGGCGTCCCGCCGTTGGTGCTCGACACCACCGCGACCAGCATGATCTGCACGTCACCAGTGACCACCGCGTCGAGTTGCGCCTCCCCTTCGACGGGAAAGCGCGCGCCATCCGTGGAGCCGTCGCACTCTCGCCGCTGGGTCAGCGTCACGGAGTAGCTCGTGTCGACGCCGACGTGCGCTGCGGGGACGCGGAAGTTGAAGGTCGACGCCATTTCAGCGTCCGTTGAAGTCGCGTTGACCAACTTGTCGTCGGTGTACTGCTTGGTGTCGCCTGCGGTGGTCACCACCAGCGTCGCGGTCACGGCCTCCGACGGTCCCGAGCCCACCGGCGCGACAAAGGCTCGCACAACCGCGTCGCGACCGGTCACGACGTCGACCGTTCGCTCCGTCGTCGACTCCCCGTCCCGCATGATCGAGGCCTTCACCGCCTGGTAGACCGCGACCTCCGTCAACTCGATGTCGCACGCCAACGAGGCGTCACCATCGTCGTCATCGTCGTCATCGTCGCCATCGTCGTCATCGTCATCATCATCTTCTTCACCGTCATCATCGTCATCATCGTCATCATCGTCATCATCGTCATCATCGTCATCATCGTCGTCATCGTCATCTTCACCGTCCTCCTCGTCGTCATCGTCATCGTCGTCTTCATCTCCCTCCTCCTCCTCATCATCATCGTCATCTTCACCGTCCTCCTCGTCGTCATCGTCGTCGTCGTCATCGTCGTCCATCCCGCCGCCTAGATCGTCCACCGAAGGGCCTTCGTCGGCACCGCGTTCACCACAACCTGACGCCACGAGACACCCCGCAATCAAGCACGAGAGCCCCAAGTGAGGTCGGCCACCGTCGCGAGTTGCCGATCCAGTGGCGTTCGCGGCGACGGACAGCCGTTCGAGTACAACGCGAGTCAATGATTCGACGGACATGCGGACCCAACCTCCTGACGGTGCGAGACAACCCGGACCTTCAACTACCCTGGTGCAACTCGCGGCGTTCCTCAAGCTGAAACCCTGACTCGGTCTCGGCACAGCGCTAGCATAGTCAGTACAATCGCGACTGCGGTCGCGGGCCTCCTGGCTATTCACGCCGGGCAACACGTCCACCCGCGGCGGTTCCCTCTCCGCGAGAACGCGACGAGGGGCCGCATCGGGGACGTGTCCTGGCCATCAGCGAAAGCCACGATACCCTCGTCTCGGATGACGGCTGCATAACGTGTGAGCGTTCCGAGCCGAGGTCGATGCATCGACCCCGCAACGAGAGGGCGCATATTGAAGGCCCGGCCGCGTTGCCCCGCGATGGCGGCGCCTCCCCGCACGCCAACCGGGCGGGAAAGGCTCGAGGGACTTGTCTGCGGTGGGATCGCGCAAGGCTCGCTACAATGCCGCGGTGAGCTCCGCGTCCTCACCACCTCCCGCGATCAGGAAGAACGCCATCTTTCGCTTCGCCCAACTCCAGCTCGGCCTGTTCGGCATGGCGCTCGGCATCGCCTTGATGCTCGGCGCCCGGCTCGGGCTCGATCCGTGGTCCGCTTTTCACGAGGGCCTGGTCATCCAAACCGATTGGAGCTTCGGCCGGATCACCCAGGCGGTGGGCCTGGGACTCATCGCGGTCTCGTGGGTGTTGTTTCGCGAGCGGCCCGGCATCGGCACGGTGTGCAACATGCTCGTGATCGGTCCGTGGATCGACCTCATCTGCGGCCTGTCGTTTTACCCACAGGCGAACGACATGGTGTTCGGTACGATCGAGTTTCTCGCGGGCATCGCGATCTGTGCCCTCGCCAGCGGCCTGTACATCGGGGCTCGATTCGGCGCAGGTCCACGCGATGCGTTTGTGCTAGGACTGGCCCGCCGCACCGGTCGTAGCATTCGCTTCACTCGTGTCGCTCTCGAGCTGGTCGTGCTCGGAACCGGATGGAGCCTCGGCGCCCCGATCGGACTCGGGACGCTCTTGTTCGCGTTCCTCATGGGCCCGGCGATGCAAGCGTCGCTGCGGCTGTTCGGCTACACCCACCGTCGACCCCCGACCGAAGACTCTGCGCCCGCTCGGTCGTGATCCGGCGCACGCGACCCCCCTCCATCCCGTCCGCCCTCCAACGACGTCCGGTTCCCTTTACTGGCTAGCGCAGCCCCGCGATCATGAGCTTGGTCGTGCCCGCGAGCGGCCGCGTTTCCACCAAGCGTAAACCGGCCTCACGCAGCAGCCGGCGAAACTGAGGTTTTCGGCGCTCGCGCCCACCACCGGTGAGCACGAGCATCTCGAGGTCCAACAATCGCACAACGTCTCGGTGCGTCGGGGGCAGCAAGACCCCCTCGGCGATCAGTAATCGGCCCTGCGCAGGCATTGCTTGAGCACAGGTGCGCAGGATCTCGAGCGCGCCGGCGTCGTCCCAGTTGTGCAGCACGCGTTTGATGACGTAGAGGTCGGCTCCCGCCGGGACCGCGTGACGAAAATCCGCCGCGACCACGCGACAGCGCGGGCCAAACTCGTCGACGAGGCGCGCCCTCGCGCCCTCAACCACGTTCGCGAGATCCACCAACTCCCCCTGCAGCCGCGGCCAGTGGCGCAAGAGCTCCACCAATAGTGTGCCTCGCCCGCCCCCTACGTCGACCACCCGGCGCACGGCCGAAAAATCGTAGGCTTGCAGCAACGCGCTGGCCTCGTGGCGGGTGAACGCATCAACCGCGTGGTCATAAACCCGCGACTCACTGGGGTGCGAAGCGAGGTAACCGAACAGATCGACGCCATGGGTGTGCTCAAACGCCGCGCGACCCGTTTGGACGCTGTAGCCCAAGTCGGCCCATGGGGCCCATTGTGACGGGGATCCGACGAAGCGCGCGAGTGGGCCCAAGTGCTGCTGCGTGAGCATCTCGCCGCTGGGGGTCAACGCATAGGTGTCGCCCGGACCGAAAGCCAACACCTGTTCGGCGACAAGTACGTCGAGCAGTCGCAGGAGCGCGGCCCCGTCGCAGCGAAGCTGATCCGCAAGCTCCAGTGGCGTCGCAGGGCGCTCTGCGAGAGCATCGACAACGCCCAATGTGACCGCAGTACACAGCGCACTGGCGACCCACTTGCCGGCGAGCAGCTCCATGACGCGCTGCGTGGGATCGGGGGGCGTCAACGCTCCGCTCACGACACCTCAGCCGGCGCGCGCGGGCTCGTCGCGACCCCGAGCTCGAGCAACAGCTCAATCGACGCTTGGTACCCGTCGCGCTTGCGAGCGCGACCCAGGCTACGTTCGACATCGCGGGCGACCTTGGACAGCGCCCGGCGCCGACTCAACCCGACTTTCGCCTCGGCGTCCAGCCGGTCGCGCGTGTAGGCCAGCCCCCAGTGTCGCGCGTCGATGCGATCGAGCAGCTGACGCGCCTGTTCAACCTCGCATTCGGAGACCACCCGCAACAACAGCTCGGCCAGGATCTCCACGCCGACCTTCGCCTCACGCTCCATGTACGCCAGCGTTTCCTCCGGATTCATCTGCCGCTCGAGTGCCATATGACTGTCGACGAGCAGGGACGGAAAACTGGGCAAGGCGAGAAAACCCGCCTCGGGTGCTTCGGGCCGCATCTCGGCCCACGCGACAAACAGCCGTTGTGCGTAGCCGCTGAGCTCCACAAACCGCATGCCCACGCGGGAAAATGCCGCGTGAGCGTCCCCGTGGAGTTTGAACAACCGCTGCTGGAAGTACTGGCACGGAAAGCCCCAGTACGCGAAGTTGTCCCAGTAGATCTTCGCGGCCATCGCCCGCGGATGGCCGTACACCGCCCCGGTGCCCTCAAACACCGCGAGGCCCCCCATGACGAACGCTCGGTACTGTTGATTGAGCTCGCGTACCCGCGCGGCCACATCGGCCCCCTCCTGATCCGCTCGGATGATCTCGGTGGTAAAGGAATTCGCAAACGCGATGAGGTCGCTGCCGGGACTGTAGAGCGGATCCGTGAAGGCGCCCGCTTCCCCCACAAGCGCCCAGCGATCCGCAGACCAGCCACGAGCGACCCCGTGCGGGTAGCCGCGCAGACAACGAAAGTCGAGGACCTCTGCGCTGGCGAGGGGCGCGGCGAGGACCGGCTCGTGGGTCGCGATAAACTCGAGAGCGGCCGGGAGGGTGCGAACCTGCTCGAACGCGTGCATGGGCTCGTGCACCACGATGCCTACGCTGGTGTGTCCCGAGGCGAGGGGAATTAACCACACCCAGTAGCCGTGGCCCATCAGGTGGTTGGTGGAGCGCCAGCGCGCCGCGGCCTCCGGTCGCTCGCCCCATCCATCGGCCTCCGCCGGCGCGAACGCACTGATGTCGACTCGGCCCTTGACGCGAAACCACCCCGCATGCGCGACGTGACGACTTCCTCGCGTGAGCTTGAGCTGCTTGCGAAGCAGGGCCGCACGCCCGGTGGCATCCACGATCCAACGCGCGGCGATCGTTTGGGAGTTGGCGCCGCGATCGATCTCGACCACGTGGTCCGCCCCCGCCTCGCCGAACACCACGCGGCGAACCGGCGCACCCTCGATCAACGTCACCCCGTCGGCTTCGATCATGTCGCGCAGGTCCTGCTCGAGCAACCCGCGATCAAGTTGATACGAGCGTACGATGGGCTCGGCATCGGGCCCGATCTCCAGGCGCTGGCTCAGCGCGAGATCACCCCCGCCAGGGAAGAATCGCAGGCCGAACTTGACGATGTGACGGCGGTTTAAATAGTCGCGCAGGCCGAGACGCTCGAGATACTGGGACGCCAGCTCAACGCTCGACTCACCGACTTTGTGGGCTGCTTCGGGCAGCGGGCGCTCCGTCCGCTCCACCACGACAAGCCTGAGGGAAGGTAGCTCGCGCCGCAGCTGGCGGGCCAAAGTCAGTCCCGCCAAACCGCCGCCGCAGATCACTACATCGGCCGAACTCGGACCGCTCGACGCTTCGTTCGGTTGGGATTGTTCCACGATAGCCCCCAAAGATCTGGGCGCGGAGTATACTCGCAAGCGGTTTGTCGGACCACGGCTTCGGTCGGCACTCGCTCGGGTCTACGAGGCCCGCTGCGCGCGCCCCCACCCCCGCCTCTCGTGCAAACGTCACCGAGCTCGACCGCGTCGAGTGCAGCCACGGCCCACGAACGCCGGCCCGCGGGGCGCCCCGCGTCGCGCCCCGCCAACGGGCACGGCTGAGCGTCGGCACGCGAGCGACCCGCGGCATCGGTCGCGCCGCCGGCCTGTTGCTCTCGGCGATTTCAGTGGGCCTCTACCTCGCCATGGCCCCGTTTGGGTACCTCGCGTTCGCCGTCGCGTTGCGGGTCAAGCACGATCCCAACCGTCGCGCGCGACAGCTGCAGAACATCCAGCATCGCGCTTTTTGGCTCATGCACCGCTGGATCGAGGCATTGCGTCTCGTGCGCCTTGCCGCACGCAGCGACGCGCACGGTAGTATTCCGAACCAGCCGTGCGTCGTCGTCGCGAACCATCCCACTTTGCTCGACGTGACGGCGATCATGGCGGTATTCGGCGGGATGTGCACCGTGGTCAAGCCCCGACTATTTCGGGCCTGGTGGCTCCACGCACTGATGCGAGGTGCGCGGCACATCGAAGGCGCCACGGCGCCGACCGGTGCGGCCAAGGTGGTACAAGCGGCAGTTTCGCGGATCAAGCACGGGCACCGCGTGTTGATCTTTCCCGAAGGCACGCGCTCGCCCGAACACGGGATTTCGGCTTTCGGTCGTACGGCGTTTGAGATAGCGTGCCGCGCAAACGTGGCGATTTGGCCCGTGTGGGTGCGCTGCGATCCCCCGTATCTCACCAAAACGACCCCCCTACACCGCCTTCCGTTCCCGCCCCCCGTGCTCGAGATCACACCGATGGCCCCCCACCAGCCCGCTGACTACGGGCACGATAGCAAGGCGATGCAGCGGGCTGTGATGGAGATCTATCGCCGCCGCGTGTCTGAAGAACATTCGCGGCCGCAGGCCGTCGAGAGGGCCGTGGAGCTCAAAAAGCGAGACTGTTAATGACGGATTCCATCGAGGACCAGCTCAAGCGCCTCATCGTAGAAACGTTGATGCTCGAAGATGTCACGCCCGAGGAGATCGAGACCGACGCCCCGCTGTTCGTGGAAGGCCTCGGCCTCGACTCGATCGACGCGCTTGAATTGGCTCTAGCCATCAATAAACAGTTCGGCGTGCGCACCAAAGAAGACGACGAGCGCAACCGGGAGATCTTCTCGTCCGTCAAGAGCTTGGCCGAATTCGTTCGCAGCGAGCAGGCCGCAGCCGCGACCTCGTCCGGCGATTCGCCGCCGGACTCGCCTGTCGATTCACCACCGAGCTCGCCCCCCCCCAGCGAGTCGAGCCCGGCCTAGCCGCGGGTGGCTGTCGTGGCCGCGGCACCGCCAGCCGTTTCGTCTCCGCGCCGGCCAGGCGACTCGCCGTCGCCCGAGGCGGCCGCGGGTGCGCGACGCCGAGGCGGACTGAAGCTGCTGGGGCTGGTTGTCGGTGCCGCCTTGCTGGTCGCGTACCCCATGGCGACCTACGCTGCGCTCACGTACGGCTCGGCGCGACAAGCCGGGCTGATCCTCGGCGCCGTGTTCATTCCCATGGCCATCGCCCGCGTGCGTCGGCTGCCTCGGGACCATCGACGCTCACTCGCGGTCGTCCCCCTGCTTATCGCGGCGTGCACCGCCGCGGCGACGGTGGCCAACCGCAGCGCCTACCTGCTCTACGCCCCGGTGGCCACGAACCTCACGCTGGGGCTGGGCTTTGCCTTCACCCTGTTCGGCTCGCGCACCCCGATGATCGAGCACTTCGCCCGGTTGCAGGTTCGCAACCTTGGGCCGGCCGAGCGAACCTGGTGTCGTCAGTGGACAGTGGTTTGGTCGGTGTTTCTTTTCGTCAACGCCTCGGTGGCCGGTGCGCTCGCGAGCTTCGCCCCGGCGAACTGGTGGGCGCTGTACAACGGGCTGTTCGCCTACGTGGCCATGGGCGGCTTGTTCACCACCGAGTACGTCTGGCGTAAGCTTCGATTCGGTCGCTTTGCCAGCCACGCACCCGATCAGTGGCTCGCCCGCCTCGCTCGCCGGCGTTCCGCCGAACCATGATTGCACTACGCGCCACATACCTTGGTCACGCGGCGGTGATCGCCTCCGCGGAGAGCCCAGTGAGCGGCGACGCGGTTTGGGTTGACGCGTGTCGCCTCGCCTCACAGCTCCCGCCGCCGCGACCCGGCTCGCACATCCTGATCGTCTGCACGCACGACACTCGAGCCTTTGTCACCGCCCTGTTCGCCACGTGGGTACGCGGCCATGCGGGCGCGCTGCCACCGGATTATCGTCGATCGACAACGACGCAGCTTCTGGACCGACCGGAGATTGTGGGTCTGCTGCATGACACCGCCGCGGGGCGGGCCATCCGCGTCTCGACCGACTACGCACCCGATGGCTCGGCCACGGCGGAGGAGCACGCGATATCCTCCGAAACGGCGGCGGTGACCTACCATGACCACCACGCCGCATCGCCCCTGCATCGCAGCCACGGCGAACTGCTCGCACGAGTCGACGCGGTCGTCGATTCCGCGGTTTCCCCGGCTGGCGCGGCCGCGACCACGCTGGGTGCAGCCTCCCGTGTCGCGCTCGAGTCACTGATTTTGCTCGCACTTCGACGCGGTGCCCCGCTGCTTCCCCGCCTCGGCGCTGACGACCTCACCTTGGCGCAAATCTGTGGCAGCCATCTCGGCCAGCTTGTCACCGCGCCGGCCCACTGGCACCGACTACTGCGCCGCGACCCTGCCGTCGCCGACCGAATCGCGACGGTTGTCACGGTGCCGAGCCCCGCTCAAGATCCCACCGCCCGACACCTGGCCGCCGCCGCTTGGGCGCGGCCTGAAGTCGAAGACGCCCACGCCGAGTTGCTCTCGGGGAACACGTACGGCCTCACCGTGCGCATCACACCGACGGCCACCCCCGCCGCGGCGTGCCGGTTGGAGTCACACCTCGACGCCCTCGCTGGCGGTCCCCCCCGCACCGACACTCGCATCGTCTCCGCCCTCGATCGCGACGTACAAGGCCGCGTCGACCGGCAAGCCTGGTACCGCCACTTTGGCCGCGATGCGGACGGCAACCCATTGACCACCACCTTGGTCTGGGACCCGGCCGCCGCGGAGCCGCAGGAGGCAACCGACGAAGTCCACCTCGGCATCCACGTCCCGACTGACTACGCGTGGTTCGAGGGTCACTTCCCCGGGTACCCCGTCATGGCCGGCGCCGTCCAACTCCGCGAACTGGTCCTCGCCGGGCTGCGTCGAGCCTGGCCAAGCGTGACCACGCCCAGATCGTGGTCGCGTCTCAAGTTCACGCAGCGCATCTGCCCCGGCGACCGCCTGGTGTTGATCCTGCGCCGCACCTCCGGTGGCGCCACCATTGCGTTCGAAGTGCGCCGCGGGACCGTGTCTTGTTCCGCTGGGCGCATGCACCCTTCCCGCGACGAACCGACGAGCTCCCCGTGAACGCTTCTATCCGGTTGTGCGGCCTGGTCCCGACCTACAACAACCCCGACACGGTGGCCGAGGTCGTCGAGCGGATACGGCCGCACGTTCAGGAAGTCATCCTCGTCGACGACGGCAGTGCGGCCGCGGGACGAGCCGCCTGTGAGCAGCTCTCGCAACGCGGTCTGGCGCACGTCGTGCATCGGCGCGTCAACGGGGGCAAGGGAGCCGCGGTCAAAACCGGGTTTCACGTGGCCAAAGAGCGCGGCTATTCTCACGCGCTGCAACTCGATGCGGACGGCCAACACGATGCCAAGACCATCCCCGCCTTTGTGGCCGCGGCCCGGCGCGAACCCGACGCATTTGTGGTCGGCTATCCGATCTACGACGCCTCTGCCCCGCGAGGGCGCCTGTGGGCCCGCAAAATCACCCAATTCTGGGTCGACTTGGAAACCGGGCGCGGAACCATACGAGACGCCATGGTCGGATTTCGCGTGTACCCGATTGCCATGGCCCTCGCCGTGGAAGCGGAGGGAGACCGCATGGACTTCGACGTCGAGATCGCGGTGCGCCTGGCCTGGGCCCGAGTCCCGATTGTCAATCTCCCCGTTCCGATTCGCTATCTGACCCCTGAGGAGGGCGGGGTCTCCCACTTCCAACCGCTACGCGACAATCTTCGCTTCTCGTGGCTGCACACCCGACTGTGCACACAGCGTTGGTTTGACCGTGCACGCCTTCGGTTGGGTTCGTGAGCGGAGACAAGCAAAGCACGTCATGGCTGAGCCACGGCGAGCGGGGGGCGATGTTGGGGATCCAAGCGGCGTTTTGGTTAGCCACCGCGGCGGGCCGCCGACCCGCCCGAGCGCTGATGTACTTGGTGGCGCTGTACTACCGCGTGTTCGATGGAGCAACGGTTCGCGCCTCTCGAGCCTGGCTTGCGCGTGCGTACGGTCGGCCACCGACGTGGGGGGAGGTCTACCGGCACATCTTGAGCTTCGCGCACGTCACGTTGGACCGGATGTTTTTGCTGCAAGGCAAGGTCGCAGGCCTGAAGTTCTCGCGCAATGGACATCACCATCTGCAACGCGTCTTGGCCGAAGGGCGCGGCGCCGTGCTTCTGGGGGCCCATCTCGGCAGCTACGACGCGTTGCGATTCGCGGGAGCCGACGAGCACGTGCCCATCAACATCTTGGGCTACTTTCGCAACGCTCAGATGATCAGCACGCTGTTCCAGCGCCTGAACCCCGACTTGGCCGCGCGCGTGATCCATCTCGGGGACGATCCGGTGGGCGTGATGTCGAGTGTGCGGGAACGAGTCGACCGGGGGGAGCTTGTGGCCCTGCTCGGCGATCGCGTCGGAATCGGCGACCGCGACAAGGTCGTCGAGGCCGAGTTCTTTGGCGAACGAGCCCGTTTCCCCGCGGGGCCGTTCCTCCTCGCCTCTTTGCTGCGCTGCCCCGTGTTCCTCGTGTTCGGGCTGTACACCGCCCCAGATCGCTACGACCTGTACTGCGAACCGTTCGCGGACCAACTTGCGCTACCCCGCGCCCAACGCCCACAAGCACTGGCTCGTGTCGTCGCCGAGTACGCCGCCCGACTCGAAGCCTACTGCCGCCAGGCCCCGCTCAATTGGTTCAACTTCTTCGATTTTTGGCATCGGCCCGACGAGCATCCCGTTCGAGCGCGCCGGCCCGGACCTTCGCCAGCCGGCACCGCCTCGATCAGCCGAGGCGTGAGCGACGACCGCGAACCTGGCTAGCGGCCGCGAGCGCTCGACGCAATCCAGCGCGCGTCAACGGTCCGCGGTGCACCGTCATCGCTGGATTCCGAGGCCGCGGCACGCCGAAGGCGGCCAGCACGACCCCGCCGTGCTCGGCGACTACCTCGCGATGTTCGTAGCGTGCGAACAGGTAGCCGGCCTCGCCCTGTTTGAGCTCGTTGATCTCGCTCACCTCAACGACGTCGGCCTGCGGCAGACAGGAGCGCAACGACCGGACCTCCAGGGGAACGAGACGGTAGGCGAAGATACGGATCGGCTGATCCGTCGGCACCACCCGCGGGCGTCGTCGCAGTGGCAACCTGACGCGAAACACCGACCCGGCACCGAGCTGGCTGTTCACCGTAATAGCGCCGCCCATTTGTTCGGTCAGCTGGCGACAGATCGCCAGGCCCAAGCCCGTGCCGCCGAAGCGCCGTGTCGTGGACGGGTCGCCTTGCACGAACGGCGAGAACAGGTCGTCGATACGCGCGGAGTCGATGCCAATGCCCGTGTCTCGGACTTCAACAATGCACCCGTGTTCCGCATCCGCATGGACCGTGACTTCAATCTCCCCTGTTTGGGTGAACTTCACCGCGTTCGTCACGAGATTGGCCACGACTTGGCGCACACGCAAACTGTCGCCGACGAACGACTCGTATCCGTCGAGGTCGACGACCGCTTGCAGACAGACGCCTGAAGCCACCCCGCTGTTCGCGGCTCCCTGGACAACCTCTTCGACGATCGCTCGCATGTCCACCTGGCCCTCTTCGAGCTGCACCAGCCCGGAGTCGAGCCGCGAGAAGTCAAGCACGTCGTTGATCAGCGCCATCATCGTGGCCGCGGAAGAACCCGCAATGTTGGCGAGCTCAAGACTGTCTTCGTCGAGTTCTTGTTCGCGCAACAAATCGATGGTGCCAACCACACCGTTCATCGGCGTGCGCAGCTCGTGGCTCATCACCGCCAAAAACTCCCCTCTCACCCGACTCGCTTGCTCGGCTTCGGCCCGCAACGCCGCCACATCGGCAAGGTCGCGCACGCGAAGATACAACTGCGTGAACATCAGCGCGGCCGTCGTGAGCTGGGCCATGGCGAGGGTCGCGACAAACGGTGGCTCCAAGACTTTCGTCTGGGTGCCAGCGATGACAAGCCACACCACATTCGACGCGGTCGTCACCGCCACCGCCCACTTGCCCAGCAAGACGGCCGCCAGGATCGGCGACAGTAGCGACATCAATGCGGCGCTTCGCGCAAAAGCGATGCTCGGAGAAGCGACGAACAAACAGATCGGTGCGACAAGGCCCAGCGACGTCAAAGCCACCGCGGTCGCGCGGTGGTGCGAGGTACGGCTGAGCGCATAGATGCCCACGGCGAGCGCCCAAATGCACCAGGCCACGGTGAGCAACGGCGGGGGAATCGCGATCAATCCCGCGAATTGGGCGAGGCCGAGTTCGATGACGTCGACAATCAACAACACCAAGAGCACCGCGGACACCAGTCGGGCCCTGCGCCTGACTTCTGGGACTTCGATCGAGGCGTGTGGCGCCGTGCATCTCTCCCAGACGTCGTGCAAGACCGTCCTCGCTCGCGGCTCCCGTTCGTGCTCGGGCACGGCCGGAGTATATCCTCAACGCACCGATCGCCCGAGCGATGATGCGCGCCGGGCAGAGCGCATATACCCTCGGTGGAACATGGCCACTGCCCTCCCGGAGTCGCCGGCGCCGGCGCGCGCCAGCGGTCCATGCCCAGCTTGTCCGGCGTTCTGCGTCGCGGTACGGGGCACAACCGCCCCCGCGCCCCCTCCCCGAGACCAACCGAGACGCTGAGCCCTAGCCCTTGTGGGCCCGTTTTGGGGAATGACCGCGAACGGTTCCACCGCCAGGCGTCGTTCCGGCCGCACAGGCAGAGGCCCTTGAGGCCTCTCGCGTTTCCCAAATTGTGGGAAATGGCGACGGTCGCGGAATCGGCCCGATCAACATACAGAATTTTGATTGTATGTGGGATTGCTTTTGGCGGATCAGCCGCATGTTTGGCGAACTTTCTGCATTCCGACTGTACCGAGCCTCGCAATAGCAAGACTCGCCGCGGGCGAGCCGAGCATTGTGAGGAACTCGATTTGACGGAGCGCGACCGCATCCGGGCGTATCGTTAGATACCGCACACACTTGCTCAAAGTCTGTCGAGGTTGGGTGGACGGTGTTCGCGGCCAACGACCGAGCGTGACGAAGCCCAGTGAAGGATCGACAGCTGCGGATCGGCCAGTCGCGATTTGGTCGCTACCCCGAGGCGGCCCGGGGAGACCGTCAAGACCGCACGACCCCCCAGCCACCCTCGCATTCACGAAGACTCAACACACCCCTGTCGCGCCGCGCTCCCACCGACGGCGCTCATCATGCGACCAGACCCGATCGTCCGCGCCGGTGTTCCCGGTCTCAGCCGGCAACGTCCGTCGTCGGCCTCCCGGGATCATGCGGCGAGCGACGCGCGAACTGTGCCCCGTACCGATGAGACGCGACGCGCCGGCGTGGCTTGAAGCCGGGGCCCGATGCCGGGGCGCGCAGCCGCGGCTTCGTCGGGCGTGCCGCAGGGTTGGCGACGACCGCCGCGAGTCTGCAACCGGACTGCGCCGGCCCAGGGTTTCGCAACGGCCGGCCTGCGTCGCCGCGTCGCCGCCCTCGCTCGAACCGCGCCAACACGGTAGGCTGCGAGCGCTCGAGAGCGCACGCGGGCCCGGCCGCCGAGAATAGCCGCGGGCCTCCAACGTCGAGAAACACCACGCCACGTCGACCACGCCCTCGCCGCCCTCCCCATGAGTGTGCCCGATCACGCCATCGACCTCGACATCGAGGTGCCGTTTCACGACTGCGACCCGTTGTTCGTCGTGTGGCACGGACGGTACTTCCAATACCTGCAGATTGCCCATTCGGCGCTCTTGCGCAGCCATCAGCTCGATGTGCCAGATCTGATCGCACTGGGGTACCGCATGGTCGTCACGGACACGCGGTGTCGCTACACGTTCCCGCTGACGTTCGGAGATATCGTACGGGTGCAAGCGTGGTTTACCTCCGCCACGCCCTGCCTTCGGGTGGCATACACCCTGCGCAACCTCACGAAACATCGCGTCACCGCCCGGGCCTACACCGTGACCGCCACGACGGACCGCGATGGCAATCTCTTTGCACAGACCCCCGATGACATTCGTTCACGCTTGCCGCTTTAGCCCCCGCTTCGGAACCAAAGCCCAGGGGAACCGTGTCCCGCACGAGGACGAAAGACGACCCCTGGCGCCGGCTCGCCCGTCGAAGTGGCGACGCTGCCGCTGGCTCGGCTGGACGCTGGCAGTGACGGCCGGCATCACCCCACCCGCGCTGGCCCAGCCGCCCTCGACGGCCCCCGCCCCGGTTGCCCCGAATCCGACCAACGCAGAGGAACTGCTGCGCAGTTTGGCCACGATGCCGGGTCTCGAAGCCTCGTTTCGTGAGGAAAAACACCTGCGCCTGCTCGCGGCACCGCTGATCAGCCACGGCAAGCTCTACTTCGCCCCCCCAGGATACCTGGCCCGTGTGGTCGAGTCGCCGCAGCCGTCGACGGTCGTCATTACGCCCACCTCGCTGCGCTACGATCACGCCGGCGAGGCAAACCACGTGGATCTCCGGGCCCGCCCGGACGTGCGCTCGTTCGTCGACTCGTTCGTCCGGGTTCTCGCCGGAGACGTCCATACCCTGCGCCAGACCTACGAGCTCTCGTTCGCGCCACAGTCGGGTTCGAGCCAAGCATGGCGCTTGGAGCTCAGGCCCAAGGCCCAGCCGCTCGCCGGCCTGATCACCCGCCTAGAGATCCGCGGCAGCGGCCTCGCAGTCCGTGAGATCCGGGTGGACGAAGCCTCGGGCGATTGGTCGATCACGCGTATCGAGCAAGCAGATCCGACCCGTCGGTTCAGCGCGGTGGAGCGCCGAGAACTCTTCGGCGACGCCACTCAATGACGCCCCGCTCACGGATCGGTCTTTGGGTCGCGCTGGCGTTGCTCGCCGCCTCTGCGCTTTACGCGAGCGCAGGTTTTCGCGTGGTGACAGAGATCACCCACTTTCTGCCCGACACATCGGCGCAAGCCGACGCATCGGTGACTCGCGAGATCACCTCCAGCGAGCTCTCACGTACGATGATACTGCTGGTGGAAAGCCCGCACGCGGCGACCAGTTTGGCGGCCAGTCGGGCCCTGGAGGGCCGGTTACGCCAAGATCCCCGCATTGCCGACAACCTGGCCTTCTTGGAGGGCGGACCTCCGAAGCAGATCGACCGGGCGATATGGGAGCTGTACCAACCCCGACGACTCTCCTTCGTCGCGAGCACGGTCGACGAGGCGAAGCGGCGGCTCGAACCAGCCGAGCTGCAAGCAACCCTGGCGGACCTGCGCCAACGCCTCGCCCTCCCGTTGTCCCCGCTGTTGACGAAGGTGGCCCCCGAAGATCCCCTGCTGACGATTCCTCGGCTCTACGATCGATTGCAGGCCCAGCGTGCCGACGGGATCTCTGTGGTGGACGGGCGTTTCGCTACGGCCAGCGGCCGCGGTGCCGTCTTGTTTTTGGGGACTCGTGCCTCGGCCTTTGCCGCTCCCGAACAGCGCGCGTTGCTTGCCGCGCTCGATGACCACTTTCAAGCGGTGCGAGATCGCTTTCCCGACGTGAGCTTGGCCAAAACTGGCGTCAATCGCCACGCAACCGCGGCCGAAGCCGGGATCAAGCAAGACATCACCCGGGTGTCGCTGGCGAGCGTCGTCGCCATCGTCTCGCTATTTACGCTGTTGTTTCGTTCTCCGCGGTTTGTCGCCGGGGTGACCCTCCCCATCGGCGCTGGGATGCTGGCGGGCTTGGCCGTGTGTTTGGCTTGGTTCGGGCAGATCCACAGCTTGACACTCGCCTTCGGGGCCGGACTCATCGGCGTTTCGATCGACTACGCCATTCACTTGTACTGTCACCACTGCCTCGACCCGCAACGCCGCGGCCCTCATGCCGCACTACGCCGCACCTGGCCCGGTCTTGGCCTAGGCGCGCTGACGACGATCACCGGGTTTTTGGCACTAGGGGCGACCTCGTTTCGGGGCCTGCGAGAGATCGCCGTGTTCGCCTCGGTGGGAATCTTCGCCGCGCTGCTGAGTACCAAGCTGGTGCTCCCGTATCTCTTGCCGCGCACCGTGCGTCCGACGGCCGCACTCGCCACTCTGGCGGCGCGGCTGGAACGGCTCACGGCACGGCTCGCTCGACAACCGCGGCGCTCGTGGGCGCTCCTCCTCGCCGTCGCGCTGTACGTGGGCTTTGGTTTGCCGCGCACCCAGTGGCACGATGACATGGCGAGCCTGCAGAGCCTTGACCCGCAGCTCGTCGCAGAGGACGAGCACGTGTTCGGCCAGGTCGTGCGCTTCGAGCAGCGCCGCTTTGCCCTTGCGATTGGCGTCGACGACGAAACCGCGCTAGCTGTCAATGATCGTGTCGCGGCAGCACTCGAGCAGGGCCGGACGGCGGGCGAACTCGGTGGCTTTCGCAACCTCGCCGGGCTCCTCCCCAGCGCAGGAACTCAACGAGACGTCCGAGATGCCGTATTGGCGACGCCCGATCTTTGGCCCCGGATGCGGTCCGCATTGGAGCAACAAGGCTTTCGTGCCGAGATGTTCGAACCCTTTCGTGCGGCTTTGAAAGCCCCGGCTCCGACTCCGTTGACCTACGCGCAGCTGGCCGCTTCGCCCCTCGCCCCGCTGGTGCGTCCGTTCCGTATCGAGCTCGACGGACGGGTGGCGTTCCTGAGTTTTCTTTCTGACGTGCGGGACTCCTCCGCGGTGGCGAATCGACTCGCGAGGATTCCCGGGGCGCGCCTCTTCGACCAGGCCTCGATCATGCACGACGCCTACGAAGCGTATCGCGAGCGAACCGCTCGCTTGCTTGCACTCGGGCTCGTGGCCGTGCTCGCGGTTGTGCTCGTACGCTACCGCAACATTCGCATGACCGCGGCGGCGATCGTGCCAGCCCTGGCGGCCGCCTTCGTCACCTTGGGGACCCTTGGGTTCGCTGGCGTGACGCTGAGTATCCTACACCTAACCGCCTTGCTCATGGTGCTCTCGATCGGGGTCGACTACGGGGTGTTTCTCGTCGAGTCGCGACGCGGAGACGAGGCTCTCGGTCCCACCTTGTGCAGCTTGTTCGTCGCGTGCCTGTCGACCGTCTTCGGTTTCGGCCTGCTGGCAGTCTCCGATCATCCCGCGCTTCGCAGCTTGGGGCTGACCGCGTGCATCGGCGTGGTGGTCAGTCTCCTACTCGCGCCGGTGAGTCTCACGCTCGCCCGCCACGTGGAGACAACTTGAGACCCGACCGGAGCCGAATCCCAGCCGTGCTCATCACGGCGGTGCTCACCGCCAGCGGCCTGACCTGTCGGCCCCAACGCGCAGCTTCTCCGGCCGCGTCCGCCGGTTCGAACGACGGGCCAAGGCGCCGGCAACCGAACGAGACGCCGCTCCAGCCCCCATCCGCGGTGGCCTACGACTTTCTGTGGCAGCAGCGCGTCGCCATCACCTACCAAGGGCGGACACGCAGGTTCGACGCTGCGCTGCAAAAACGCGGCGACACGCTGACCCTCGTGGGGCTCGGACCGATGGGCACCCCGGGGTTTGTCATCACTCTCGAGGGCGAGACCGTGCTGTTTGAAAACCACACGGGACGCACGCTCCCGTTTTCCCCCCGCTACATCTTGCTCGACATCCAACGGGTGTTCTTTCCGTGGTCCGCGACGGGACCACGCTCCGGTCAGATCGATGGCGAACGGGTCGACGAGACCCACCGCGCCGGCCGACTCGTGCAACGGCGCTTTCAGAGTACCTCAGTCCCCTCCGAGCCACCGATCGTGGTGGACTACGACGGTTGGAGCGGGGGAAACGACGCTCCGCGGTGGGCTCATTTGCACCACGGAGCGTTCGGGTACCAGCTGACCGTCGAGACCGTTGCGCAGCAACGACTCGCCCCTGCACCGGCGAACTAGCGACACCGCACGGCGGAGATGGCGAGCGGGCCGCGCCACGACAGGCTGCGGCCGGGTTCGGACGCGCGACCCCTCGAGCGGGTGCGATTCGAGTCAACGCGATCTAGTCGTCGTCCTCGTCGTCGTCGTCGTCATCGTCGTCGTCGTCGTCGTCGTCGTCGTCGTCGTCATCGTCATCGTCATCGTCATCGGTGATGATGGTCAGACGACCGCTTTCGTCCACGAGCTCCAACTCGTCGCCGACCGCGTCGAGGTCCTCGGCATGGAACTGGCTGACCTCCCCGTTGCGCACATCCTCACCAGCATGCAGGCCGATCGCATCCGGAACGGAGTTCGGTCCTCCGTTGACGACGAAATCCTCCCCGGCCTCCAGGCCCTCCGCGGAACTATCTAGCACGTCAAATCTTCGGGTGTCGTTGAAAAAGTCAAAGCCGACCACGGACCCGTTGCGCGAATAGAGGTCAAACGCGTGAGCGTCCGTGACTTCGATCCGCCTCGATCCTGCAAACGAATAGCCGCGTACCGTCGTGCCACCGTAGCCCGGCCGGGTCGCGCCGGGGTGAGAGAACTCGTAGCCTCCACAGTCCGCCGAGCCGAGTTCCCCAAGGTTTTCCAAGTTCGACACACTGGTATCCTCGAGGAGGACGTCTGCCGCGCCGTCCATCTTGAAGCCCACGACGCCCTTGTTGACGTGGAACATCGTGTCGCCATTGCACAGATAGTCCCCGGGCCCGGACACGAGGGTATCCAGAGTGTCCTCGTCTTCAATCCAGTCGATCACATCTTGGGTGATGTTGAGCCGACTGACATCGAGAAACGCAGGAAACTCGCCGTTGAGGGCTCCTTTGGCGACCAGAGCCTGCGCATTGGCCAAGACGTTGCCCGTGTAGACGGCGGCAGTTTCATCGAGCGACGAGGTCGTCAGCGGCACGCCAGTATCAGGGTGAACGTTGCGAACCATGAACACCGCGCCCACCGGATCGGTCGCGGGCCCTCCTTGATTGAGAGCCACCACTTCGCTCACAACCGCCCGCTGGCTCAACACGTGAACATCGATCAGCGAGATATCCTTGGACGGGCGATCGGGAAACAGAGGAAAACCCAGGACGGCGACTCCCTGTGGATTGACCAGATAAGAGTATGAGTTCCCATCCACTACCCCGTGTTTGTTGTGAAACAAGGCGTACTCCGTCGGGTGCTCGACCGGATCGATATACCCTTCGCCATCGGTGATCACGTCTTCAAACACGGCGTTGACCGACTGGCGCAGAGCGGTCTGAATCTGGGCCGGCGTGAGCGTGGCCCCTTGGACGGTGAGCGTCGTGGTCGAACCCGTTTGCACCATCCAGTCGACGTACGCGCTGATGAACCGTGCGTTTGAGAACGTGCCGAGAATCGGAACGTCTTCGCGGTTGGCGGCGTGACTGCTCACGATGGTCAGTCCGCGCACTCGATTCAGCGACACGGCACCGACTTCGAAGTCCTCGAAATCGACGTCGAAGATCTCGACATCACGGTTTTCATTGCCGTGTATGCCGTGGTGTGAGCTGCGACCGATCACGCCGTTTTCAATGAGAACCCGGCGCGCCGCGACGAGATCATTGCCGAAGTCGGACGGACCTTGGGCGGGCAGGAACGGCTGGTCCGCCAGCTCGATCACCGCGAAGAAGCGCTGGTGAAGTGCATGCTCTTCGCTCTGTTCGATGGTGAATCCGTTGAGATCGATGTCGACGTCATTCGCCGCGACCGCGATCGCGGCAAAAAAGCCGATTCCGAAGGCCGCCGGATCGTAGTCCCCGTCTTCCGGCGCACCGAACTGCGACGGGAAGGGCCGACCCGCCGCGTAGGCGTCCAAAACCGTGATACCGTCGTCGGCTAGCGATCCCACGGGATGGGGATTGAAGGAGATGTCCTCGGTCAGCACATAGGTGCCGGGTTCGAGGATCTGGTAGGTACCGTCGTCGAAGTCCGACTGGCTAAGATAGGTCGTGTCGGCCGCAAGCGCGACGTCGCTGTGGGCAGCGAACACGACGAACGCACAAAAAGACGAACACAGCGTTATGGGGATTCGATGCATGGAAAAACCTCTGGATGCGGCACGTTCTCGAAACGTGCCAGAACTACAGACACGTGAAGTTGGTGCTGATGCCCGCCAGCCGGTGGTGCCCCGTCGCTTCGGTCACGCGACGAATCAACTGGCAGCGAGCGTTGCTCAGCGATGGTCAGACGCGAGGCGGCCCGGGTCAAGAACTGTTCTCCCCTCCCCGGCGGTTCGGTTCGCAAATCTTGCCGATCCCGACCCATCGATTCCACTATTCCTGACAGTCCGACAGCGTGGCATGAATCCCGACAGCAAGGGCGAGCCGGACTGGCCCGTCGCATCTCACCGACGTCCTCGCTGAGCTCATGACCACACCACACACCCCGCCCGACTCGTGCGCGCGCCGAATGAGGACGCGGTGGCCATGTCATCGCCCCCCACCCCCCCGGCGTTGTCCGCCGAGCTGAGACGGCCGAGCCACGCGGTATTGCTTCGCGCTAGCGGCGTCCGGCGTGTCAAGTGGGCCGACCACCCGTTGAGAAACGCCCCGAGTGACCTCGGGAGCGCCCTCGCGTACGTCCCGACGGTAGCGAGACCGGACATCAGCCGCCCGATGGAGCCCACGGTGCGGCGTTCGTTCGTTTCGCCCCTCGACCATCCGCGCGCGCGTCCTACGATCTGATCGCTCAACTCGCTGGGCGCGGAGTCTTATGCCATCACTTTCCACCACTGCGATTTCGGAGACCGTCGGAGAGGCCCTCGCTCCCCTCCTCGGAGAGAGCCCCAGTCTCGGTCAGACGTTCGAGCTCTCCGGGGAGCTGCGGAGCCAAGGGGTGACGGCACAAGTCCCATTCACCGGACAGCTTGAAGGCCTGGTCCTTGTCGAAGCCTCCATGGCCGCTTGCTCGGGCCTGGTCGGGGAAATGATGGGCGACGATGAGCTCCCGACTGAGGATGTCCTCGATGGACTGGGAGAGATCGCCAACGTCCTGTCCGGCGCCGTAAAGAACCTCGTGGCGCAGGACGGCTACTCGGTCACGATCGGCCTGCCCCACATTCACCGTACCGAGCCCATCGATGCTCAGCACGTTGTCTCGCTGCACTCGGGTGAAGCCACAACTTGGCAAGGGGTCGAGCTCACCTTGTGCGGGCACCCACTCAAGGTTTGGCTCGGGTTTGGTGCCCCCAAGGCGAAAGAACGCGAGCGACCGCACGTGCTGGTCGTCGAAGACGATGGCTCGTCGGGCAAAATCGCCGTCCGAGCGCTGCAAAAAGCGGGGTACGACGTCTCGCTTTCCGTCGACGCGATCGAGGGCATTCGCCAGGCAGTGCAAGAGCGCAGCAGTCTCGTGTTCACTGACATCGACCTCCCGGCGGTCAACGGCGCTGCGGTGGTCGGCGCACTCCAAGTGGTGTTGCCCGACAGCGCGGTCGTGGTGGTGTCGGGGCTACCTGAAGCGGAGATTCGAGGCTTGCTCGGACCCGCGGAAGGTCACGTGAGGTCCGTCCTGACCAAGCCGCTGACGCCCGAGCGCTGGGTCGAGATCGCAGAAGAGCTGCTGGGACCAGTCGAAACCGACGAACGAGCCGCCTAGCGCGGCCAGTTGACGTCGTACGGACCTCGCTCGCAGCTTGCCGCGGCACCCAAGGAGGGACCGACGTCGGGTGGGCGCAACCGTTTGCTAGGCACAGCGCTTCACAAACGAGAGGGTACCTTCGACAAACTGCTCGAGATGGTGCGTCTGTTGCACCTCGCCCACGCGTTCGCACAAGCGAGGGTAGTCACACTGCCGCACCAACTCGGGCAGGCGCTCGACCTCACTCCACGTGAGGACAATGCCCACTCCGCGATCGCGCACAAAAGCCGCCATGCGCTGTAACTCAGGACTGACGATCACCGGTAGGCCCGCGGCGAGATAGGTAAACAGCTTGCTGGCGATCGTACTTTCTAGATGCTCGCGCCCCACGCATAGTTCGGCTGGGAACCGATAAAACAGCAGACCGAAGTCGTATCGTGCGTTGAGCTGCTCGATCAGGCGCCGCACGGGTAGGCGCTCATGGAACGTGAACCCGATCGGTTCTTCCGCCAGCCGTACGTAGTCGCGATGGAATTCCGCCGCGCTGCGATCACCCGGGATGACCGAGCCGTACGCCGTGACCGAAAATCCCAACGAGCACAACCGACGCACGACGCCGTGGTACTTGATGTCGCCGAACACGGCGTTGGAAGCGTCGGCGTTCTTGAGCTGACCGGCGTGGACCAATCGCGACGGCTGATGCCCCCGCTCGCGGGCCCGAGGCGATCGGACCCAACTGGCGGGGGGGCACGGCAAAAATGGCTGGCCCGGTGCCCTGGCGCCGGCCAGCAACCGATCCATCGCCTCTCCGCGGTTCTTGTACAAAAACCCCGCCGTCCGGTGACGAGCATACTCTTCCGCCGCACGCATCAGGTCGAGTTCCTCTTGTTCGAACACGCGAGCACGAACGAACTCGTGGTCGCAACCGGGCGCCACGAACAGGTCCATCCAGTCCCAGAGCTCTTGCACGACGCGCACCCCGGGAACGACCTCGTCTAGCAAGGCCGCCAGAAAGCACCAGCGTCCGTGCGCTTGCAGGTACCACGCGGAGGCGAGGGTTTGGGGCCGTCGAATGGCGGCTAAGGCCCGCGCCGCGGCGACAAGGCGGGCCAGCGAGCCGTGGCAATCGAAGCTCACGCTGAACACCCCGGCCGGGGGCGAGCTTTGCAGATAGATGCCTACGGTCGCACTGCCGCGAGCACGAAGTACCGCGGCGAGATACTCCACATGGGGAAAGTTGCCGTGGTGCACCACGACAAACACTTGTACCGCGTCTGAGGACATGGCCACGACGCGCGATGCAAACGCTTGTAGCTCGGGCTCGTCCACCCCGTCCGCTTGCCACCGTATCCCCAACAGCCTCTCGAGGTATGCTTGCGCCGCGCGACCGCACTCCAGCCGCTGGGCCAAGCGAGGACCGATCGTCGCGTGGGTTCGTCCGATCATCCCGTCAACCGCGCTCACGCGCGGCCTCCTCGGCCGGCAGCCACCGAGAACAGGGCCGGGCCGACAAGCTCCGCCTCCAAGACGCGTCGCAATTCGAACTGCAGCGCGGTGCCCCACGCCCATGCCGTTTCCCAGCCGCCGTCGGGAACCCCAGCCGCCGTCCGAGAGCGCGCGGGCAGGTCATCGGTGCGACCGGCCGCATCCGGCAAAGAAACCGCGCGAGGGTACCCGTGTTGGCGGTACTCCGCCGCCAGCTCTTGGCTCGTGAGAAACGTCAGATCGTAAGGGCCAAGCGCGGCAACCGTCGCCGGGGTGAACCGAGCCGCGGAAGCATCGCCGAGGATGGCCACGCAGGGCAACGCGGCGGGCAACCGCGTCGGGAGCTGCGTTCGTAGCCCGTCGGCGGTCACGATCACATCGGGATCGAACGCAGCGATCGACGGCGCCATCAGGGGACCGACGTCCTCCCCCGGATCTGGCTCATCGAGTCGGTCGCAAAGGTGGCCCTGCTGACGCAAAGCGGCGAACAAGTCGCGCACCACCGTTCGAGTCGCCGTCGGGCACGGGCCGGTCGTCGCCCAGACCCGCAGCGGTTCGCCGCGCCGGAGCTTGCCGAGCGTCACCCGCAAGCGCGACCGGTCGTGCCGTGCTTCGATGGTTTCGATGGCCGCCTCGAGCTGTTCCCGGCGACCGGACTCGACCCGTTGCAGCTGGGCCATCAAGCTCGGAGACACCGCGAATCGAATCTCGGGCAAGACCAAGCGAGGATGCTCCGCGAAGCGCTGCGCCAAACGCTGCTCCGCGTGCGGCCCCCACTCGAGCCCGATGCGAGTCGACACCAACAACGGCGACAGATCACAAACTTGCATCAACCGGCGCAACGCGAGCAAGTCCTGCTGCGCGACGTAGACTTGTTGAGCCCAACCCGGGGTCGGAGTCTCGACGGGATGGCGCAGCACGTTGAGCAGTACGTCGAGAGAGGTGGCCGACCCAACCATCACGTGCGCGGACGAAGGGCTGCGGACAGAATCGATGGCGGCCCGGACCTGAGACGGCGGTCGAGGCAAATTCAGCGCGCGCGCATATCCGGCGTGCACGTCGAGCAACACCGGATAGTCCTGGCGCTCAACATGCCACGTCGAGTCGCGGCCTCCCAACATCCACGGGTAGGATCGCAACCACGCCACTTCGAACGACCCGGCTTCGAGCCCCTGCAGCTGCTCGCCTAGCTCGGGGAACTCCCGCGCCAAATGCTCGAGGTTGGCTCGCTCGAGTTCTTGCTCGCCCTCATCTTGCAGCTCGACCTCGCGCTCGAGTTGGCCGACGACGGTATGGAACAAGTGTCCCGGGAGCGCCGAGCGTTGGATCCACTCCAACGCTCGGCGCGGACACTCGAGCGCGTGCCAGGTCGCCGCGATCTGCCGCGCGAGTGCGGGCCGAGGCTGCCTCCGATTCGCCGCCAGATAGGCGTTAAGCGCCACGAGGTACTGTTGCTGCTCAAACGCCGCGTCGGCCAACCGGCAAAGCCACGCCGGTTCGACAGAGCCGGCGTCGGTCGCCTCGGCCAGCTGCGCGAAAAAGCGCGACCCGTGTCGCTCGATCCACTCCCGACTGGCGTCGGCCGGACCTCCTCCCATGACCACCGTATGGGCGAACACCGCACGGTTCGCGAGCAAGGCGTTGGCCGCGGACACCCAATGCTGTCGGTCCACCGGTGACTGTCCCCCTCGCGCAACACTCGCGAAACGAAGATCGCAGTCGCGGATCGTCCCCGACCAGCACGGTGGGTGGCGAGCCAGTCGTTGACGCCCTTCGGGTGTCGCGTCGAGCAACAAGATCCCGCGCAAGCCCGGCAACGCTCGACTCGCCATCGAGAGCGCCTCGCGGCTCGGCGTCCCCGCGAGCACGAGCCAGTGGACCTCGTCGCGCGCCAGCCCGCGGTCGCTCGCCAGGCTCGCGAGGTGCTCGGGCCAGGTCGCCGGATCGGCTGTCGCCATCGAACGGATCGAGTCCGGGACTGAGTCAACGCTCGCGATCAACTCGTAGCGCGTCTCGTTCGGCGACCACGATCGGCCGGATCGGCCGGATCCCCCGGATCGGCCGGATCGGCCGGATCCCCCGGACGCACACGCACCGTCTCGCACCGAGGACTGCATACGGCCACATCCCACCGCGCCCAGGTCCAATACGGACCGTTTGTTCTAGTTCGCTCTAGTTTTCGTCACTCAATGCGCAAAACACGCCTGATTCGTACGAGCGGTCAGGCGGACCGGATGTCCGAACGCAACCGGCGTCCGCGCCTCACTCACTGCAGGCCCACGAAGCCGACCCAAGATGGGCCGCGCGTCGGCGCCGGCGGACATTATGAGTCACTCGTGCAAAAAGCGGTCGTCACCGGCGGAGCCGGGTTCATCGGCAGCCATCTTTGCGACGCGCTCGTCGAACGCGGCGTCGACGTGATCGTCATCGATGACCTGAGTACCGGGCACCGCAGCAATCTCGCCCACCTGCAGGACCACCCGCGGGTCACGGTGCACGAGTTGTCCCTGCCGGTGGCGCAAACCGAGCTGGTGCCGCTGTTTCGGGGAGCGAGCCACGTGTTCCACCTCGCGGCGCTGGCCGACATTGTGCCCTCGATCGAGCGCCCGCTGGACTACGTCCGCACCAACGTCGACGGGACACTGGCCGCCCTAGAAGCGGCCCGAGCCGCCGCGGTGCCGCGGTTTCTCTACGCGGCATCGTCGTCTTGCTACGGGATCCCTGAACAATACCCCACCCGAGAAGACGCTCCGTGTCGGCCGGCGTATCCGTACGCCCTGACGAAGTACCTCGGTGAGCAAGCCGTGTCTCACTGGGGTCGAGTCTACGGCCTCCACACGACCTGCTTGCGGCTGTTCAACGTGTACGGCCCGCGCTCTCGCACCACGGGGACGTACGGGGCGATGTTCGGCGTGTTTTTGGCCCAAAAGCTCGCCGGCCAGCCGTACACCGTAGTCGGCGATGGCGAGCAAAGCCGAGACTTCACGTACGTGTCCGACGTTGTCGACGCGTTTTTGGCCGCATCAGCGCACCCCAACGGAGGAGATGTGTTCAACGTCGGCACCGGCTGTCCGACCACGGTCAATCGCATCACCGAGATCCTCGGGGGTCCGCGAGTTCACATCCCCAAGCGTCCGGGCGAGCCCGACCGCACTCACGCCGACGTAGACCGGATCGCCACGGTGCTGGGATGGCGAGCCAGGATCGACATCGAGACCGGGATCGCGCACTTGCTGGCCGAGATCGACGGGTTTCGCGACGCCCCGGTGTGGACCCCCGAGACGATCACCGACGCGACCAGAAGCTGGTTTCGCTACCTGGGAGGGTCTTCGGGTGTCGATGCAGCCTGAAGCGACGCCCCCTCTCAACCCCGACGTGTCCGCGCACGTCGTCGAGCGAGCCCTCGAGCAGCTCGAGCCCTTGCGCGTGGCCGTCGTCGGCGAAACCATCATCGACGAGTACGCGTACTGCGACGCGATCGGCAAGTCCGGCAAAGAGCCGATGCTGGTGGGCAGTTTTCTCCGCTGCGAAGCCCAGGCCGGCGGCGCGTTGGCCATCGCCAATCACTTGGCCGACTTTTGCCAAAACGTGGAAGTCGTCAGCGCCCTCGGCTCGTTTGACCGCCGCGAAGAGTTCGTGCGCGACGCGTTGCGGGACAACGTGCGGGCCACCTTGGTCACCAAGCCCGACTCACCCACCATCGTCAAACGCCGCTACATCGATGCACTCTCCAAGTCGAAGCTGCTGGGCGTGTACCACATGAACGGCTCGCCGCTGACGGACGTCGCGCCGCTGGAAGCGGCCATCCGCACCGCGATGGCTCGCGCCGACTTGGTCATTGTGGCCGACTACGGCCACGGGTTGCTCACCGAGTCCCCCGTCCGTCTGTTGACGGCCCACGCGAAGTTCTTGGCCGTTAACACCCAGATCAACGCGGCGAACGTCGGCTACAATGTGTTGTCCAAGTACCCTCGATTCGACTTCGCGTGCGTGCACGAGGGCGAGCTGCGGCTCGATGCACGCGAAGCCGACGGCCCGCTCGAGCCGCTACTGGCTCGCGCGAAAACCCGTGCGCAAGCGCGAGCGCTGATGGTGACCCGGGGCTTTCGTGGGACGGTGCTGATCACCGCAGACGACACCATCGAATCGTGCCCTGCACTCGCGGAGCGGGTTGTAGAACGCGTGGGAGCGGGGGACGCCGTGTTGGCCCTCGCCTCGGTGTCGTTGGCCGCGGGCCTCGATCCCGCGGTGGCGAGCGTGCTTGCCAACCTCGGCGGCGCCCAAGCGGTGACCACCGTCGGCAACGGGGCCTCGATCCGCCGCACGGACATCATCGCCGCGGCGCGACGTCGGCTCCCCGAGACCTGCCGACCACGCCTGTGCGTCGGGGATCCGCGGTGAACCCCTCCGAGGGTGACGCAGCGGTCTTTCTCGACCGCGACGGGGTCTTGATACAAGACGTGGGATTGCTTCGCCACGAACGGGACATCCGCATCCCCCGCGGGGTTCCAGCCGCGTTGCGTCGGTTGTCCGAAGCAGGTTTTCGCCTGATTTGCATCAGCAACCAGACCGTGGTGGCGCGCGGCCTCCTCGACGAGCCCGCCATGCATGCGTTGCACGAGCGGGTGCTGGCGCGTCTGGAGGCGCTGGGAGCCCCCCCGTTGACGGCCTCGTATCTGTGCCCACATCACCCGCACGCCGATGACCCCGAGTATCGACGGGTCTGCATCTGTCGCAAGCCGTCTCCGGGCATGGTGTTGGCGGCACTGCGGGCCCATCGAATCGACGCGAGTCGCTCGTTCATGGTCGGCGACCGCATCAGCGACGTGGTGTGCGGTCACCGGGCGGGGTGTCGCACCGTACTGGTCGAAAGCGGTCGGCACTCCGATCCCCCAATCGTCGGCATGACCTCAACCGCAATGATCGAGCCGGGCACGCGTCAGCCCGACCTGCTCGCCGCCAGCGAATGGATTGTGAGTCAAGCAGGACCGCGAAACACCACCCATCCCGCGGCTAGGGCGACCGGGTGAAGGCATTGGTCTTGTGCGCCGGCTTCGGCCAGCGCCTCGGTGAACTCACCGCGAACTGTCCCAAACCGCTGTTGTCGTTGGGACAAGAGACGATCGTTGAGCACATCTTGCGCCAGCTCGTGCGAGCGAGCATCACGGACGTCTACATCAATTTGCACTACCTCGCGCCGCAGTTCCCCGCGCATCTGGGGGATGGCGAGCGCTTTGGCCTGAGGCTGCACTATCTGCACGAGCGGGCTCCGAAAGGTACCGCGGGAACGCCTCGGGACTTGGCAGCGGAGATCGCTAACGACGCCCTGCTGGTCCACTACGGCGACATCGTCACCAATCACGACCTCAGCGAGCTCGCCCACGCTCACCGCGACCTCACGGCTGAGGCCACCATATTGGTCCACCAGCGTCCCGGATCGAACAGCTACGCCTACTTCGCCGACGACGGCCAGCACATCGAGCGCTTCGTGGAGCGGCCCGCGACGAGCCCCGATCCCACGCGTCCCAGCTGGGCGTTTTCTGGCGTCTGCGTGCTCTGTGCCGGGCTGCTTCGCCGCCTGTCCCCGGCACCGGTTTTGGACCTGCCCCGCGACGTGTTCCCCGGCGTCGCAAAGGCCCGCCGCCTCGCGGGCCAACCCCTCCGGGGCTACCGCTGGGCGATCGACTCCCCCGAACGGCTCGCAATGGCCCGTCGCGCGCTCGCGCCGGGCTCTCCATATGAACGGGAGAGGTCCCGATGACCCCCGAGTTCGTCGATGAGTACCTGAGGTCGTTTTCCGCGTGCCTCGCCGAGATCCCGCGTCAAACCGTCACCGCCGTGGGCGAGTGCCTGCTCGACGCGTTCGATCGTAGCGCGTGGGTGTTTCTCGCCGGCAACGGCGGCAGCGCGGCGCTGGCGAGCCACTTCGCCTGCGACCTCGAGAAGACGACAGCCGGACGACGGCCGCGCGAGGTGGACCGACGCTTTCGCGTACAAGCGTTGGCCGACAACCTCGCCTCGCTGACCGCGTGGTCGAACGACGAGGGCTACGAGCACGTGTTTGCCGAGTCACTGCGCTCGCGGGCCTCCGAGCGCGACGTGCTCATCGTCATCTCGGCGAGCGGCAACTCGCCCAACATCGTCGCCGCGTTGGAGCAAGCGCGACGCATGGGCGTGCGCACGGTGGGCTGGCTGGGCTTTGATGGCGGGCGAGCCAAAGCGATGTGCGACCACGCGTTGCATGTTCGGTCGCACGACTACGGCGTCGTCGAGGCCGCTCACGGGGTGTTCACGCACTTGATCACCGACTGGCTGCGTCAGCAATTCGAGCTGCCGGCCCGACATGACCTAAGAGAGGTGGGCTAGCGATGGCCACGTCCCCCCCAAAAACCGTACTGGTCACCGGCGGCGCCGGATACGTCGGCTCGGCGCTGGTGCCCGCGTTGCTGGACCACGGCTGCCGCGTCAACGTCCTCGATCTGTACCTGTACGGGACGGACTTGTTTGCGGAGCAGCGCGGCCGGGCGCTCACCGAGTTTCCCGGAGATATCCGTGATCCCGAGCTGTGCGTTCGAGCCCTCGCCGGCGTCGACACCGTCGTGCATCTCGCATGCATCTCCAACGATCCGTCCTACGACCTCGATCCGCAGCTCGGCCGCTCCATCAACTTCGACGCATTTCGGCCCCTGGTGCACGCCGCCAAACGAGCTGGCGTCCGGCGGTTCATCTACGCCTCGTCCTCGAGCGTCTACGGCGTCAAGACCGACTCGGCCGTCACCGAGGACCTTCCCCTGGAGCCACTGACCGACTACTCGAAGTTCAAAGCCGAGTGCGAAACCGTGCTGGCAGCCGAGCGCGAACCAGGCTTCGAGACGGTGATCGTTCGCCCCTCCACGGTCTGTGGCTACGCCAAGCGACTGCGTCTCGATCTCGTGGTCAATATCTTGACCTCCCACGCCCATCATCATCGCAAGATCCGCGTCCTCGGGGGCTCGCAGCTGCGGCCCAACATCCACATCAACGACATGGTCGCGCTCTACTTGCGGCTTGTCGACGCACCGGCGCAGATCGTCGACGGCGAGATCTTCAACGCAGGCTTCGACAACTTCTCAGTGATGGAGCTCGCGCAGATGGTCCGCCACACATTCGGCGAGGACGTCGAGATCGAAACCTGCCCGAGCAACGACCCGCGCTCGTACCACGTGTGCTCGGACAAGATGCGCACCAAGCTGGGGTTCGCCCCGCAGTTTTCGGTGCACGACGCCATCGCCGACCTCAAGACCGCGTTTGAGGCCGGGTTGGTGCCCGATGCCCTCAACGATGCCCTCTACTACAACATCAAGCGCATGCAGCAAGTCGCGTTGCGCTAGGACTCGCCATGGACTCGCTACCCGCCGCGCCCGACGAGTTCGATGCTTGGCGTGCGATGCTTCGGATCCGGCTGATCGAAGAGGCCATCGCATCACGCTACGCCGAGCAGCAAATGCGTTGCCCCGTGCATCTGTCGGTCGGGCAAGAAGCCGCCGCCGTGGGAGTGTGCATGGCGCTGCGAATCGACGATCTGGCCTTTAGCACCCACCGCTGCCACGGTCACTACCTGGCCAAGGGCGGGAATCTGCACGCGATGATCGCGGAGCTGCTCGGTCGAGCCACCGGATGCTGTAGCGGCCGTGGCGGGTCCATGCATCTTTGGGATCACGCGGCCGGGTTGGTGTCGAGCGTGCCCATCGTCGGCGGCAATATTCCCTTGGCCGTGGGAGCGGCTCTGGCCAGCCAGCAGCGCGGGGAGGACCGGATCAGTGTGGCGTTTCTCGGCGACGCCGCCGCGGAGGAAGGCTCGTTTCACGAGAGTCTCAACCTCGCCGCCACGCTGCAATTACCGGTGCTGTTCGTGCTCGAGAACAACCGCTACTCCGTCTACACCCCGCTGCGGCAACGCCAGCCGCCACGCCCGCTCACGCGGTTGGGCCAAGCCCATGGCATCCCCACCGCGAACGCCGACGGCAGCGACGTGACCACCGTGTTCGCTGCCGCAGCCGCTTTCGTCGCATCGATCCGCGAGGGCCAAGGGCCCGCGTTGTTGGTCATCGACACCTACCGCTACCTCGAGCACTGCGGCCCCAACGTCGACGATGACCTGGGCTATCGCCCGCCCGAAGAAGTGTTGCACTGGCAGCAGCGATGCCCCGTCGCCACACTACGCGAGCGGCTCATCGCGACCGGGCGATTGCACGCCGAGCAAGAGGCCAAAGCCCGCCAAGACATCGAGCGCGAGATCGCAGCGGCGTTTGCCACCGCATCGCAAGACCCATTCCCAGACCCCGCCACCGTCGCGGAACACCTCTACCCCCCGACCGATCCCGCGATCTTCAACGCCTGCCATGCCTAGCACCGCGCGCGCCCACCTTCGCGAGGAGTCCCGCGATCTCAACGATACGTCGCCGTCGACCTCGCGCGTTCTCAACGGCGCGCAGGCCATCCTCGAGGCCACCACGCAAGCGCTCGAGCAAGATCCCCGCGTCTTTGTGTTGGGGGAGGGCGTCACCGACCCCAAAGGAGTGTTTGGCACAACGAAGGACCTCGTCGATCGTTTCGGTCGTCAGCGAATCTGCGAGATGCCGGTGGCGGAGAACGGATGGACGGGCATGGCCATCGGTGCCGCCATGTGCGGCCAACGGCCGATCCTCGTTCACCAACGGGTCGAGTTTGCCTTGTTGGCGTTTGAGCAGCTCGCGAACAACGCCGCGAAGGCGCACTACGTGACGGGCGGTCGGCACCGCGTGCCGCTGGTGGTGCGTCTGGTCGTCGGTCGCGGGTGGGGGCAAGGGCCCATGCACTCGCAATGCCTCGAGGGAGTCTTTGCCCAGATTCCGGGGCTCAAGGTCGCGTTGCCAGCCACCGCGGACGATGCCAAGGGCTTGCTTTTGGGTGCGATCGCCGACGACAGTCCGGTCGTCATCATCGAGCATCGATGGATCCACTACGCCACCGGTGTCGTCGAATCGGCGGCGGTCCCCCGCCCCCTTGATGGCCCGCAACGACGGCATCAGGGCGACGCCCTCACCGTGGTCTCGTCGTCCTACATGACGCTCGAAACCCTCCGCGCCTGCCAAGCGCTTTCAGCCCACGGCGTCGACGTCGACTTGTTTGACCTTCGGGTCGCGCGTCCCTTGGCTCTCGATGGCATTGTCGAGTCCGTACGCCGCACGGGCCGGCTGCTGACCATCGATACGGGTCACCGCGAGTTCGGGCTCGGCGCGGAGATCGTGGCCACGGTGTGTCAGCACGCCTTGCATTCGCTCCAGGCACCGCCTCGCCGCATGGGCCTACCCAGTCACCCGACGCCGAGTAGCGCGGCGTTGGCGGGCGCCTACTACCCTCGCTCTCCCGAGATCGCCGTCGAGATCGCGGAACTCGTCGGCGCGGGAGTGGATCGCACCCATGCCTGCGTCGCGGAGTTGCGAGCGGAGCGAGACCGACTCCCCATCGACGTTCCCCACCCTAGCTTTCGCGGGCCCTTTTGAGTCTGAGTCCACGCATGCACGTCCGCTACTCCTACCTTCCGCAACAGTTCGCGCAGATCGACGAGCTCCTCGCCGAGCTCGGTGCACTCGCGCGTTCGGGCGACTTCACGCTAGGCGAGCCGGTGACGCGGTTCGAGCGACGCTTTGCCGAACTCATCGGAACCCGGCACGCCGTCGGCGTGGGCTCGGGCACCGACGCTCTCAAGCTGCCGCTCGCGGCCCTGGGCATCGGGCCGGGGGACGAGGTCATCACCGCCGCCAACACCTTCATCGCCACCGCCGGAGCGATTCATGAAGTCGGGGCTCGACCGGTGTTCGTCGACTGCGACGATACGTTCTGCCTGGACGTCGACCGCGTCGAAGCGGCAATCACCGCCAAGACAAAGGCGATCATGCCGGTTCATTTCACCGGCTACATGACCGAAATGCCCGCGCTGATGCAAATCGCCGAGCGACACGGTCTCCCGGTCGTCGAAGACGCTTGCCAAGCGATCTTGGCCGACATCAACGGACAACGGGCCGGTACCTTCGGACGCGCGGCTGGTTTCTCACTGCACCCGCTCAAGAACCTCAACGTGTGGGGCGACGCCGGCGTGATCGTCACCGACGACGACGGACTCAACGACCGGCTGCGTTTGCTTCGCAACCACGGCATGATCAATCGCGACGAGATCGCCTGTTTTGGCTACAATTCTCGCCTCGACTCGGTCCACGCCGTGGTCGGCAACTGGCTGATCGGTCAAACCGAATCGATCGCTAAGGCCCGGATCTCACACGCCCAGCGCTACGACGCCGCGTTCGCCGAGCTCCCCGATATCCGCCTCCCCCCACGCCTGCCGCAACGCCGTCGCGTCTACCACCTCTACGTCGTGTTCGCCCAGGACCGCGACGGCCTGCTCGCGCACTGCCACGACGCCGGCATCGAGGCCAAAGTCCACTATCCGATCCCGCTGTACCAGCAGGCGGGACTCGCCGGACTGGGTTACCGCGCCGGCGACTTCCCCGTGGCCGATCGCCATGCGGCCGAGATCATCACGTTCCCGTGCGACCAACACCTCACGCCCGATGAGATCGACTACGTAATCGACACCGTGCGCACATTCTACGGCCGGGCCGCATGACCACTTCGCGCCACGTCCCGTTCGTCAACTTGGCCGCCCAGTACGCGGCTGAGCGTGAGCAGCTGCTGCCCGTCATCGACGAAGTCCTCGCCAGCGGGCAGTGGATCGACGGGCCCGCGGTGCGCGAACTCGAGATGCAGCTCGCACGCGAGAACGAAGTCGCCCACGCAGTTGCCGTCGGCTCGGGAACCGACGCGCTGCGGCTGGGCATGCGTGCGCTCGACATCGGGCCGGGGGACGAAGTCATCACCCCGCCCAACTCGTTCGTCGCCTCGACGGGGGCCATCGTCTCTGTGGGCGCGCTCCCGGTCTTCGCCGACGTCAAGGCCGACCAAACTCTGGATCCCGAGGCCGTCGCCGCCGCGATCACTCCAAGGACCAAGGCGATCATGCCGGTGCACCTGACGGGACGATGCGCCGACATGCCGGCGCTGCAGGAACTCGCGCAGCGGCACCGGCTCCATCTGATCGAGGACGCCGCACAGGCCTACGGCGCACGCCTGCACGGTCGCCGAGCGGGCACCATGGGCGACGTCGGTTGCTTCTCGGCCCATCCGCTCAAAAACCTCAACGCGATGGGGGACGCCGGCTTCGTGTTGTGCACCGAGCCCGCAGTCGCGCAACGACTGCTCCGCCTGCGCAACAACGGACTACGCGATCGCAACACGGCAGTCGAGTGGGGCGTCGTCTCCCGACTCGACACGGTCCAGGCAGCGGTTCTCCGTTTCCGCCTAGACGCCGTCGACCGTACCATCGCCACCCGGCGCGAGCACGCGCAGCACTACCGTCGCGCCCTCGACCCCGCCCACGTGTTCGTGCCGCCCTGCCGCCCCCACGAGTTCAACACGTTCCACACCTTCGTGGTGCAGGTCGACCAACGCGACCAGCTGGCGCAACATCTGGCCGACCACGGAATCGGCACGGGGATCCATTACCCGCGTCCCATCCACCTGCAACCGGCCGCGGCCACCTTCGGCTACCGGGCGGGGGACTTTCCGATGGCCGAGACGCAAGCCGAGCGCATCTTGTCGCTGCCGATCCACCAGTGGCTTGAACCCGACGACGTGCACTACGTGGCCGACTGCGCCAATCGTTTCTTTGCGCAGGCCACGTTGGGACAGACGGCGTCATGAGGGCCGAGTCGTCGCAACCCGGCACGGCCGAGGGGTTCACCTTGAACTACGCCTCGCTCGTGGCCGAGTACCGCTCGGGCCTGGTCGACAAACTGCGAGGCTTCGGCACCGCGGACGGTTACCTCGATGTGTGGGTGCCCGATGATGACCCGACCAAGAGTCTGCAAAACATGGTGGAAGCGGTGGGACTCGCCGGTGGTCGCGCGTTCCGGGTCGAGCTCGACACGGCGACGGCGACAGCTGTGCGGCGTGACGCACTGCGGGCCGGCTTGGGCGAACAGTGCAAGGTGAGCTTCGTGGACCGCGATGACGGCTGCGTGGTGGCCTTCGACAGTATCGACGCGGACCGGGCCACACCAGGCCGGGGCCTCGAGACATCTGGGGATCCGCCCCCAACCCCACGACCCCAACCGTCGATCGGACAACTCGCCCCGGCCCCATTCACCACGGCTTACGACGCGGCCCTGCGGGCGGTGGCCGGTCGCGGGCATCGGGCCATCTCGCGCCGTCCTCAGAGCCCCACCGAGCGAGTGGTCGAAGCGTCCCACGCGGCCTTGTCTCTGACGCTGTACGTCGACGCCGCGACGCATCGCGTCACCACGGCCTACTTCGCCGCGGACGCACCCGTGGTCGCCGGTGCCCTCAAGTTGACCTGCGACCTGGCTATCGGGCGCTCGATTCAAGAGCTCGCCGACCACGGCGTGTTACATGCCGCCGCGGCACTCGAGCCGATCGCCTCCGCGCCGGTGCCCGGCATTGTGCATCCCGCCCGGCTCTGCCGCGCGTTCGCCCGCGTCGAGTCCATGCTGCGCGACATCCGACAAATCTACGCCGAGCGATATGACCGCCGCGACACCGCCAACAACGAAGATCTGGGCCCCGGCCCAACCTGGAAGCGCATGCCATTGGCCAAGCGGCGAGCGGTGGTCGAGCGAGAACTCGCTCGCTTCTCGAGCCAACGAAATCTGACCGAGTCAACCATGGGCTGGGCCGAACTCGTCGACGACGTCCGGCTCACCCTCACCATCGACGATTCGGTGCCCGCCGCCGACAAACCGGCGCTGCTCATGGCGGCCGAGACGTGGTTGCGCCGGTCCATCGATACCCGACTCGAGGTGTACCTCGCCGAGCGCCGCGACAAAAACAAGCTCCGCCGCCTTGCGGTCATCCCCAACGACCCCACGGAAGAAACGAGTCGTCCATGAGCTCGATGACCGAGCACACCCGACTGATCCTCGACGGCACCAAGATCGGCTGGCATCTCGATCGAGTCGAGGCTTGGCAGCGAGGCGAACGCATCGCCCCGATCACGATCGACATGGCGCTGACTCGAGCGTGCAACTACGCGTGCGAGTTTTGCTACGCGATGCTCCAGGAAAACGACCGCAAGGTCATCACCAAAGACATCATCTACGGGTTTTTGGAAGACTGTGCCGAGATCGGCGTGCGCGGGATCTCGTTCGTCTCGGACGGCGAAAGCACGATCTCGCCAGCCTTCGTCGATGCGGTCCGCTACGGCAGCCAACTCGGCCTGTCGATGGCGGTCGGGACCAACGGATTGGTCCTCACCCGATCGCGCCTCGAGGAGATCTTGCCCCATCTCACCTATCTTCGGATCAACATCTCCGCAGGAGAACGCGAGCGGTACGCCGAGATCATGGGGGTACGCGAGAGCTGGTTTGACCGGGTGTGCTCGAACATCGAAGACATGGTCGCCATCAAAAAACGCGACCAACTGCCCGTCACCATTGGCCTGCAAATGGTCGTGATGCCCAGCTACGGCGATCAGATCGTCCCCCTCGCTCGCCTCGGCAAGAAACTCCGACCCGACTACCTGGTTCTCAAGCACTGCTCAGACAGCGAAGACGGCGATCTCGGCGTCGACTACAACGAGTACGACAAGCTGTTCGAGCGCTTGCGCGAAGCCGAGAGCTTCAGCGACGACGAATATCAAGTCAGCGTCAAGTGGTCCAAAATCGAAGCCAAAGGCCGGCGCTCCTACCAACGCTGCTACGGAGCGCCGTTTCTGCTGCAGCTATCGGGATCCGGCCTCGTCGCCCCGTGCGGCATGCTCTTCAACGAGCGCTACAAGAAGTTTCACATCGGCAATATCTGCGATACCCGATTCAAGGACATTTGGGCCAGCGATCGCTACTGGGAGGTGATGAACTACCTCGCCTCACCGGGTTTCAACGCCCAAAAGATGTGCGGATCGCTGTGCCTACAACACAAAGTGAACGAGGTGCTGGACGCCGCGCAAAAGGGCCAGCTTACGCTCACCACCCCCGAGGGCACTCGGCCGCAGCACTTGAGCTTCGTCTAGTGGCGGACGCTTCGCGGCCACCCTAGCAGCCCAGGAAGTACCGGCTACGCCGGCCAAACGCCCACTTGCCCGCGCGTACCACCAGGTAGGTCGCCACCGTCAATCCGATGGCCCCGACCACGAGCAACGTGCCGGTGCCGTCGGGCTTGCCGCCCACCGCGGGGGCGATGCGCACCCAGACGTACGACACCAGGTACATGTGCAGGAAGTAGAGACCGAACGAGGTTGCCGCGAGCTCGTTCATGACACGGTCGAACCACCTCGGCGCCACTTCGGCGAGCTTTTCCAATCCCCCGACCATCGCCACGGCGGTCGCGGCCTTGGCCAAGAGGTTGATGTCGAAGGGATGGCGCTCCATCGTGAACAGACCCTCCGAGGTCGCTGACCCCGGAAGGCCCCACAAGAAGTCGGCCGCGTGCAGACCGACGACGACGCCGACGGTCCAAAGACTGTGGCGACGAACGAAACTGGCAAACTCGCGCCGGTAGTGCGAGGCCGCCATCCCGAGCAGATACACCGGCACGTAGAACACTAAGTTTCGCGGGACATCGGTCAGTGTGATCGGCCGCTGGGCGAAACCGGCCATCACCAACAGCAGGGGCACAATGAGATACGCTCGGGGGCGGCGATCGATGGCCTGAAACATCGGCGCCAGGCCGTAGATCACGAAGATCAATGGCATAAACCAGTAGGGTACGAACATGTGCTGACCCGTGGCCAACGCACGTAGCACGACCCCTGCGGCGCTCAGGAGATCTCGGTCGGCGCCCCCATCGAAGATTCCCCATTGAAACCAGTACTGCCAAAACAGCGCGGGAATCGAACAGAACACGTACGGGGCGACAACGTTGCGCACCTTTCGACGCAGATAGCTACGGTACTCGTAGCGATCCAGCAGATGCTGGAACAAAAACCCCGCCACGAACATGAACAGCACGCTGCCGTGAGCGACGATCGCCACGAGCAAACGCGTCGACGCCAACGACTCGTCCCACTCGAACAAATCCCACGCGTGCCGGGTCAGCACGGAGACGATGGCGATGGCGCGAAAGTAGTCAATCGAACGAAGGCGCACGAAACGACTCCTGGGCCGAGCGGACCCCGAGGAGGTGATCATGACGGCGAATCGACGGCCGTCGATCATCCAAGGCGGCCAAAGCTGAATAGTCGGCCGGTCTGCGCGACGCTTGTGGGCCCATACGTCCCCCGATTGGGCCACACCGCCGGCGTTTGAACAAGTGTGGGGCCCCTGACCCACCGGTCGAGGGTGACGATTGGCTCGGGCCGCCGCCGGGGTGCTTCGCGCAAAGTTGTCGCGAGCCGTCACGCCGCGGCGAGCGAGTTCGGAATGTCTTGCCGACTCTGACGACGCGGGATCGCACGGCATGCCACGTCGAACCGGGTTCAAACTCGCCGCGACCCCGACGATGTCGATCGGAACCACGTTGACCGCGTTCGCTTGTCCGACTCGATTTGCGACATGGCTGGCGCCTATCCGTCCCAAGCTGCGAACACGGCCGATTTCGTCACTTTTCCGTTGGCGCCACGGGGCACCCGATCAACCACCGCCACGCGCCGAGGCACCACCACCCGGTCGAAGCGTCGGAGCAAGGCCGCGCGAATCCCCGCTGCGTCCAGCCGATCCCCGACCACCAACGCCGCGATTTCTGTCCCTCTGGCGCCGCTGATCTCCCGCGCGGCAACGGCTGCGTCCGTCACCCCGGGCATCGCGAACAAAGCTCGCTCGAGCTCGGCGAGTGCCACCCGTTTGCCCGCGACCTTCACAATCCCGTCGATGCGGCCGTGGTGGACAAACCCGCCGTCGGACGCGAACGTCACGTGCTCGGCGCTCGTCCAGCGATCGATCCCGTCGGGAAGAAACGGAGACGCCACAACCAGCCGCGCCGCGTCGTCTTGCTGCAGCTTGACCCCCGGAAGCGCACGCCACCGGGTGTCAGCCGCGACTTGCTCCCGCCAGGCGATGCCCCCGGTTTCGGTGGAGCCCAAAACCTCGGTCACCGTCACCTGGTGGCGCTGATGAAGCGAGCGCGCCGTGTCGCTGAGCAGCGGAGCCCCGGAGGAAAACACTCGCCGAAGACCATCCAGCTCGTGGGGTCCCAGGCTGACGAGTGCCCGAAGATGCGCGGGCACACTGACGAGAACGTTCGCCGTGGCCGCCCGCCTCACCGCGGCCACAGCGGTTGGCTGCAACGGTGACGCGTCGACGAAGCTCGACCCCGATACCAAGGGCAACACCACGCCGAACAGCAGGCCGTAGACGTGCTCAGGTGGTGCGGTCGCCAACAATCGATCGGCTCGCTGCAAGCCGAACGCCTCACGCAGCATCTCGGCCTCCCCGAGCAGCTGACGCGCGTCCTTGTGATGCAGCTGCGGCTCGCCGGTCGACCCCGAGGTCCATAGCGACACAAGCCGTTGCCCTGCGGGCAGTACGATCGAGGCGTTTGACGCACCCCGAGGTCCAGCGCGGTCGCGCAGCACCATCCGGATATCGACGCCCGTCGAACGGTCACCGTCGTGAATCCACTGGTCGGCGGATCCAGACTCGGCGTCGGTGGCCGCCCGCGGGGCGCCGAGGCGCACGACGTAGCCTCGCAACCAGGCGCCGAGCAGCGCGACGACGAACCCCAAGCGCCCCTGCACATCGATGGAGACGGCGGCCTCGTCGGCGCCAACACCAGGCAGTTGCCCCGCCACCGCCTTGGCCATCTCGGCCACGGCCTGCGACGAATAGACGCCCGTGTCCGTCCAAACGACGGGGGCCCCCGGCTCGTGCCGGCCGAACAACGCATAGGACTTTGGCACCGGAGAACTCACGGGATCCACCGCTCAGCGCATGCTGGACGCCCGACTACGAGAGCAGCGCGACGAGATCTTCGCGGGTGATGCCGGCGGCCTGACCCACCGTCATCTCCGCCAGCTCACGCTTGCGCTCTTGGAGCGCCAAAATGCCTTCTTCGACCGTCTTCTCCGCCACCAAGCGGTGCACGATCACCGGTTTGTCTTGACCGATGCGGTGCGCCCGATCGGCGGCTTGGTCCTCGACCGCCGGGTTCCACCACGGATCGAGGAGAAACACGTGATCAGCGGCAGTCAGATTGAGCCCCGTACCGCCGGCTCGCAGCGACAACAGCATCACCGGTGGGCCCGACGGCGCCTGGAATCCCTCGACCACGGCGCCGCGGTCGCGGGTGGACCCGTCGAGTCGCGAAAACGCTAAACCGGCCGTCCGCAGGTGGGGTTCGACCAAGTCGAGCAACGAGGTCCATTGCGAGAAGACCAACGACTTGTGACCTTCGGCGGCCACTTCCGCCAGGGTTTCCACGAGCAACGCGACTTTGGAGGATGCCTTGTCGACGAACCGCTCGTGCCCGGGCAAAAGCGCCGGGTGACACGCCGCTTGGCGCAGTCGCAGCAACGCCTCGAGGATCTGCAGCACGTTTTGACCGCCTTGGACGCGCGCCACAACCTCCTGCTGCGTGGCCGCTCTCACCGCGTCGTAGGAGCGGCGCTCATCGTCGTCCAGCGCGCACCGCAACACGACCTCGGTGCGGGGTGGTAGCTCTCGCGCAACCTCGCTCTTGCGCCGCCGCAGCACGAACGGCCCGATGCGGGCACGCAGTCGGTCCGCGCTCCCGGCTTCTCCGGCGGCGATCGGACGCGCGTAGCGCTCGACGAAACGCTTGCGTCCGGACAACAGCCCGCGGTTGACGAACCGAAATTGGCTCCACAGATCGAGTAGGCGGTTTTCGATCGGCGTACCCGTCATGCATACACGAAACTCGGCCTGTAGCGAGAAGGCCGCCTGCGCCACTTTGCTGTCCGGGTTCTTGATCGCCTGTGCCTCATCGAGCACGGCCACGCGCCATTGGATCTGACGCAGCCGCTCGATGTCCAAACGCAAGATGGCGTACGTGGTGAGGGTCAGGCCGGCGTCCGCACGCAGTTCGCGATCGGGACCGTGGTACACGTGAACGGAAAGGCCGGGTCGAAATCGTCGCGCTTCTTGGGCCCAGTTGTGCAGCACGCTCGTGGGCGCGACCACCAATGACGGCGTTTCGACCACGCACAGCGCCTGGAGCGTCTTGCCGAGACCCATGTCGTCCGCAAGTAGGCCTCCCATGCCCACCGAACGCAGAAACGTCAGCCAAGCGACCCCCGAACGTTGATAGTCTCGCAGTTCGGCGTTGAGATCGGCCGGCAGCGTCGCCTCGGGGACACCCGCGAAGTCGTCGACAATCGCCCGCAGGCCCGCAAGCGCCGACGGGGCGGGCTGATCGAGCGCCTCGGCGAGTTCCGCGAGGTCCGCCGCGGCGAACGGCGAGACCCTTGGTGCGGTCGGCTCGGCTTCCGCGTCGCGCTTAGCCTCAAGCAAGTCCCCTACGCGGTCGCCGAAACGTTCGAGCCATCCCGATGGCAAGCGCCCGAACCCGCCGTCGACCAGCGGAGCCATCCCATCGCCTCGTTCCCACGCCCGCATCACCGCCCGAGCGTCGGCACGTTTGCCGGTGGGCTCTGACGATTTGCCCACCTCGTCGCCCAATGTCTCGAACCACAGCTCGTAGCTTCCGTCGTCCTCGATCTCCAGTCGCGGAACCAGCTCGCCAGCTTCGAAGAACGCCTGGTGTTCGGAGTCGCCGCTCGCGGAGATCTCGGGGTCGATGTTGTCGAGCACCTTGGCGAGCGCAATCGCGTCCTCGGCGGAGAGCAGTCGTTTCACGCCTGGCTCGAGCCCGAGGTCATCGAGTCGATCGAGCAGCAGCTGTTCGACCTTGAGGTTGCGAATGGGGACCACCGTGGCATCGAACACCGTCAGTCGCTCACCGTCGACACGAGCGACGGCTGGATCGCCGTAGACCAGCAGCGGTAGCGCCGAGAGCTGGTCGCCTTCTCGCTCCGTCACAAGTTCGAGGCGGGGCTTGAGCCGGACCGAACCCGGGAGCCGATCGGTGTCCACGATCACCGTCACGTTCGCTCGCAGCTTGGGTAGCAACTCGCCCACCAGCTCGCCGACATCCGCCGGAGCGAAGGAGCGACCGCGGCGAAGCGCAGCGAAGATCTTGTCGTTCATGCCGTGGGGCGCCACGGCGCGCAGCCGTCGACCCTCACGGACCGCACCGTTCGAGAACACCTCGGTCACCGACGGCGATTGCTCGAGACGGGCGACGAAGTTGTCCCCGTGCGAGGACACACGCAAGCAGATTGCCGACGTCGGCGAGCCGATCGTCGCCGGCTGGCCGTCGTAGGTGAGATCCGGCTGCTCCGCCAACGCCCGCAGCACTTTCACGACCAGTTTCGGCGCCAGTGCCCCCCCACCGAAGGGGCCCACCACGGCCTCGAACTGATGATCGATCTTGGTGGCGATGAACTTGGGACCGCGCCCATCGGCCATCCGCTCGGCCAAAGACCCGATCAGCGGCCGGGTCTCTCCCTCGACCACCACATGACGATGCAGCACCAGCTGCCCCCCCCGCCCCTCGAAACTGTACTTGAGGCGGCCTCGCTCGTTGGCCACCTCGTGGCCGATCGTTTCCGGGGCTTGGCCGTGCTTGATCGCCTGCTTGACAGCAATGATCGCCGCCGCCACGTGAGCGCAGGGGTCATCCGGTTCCTTGCACTCGCAGTTCCAATCGAGATCGGTGGGGTAGAGCGACACCGCCGGCGAAACCTGACCCCTTTTTTGAATCACACGAAGGACGATCTCGTCCGGCCCGCAGCGCTCGCCGACGACCGCCTGGGCCCGCGCGAGCTCGACCCCGCGCGACCACACGCCAGCCGCACAGGACTCGCGGACGGCATCGAGCAGCTCGTCGGCGGCGGAGAGAGATACGGTCGGTCGGCTCATGGAGCAGTATCGCGCGGCCTCACGGATCCACCACTGATTCAGGGTGGGCAACACCCCACCACCCTGCCGATCTCCCGGCGCCGCAGAGCATCGTACGTGGTCACCCGCGCCTCGGGTAGCGTGCGTTCCACGTTGTCTGCGAACGTTGCGCGGCCGTGCTCGGCCTGCGCCGACCCGCGCGTTGATTACGAGTCGCGGGACTGGCCGCCCAACCACCAGGAAAGGCGAGCGCCGCGAGGAGACCTCGCGCCGGTCGCCCCCGCCGACGGATACCAATCCGCGCTATCCGCTACTCCTCGTCGTCGTCGTCGTCGTCGTCGTCATCATCATCGTCATCGTCATCGTCGTCAGTGGGGTTCTGATTCGTGCAGTCGACCTTCCCCTCCATGCAGTCTCGATGCGTGAACTCATCCTCCGGAGTCAGGTACGTCTCGCACACGCACATCGCATCGCAGCAAAACTCACCCAGCGTCTGCATCACGATGCACCGGAAAGCCCCCTCACACGCCGTCTCCTCCGCGGCTGGTCGTTTCTTCTCCGACAAACCGGTGTTGCGACAGTCGTCATCGGTCTCGCACCTCTTCGAGCACATCGATGTCTTGAGCACATGCTCGATGCCGATCTTACACTCCCCTTCGTCGCAGACGTTGCCCGTCATGCCCCCGGGGTTGCAGTCTTCGGTACTTTGGCACTCGTCTGCGGGGACCGCCCGATCGTTTTCGGCGTAGATGCACAACAAGCCATCACAGCTCATCGCCGGGAAGGTGATGCGGCGAGCCGCCGTCGGCGAGATACTGCCGTGATCGCAGGGCCCCCCAACGTCGCCGTACGGGCAACCCGTCAAGAAGGTAGCGGCGGCGATGATCGGAGCGAAGAGCAAGAACGCGCGGTGCATGAGGGATCTCTAGTACGTGGGGTGGGCGAGAGTTATCGGCCGATGACGGGAACCGAGCAGAACCTGAGGACGAAAACCCCTGATTTCGAGCCTCGCATCCTACACACGGCGCGAAAGCACGGTCAAGCCGACCGACGGAATCTCGACTCGCATGCGGTTGGAGAGAGCGAACCGAAGGGCGCGTCGACGACGGGACCGAAACCTTGGTCGCGATCGCGGGCCATAATTTCCGACGGCATGGGGACTTAGGTTGCCAGATTTAGTCCCCCGGGTCGGCCGGACACAATCCCGGACGCCGCGGTCACCGTCGGAGGTGGCCGCGCACCGGTGCCGCTGAAGAAAGCCGAACCTCCGTGGGAACGACGCGCACGAGATCTCGACGAACGCGGGGACGCGCGACCAAGCCTCGCACTCGCATCGCAGCGAGACGGTCGCGGCCGGCGCTGCAGCTTGAGCGACGGTCGCGGGCACCGGCGTCGGCCGACTGCGCTCGTAGCGTGCGGCGGACGTCCCGAACGACTCCGACTCAAACCATGGGGTATCGCGCCGGTCGTCGATGCCTTTTGAAGCCACCTAGACCACGCCGACGCCGCGCGAGACCTCTCGCCGTCGAGATTCGGCGCGAGTCGAGCGGCAACCGGCAACTGCTACGCTCGGCGCATGCCCGCCGACCTCGTCACCGTACCAGACGATACGCCCCGGTGTTTTTGGGGGGCCGCCACGCCGGCGTACCGCGACTACCACGACCATGAATGGGGCCGACCCACGGCTGACGACCGCTGGATCTTCGAGAAGTTGTGCCTCGAGGGATTCCAGTCGGGATTGAGCTGGCTCACCATCTTGAACAAACGCGAGAATTTCCGACGCGCGTTCGCCAACTTCGACATCGAAAAAGTCGCGCGATTCAACCAGCGCAGCGTCGAGCGGCTGCTTCGAGACGAGGGCATCGTGCGGCATCGTGGCAAGATCACCTCCACCATGAACAACGCGAAGCGGGCCCGCGAACTGCGGGACGAGTTCGGCTCGTTGGCCGCGTTTGTCTGGCAGTTCGAACCCGGGGCGTCCGAGCGACCGACGCGAATCACTCGCGCGGTGCTCAACAAACTGAGCAAAACACCGGCCTCGATGGCGTTGAGCGGGGAGCTCAAACGCCGCGGCTGGAGTTTTGTGGGGCCCACCACGATGTACGCCTTCATGCAGGCTGCCGGCCTCGTCAACGACCACCTGCACGGCTGTGCGGCGCGACGCGCCTGCGAACGGGATCGTGCCGGGTTCCGTGTTCCGACCCCGCGCCACGCTCGTGCCACCCGCGCCACCGTGACCCCGTAGCCTCCGCGACCCGGCTCGCTTGGCCACGCCGCGGACGCCCGCGGCGACGCGACCTTCGTTCATCGCGCTGGCTCGGCGCGCCAAAGCTGACCGGCCTCACGAGGACGACTCCAGCGAAGCGCCGAGCCGCCGTCATCGGCCCCAAAAACTCGGGGCGAGCTGCGCTCAACTCGTTGACCCCCACGGTGAACCCCGTCGGGAGGCAGGTCGGAAGCCGGAAGGCTAGAATGACCACCTCTCCCGGCCTGGCGCACGCGAGCGCGATGCACAAACTCGAACGCAGCCTCGACCTCCCGACGGTGATCGCCTTTGCCATCGGCGCAATGCTCGGCGGCGAGATCTTCGTCCTACCGGCTCTCGGCGCGAGCACCACGGGGTCGAGCGTGTGGTTGGCGTTCGTGGCCGCCGCGGCGCTGGTGCTCCCGGCCGCGCTGAGCAAGTCCGAACTCGCCACGGCCATCCCTGGTTCGGGCGGCAGTTATCTGTACATCGAGCGGTGCCTCGGTCCCGTGATCGGCACCGTGGCCGGCATCGGGCTGTGGCTGTCGCTCATGCTCAAATGCGCGTTCGCGATGACGGTGTTGATGACGTACCTCGGTCGCCTGGTCGACCTCCCGGGGCCTTGGATCGCCTTGGGCCTGGTCGTCGGCCTCACCGGCCTCAACGTGCTGGGCGTCCGCAAAGTCGGACGGTTCCAAAACCTGATCGTCTCGGGCTGCGTGCTGTGCCTCACCGGGCTGGTGGTCGCCGGCATCATCGACGTGGGACAACGACGTGGTCTCGACGGGCTCGCGTGGCTCGGCCCCGCACCGTTTTTCGCCCGCGACACCGAAGGGTTCTTGTCGGCGGTCGGCTTGGTCTTCGTGTCGTACGCCGGCGTCACGAAGGTGACGGCGATCGCCGAAGAGGTCAAAAACGAATCTCGCAACATCCCCCTCGGCATCCTGATCAGCTTGGTGTTCATGTGCTTGCTCTACGCCGGCATCAGCTGGGTACTCGTCACGAGTTACTCGCCGGCCGTGCTGGCCGAGGATGCGGCTCCCGTCGCGTCGTTGGCCAACCGTTTGCTGGGCCCCACGGGCGAGCGAGTGATCAACGCCGCCGCCGTAGTCGCCTTGATCTCTATGGTCAACGCCGGGCTGCTTGCGGCTTCACGGTTCCCGTTTGCCATGGCCCGCGATCAGTTGCTGCCGCCGCGGTTTCACCAAATCAACCGGCGCTTCGTCACACCCGTCACCTCGATCTTGGTGACGGGACTCGCCATCATCGCGGCGATCACCTGGCTGGACGTGACCCGCATCGTGAAACTGGCGAGTGTGTTCATGATCGCCGCGTTCATGCTCGTCAACGTCTCACTGCTCATCTTGCGAGAAAGCGATGCACAGTGGTACCGGCCCCGGTTTCGCGCCCCGCTGTACCCGTACGTGCAGATCCTCGGCACGCTGACCGGACTGATCTTGCTTTGGGCCGTTGGCACCGTCGCGCTCGAAGGCCTGTTGACCGCCGCGGTCGCTGGCGGCGTGGTCTACCTTCTCTATGGTCGCCGTCATGCGCGACGCATCGGCGTGCTGCAACAGTTGATGTCGCGACGCGACATCATCGCGAGTCCGCCGGTCGCACCGGACAACCAACCCTCGGAGCTTCCCGGAGCACATACCGTGGTGCCGCTATTTGGCACCGAAGTGTCCCCTGAGGCACTGGTGCATCTGGGCGCCACGCTCGCTGAGCGGCGCGAACTCGAGGTCATCCGGATCTCGGATGTGCCCGACCAAACCGTGCTCGAAGTCGATCTCCTCGCCGGCGATCGCATCGCTTCGCTCAGACGCCGGGTGCTCGCGCTCGCCGGCGAGCGCGGCATCCCCACCCAGTTCGACTCGCTGGTCACCCGCGACGTACGCCGGACCCTCTACGAGTACGCGAACCGAGCAAACTCTCGATGGTTCGTCATGGCGTGGCGCGAGTCCGGACCCATCATTCGCAACCCCTACGAGTGGCTCTACACCCATCTGCCGTGCAACGTCGCGCTGTTCAAGGACGCCGGTATTCGCACCTATCGTCGACTGCTGGCGGTGGTCGAGCCGGGACCGCACGATGCGTTGGTCGCTCGTACAGCGGATCAGCTGTCCACGTTGTTTCGCGCGCAAGTCACGTTGGCCCGGGTGCTCCCGGAACCCGACGAGACGGCGATGGGCCAGGCCGAGGAATACCTCACGCAACTCGGTCGACTGTGCCACGGCACGCCTGCGCACGAGCTGTGCGTCGGGCAAGACTGGTGCGCCGCGGTGAGCAAAGCCAGCGCCCGCTTCGATCTCATCTTGTTTGGCGCCCCACCGGACCGCCCGCTACGGGCCACGTTTTTGCGCTCCAAAGAGGATCGACTCATGAACGAGGCCCATTGTGCCGTGCTGCGACTCAAAACGCCGCGCGAGGAAATGCACGAGGCGGTGTCAACCGCCCCGGCCTCGGCCCACCACCTCGTGCTCGACGACACCCTCGCGGTTCGGGCGGCGCGGGCGAAACTCGAGGTCGAACGCAAAGACCAACTCTTCGCCGAGTTCGGGCGACTGTTCGGTGATCTGACCGAGGTGTCGCCGCTCGCCATCACCAAGGCGTTCGAGGAACGCGAGTTGCTGCAAAACACGGCCATGGGTGAAGGCGTCGCCATGCCCCACGGCACACTCTCAGGCCTGGATCGCACGCACCTCGCCGTCGTGACCCTGGCCCGACCCATCCAGTACGGCGCGAACGCCCCCGAGGTCGACGTGTGCGTGGCCACCCTCGGGCCTCCGACCGACCGCGAAACCCATCTGAGGCTGATCGCCGGTATGTCAAAACTCATGGTGTTGACCGACGTGCTCAACCGGCTACGCGAGGCGAGCGACGGTCCGGGCATTCTCGCGGCCATCGAGCGAGCCCAAGACCAGCTCGCGGCCCACGATCACTCACGAGAGAGCTGACCGCGACGCGCAAGAGGTGGCCATCAGCCACTCAGTAGCCGAACACGACGACCTTGTCGCGGATCGTAGCGGGAAACCGCTCCCGTACGATGCGTTCGGCATCCGCCCGGCTGTGTCGCAAGCTACGATGGACCAAGACCAATGTGTCGCCCTCGAACCGCTCGGCACAAGCGATCATCTCGTCGACGTGAGTGTGCCCCCACTCGCGAGTGGACGCACGGTCGCGTTTCCCGTCCCACGCCGTGACTTCGTGCACGAGCACCCGGCTTTGCCGAACTCGAGCATCACCCAAGAACAACTCGATCTGGGTATCCCCCGACACACACAAGATCGGCGTCGACTCCGGGGACGTCAAGCGAACCCCCGAGCGTCGCAACTGCGCGAGCTCGGGCCCTGGCCGACCGACAAACTCACTTCGCAGGCGTTGAGTGGTGCGCGAGATCACGTAGGCTAGCGAGGCCACGCGATGCACCGACCGCAATGGCAACGCTTCCAAACCGTCCCCCAACGCGATCGCCTGCTCGGGGTCGCAGGGCCAAAACCGGACCGGGAGCTCAAAGTCCTCAATCGCGGACCACTGCGCCGCGATCGTCTGCAGGGGTTCAAGAATCTCTCGCGGCACGTACACGTCCGGCGCCCCGCGGCGCATCAGGCTGCGTTGCGACAGCAGGTAGAATAGCCCGCCCAAATGGTCGGCGTGGCCGTGAGAAACCAGCACGCGATCGAACTTGATCGCCCCGCGCGGGCACATGCCCACGTCGAACATCAGCCCCAACTCGGGCACCATCAGACAAGTCTCGACGCCACCCCGCGACACTCCGCGAAGGGTCAACCCGTCGAGCTTGAGCTCTTCGTAGCCTCGCGCCATCAGGACGGCTTGATGCTCCGACCGAGCAACGCGGGCATCTCCATCGCCTCGACGCCCGCGAGTGACCGCCGCAGATGCTCGAGAATCTCGTCCGGGGAGATCATCACCCCGAACATCGAACAAGCTCGTGTGAACGGCTGGCCGTCGCCAACCCGGGCGGTGAAGTTGGTCCGACCCGCCGCGTCGCCCTCGAGCCCCACCCAGTCCAACGCGACCTGAGAAAACGGCGTCAGCTGAGCGCGCGTTGTCTGGTCGTAGGCTCGTGCGATGGCACTCCAAGCGGCGGGTTCCTCGTGCACAGCGGTCATCGGGTCATCCTGTTGGCGATGCGACTCGAGTAGCACCGCTTCGCCAGCGGCACCACTGGACCAAGTGTCGCACCCACCTCGCCGCGATCTCGCCTGGCCGGCAGCCGGGAGCGAGACATCGCGCGACGTCCGTGCCGCAGCTGAGGGTTCGAGGCGTGGCCGGGGTTCGAGCCCCACCCGGGGGGGGATGCAACCGAGGGAGGTCGTCTCGCGAGGGGCTCGCCGGACGGGCGGCGCGCAGCGGCGGGGGACACGGACTCGGCGCGCTAGCTCACGAAGTTGCGATTCGGGGTCCACAACACCTGGGGGCGAATGGGTCGACCGGCCTCGGCGCCTCCGGCCGCAATTTTGACCGCCATCACCTCCTGCGCCGCGTCGACGATCTTCGCGGGCGTCACCACCAACGCGTGCTCGAGGACCAGGTTTTGCGGGATCGCGGGCACGGCGTCTTGTCCGAGTACGCGGGTGACGACCTGGCGATCTCGCGTGGCCTCGATCACGGCGCCTTGAATCTCGCGCCCGATCCCTGCGAACACGCGGTCTTCGTGGACCACCAGCAAGCGTCCGGTGCGAGCCACGCTATCGAGAATCGTTTGGCTGTCGAACGGCACAATGGTCCGTAGATCGATCAGCTCACAATCGATGCCGGCCTCCGCTAGGGCGCTGAGCGCCTGTCCGCAAGTCAACGTACAGCGGCCCCAGGTGACGATCGTAAGGTCGCGACCGTGCCGGCGAATGGCCGCCTTGCCGAGGGGGACGCGAAACCCGGGGTCGATCTCTGGAATGAGCCCTTGGAACCCGATCGCGCGCTTGAGTTCGGCAACCTCGCGGGGGTCGGTCGGTTCACCGGGAAATGCATCACCGAGCGGCATGCGGTAAAGGCCCTTCGATTCGAAAACCATGACGGGGCCGTTGTAGTCCGCGGCGGAGCGGAGCAAGCCGTAGCAGTCGCGCGAGGTCGTCGGGGCCACGATGGTCATCCCGGGGATCGATCCGTAAAACCCCTCCATGCACATTGAGTGATACACCGCGCCACCGTGCAATGGCTCGACCGGCAGCCGAATGATCACGTTCAGCGAAACCGTACCATTCGACGACCAGGCCGCATTCCCCAAATAAACGAACCAATGCAGACAATTGAGCGAGTAGTCGCTGAACTGAATTTCGGGCAGCGCCGTCGCGCCTTCGTGCAATGCGAACCCGGCGGCTGCCCCGACGATCAACGGCTCGTTGATCGGCGCATCCCGGACCTGGGTCGGGAATGCCTTCCACAGGCCCATCGTCGCCTGCATGACACCGCCCCGCTCGGCGACATCTTGCCCGTAGATCCAAGTCATCGGGTTGTCCGTCAAAATGTCGCGCATGGCCGCGCGAATCGCCCCATTGAGCGAGATGACCGTGGGTCGCCCCTGCGGCTCGGGCTCGTCTACCGACGGATAGTCAGCCCGCGTGAACCGAAGCGCTGACTCGTAGGTGGGCTCGGGTTCGCTGAGTGTCTGCTCGACGATCTGGTCGACGTAGGCCAGCGCCTGCTCCCCCAATGCGCCCAAGTCGTGACGCTTGAAGTAGTCGCGACCGTCGGTTCGCTCGTTGCGTCGCACGATCTCGTGGGCCTGTAGCACCCCCGCATCGACCAACGCCTCACCGAAGTCATTGACACAGTCGTGCTGATCGAAGTCGAAGCTGTACTCGCCGGCGTTGCTGTGCCCGTTGAGTCGACTCAGGTTGTGGACCCACAACAGCGCCGGCCGCTGCTGCTGCTTGCAGTACAGCGCGGCCGCCTTGGTCGTCTCGTAGCACGCCAAAAAGTCGTTACCGTCGACTTCGAAGAACTCAACCCCGAATGCAGCGGCGTACGCCGACAGATCTCGGATGCCCCGTCCGTCTTGCGGTCGCACGCTGATCGCCACGTCGTTGTCGGTGACCATCATCAGCAAGGGCGCATCGAGCAAGGTGGCCCCGTGCATGCCCTCGTGGAAATCGCTTTCCCCCATGGTCCCGTCGCCGATGACGGACACCGCGACCCCATCGTCATGACGCTGCCGCAGCCCGTAGGCGTACCCCACCCCTTTGCCTAACTGCATGCCCACCGCGCTTTGCACCGGCAGCATGTTGAGGCGCATATCGTTGTAGTGCGAGGTCATCTGCCGGCCGCCGCTCCACGGGTCGGTGACCCGGCTAAACTGCTGCCGCATGTGGTCGAGATGAAAGTCGTTGTATCCACGCAGCCGAGCCCACATCGCCAGCAAGCCGGCGCTACGATAGTGCCCGAGCATGCCGAACGCGTCCGGGTTCACCACGTCATGAAACGCGATTGCCTCGGCCACCCCGTGGAGCTCTTCGCCCGGCCCCCAGATCGCGAACTTGATGTTGCCCTTGGAGCACTCTTGCACGACCCGCTGGATATAGACTCGACACAGACACATCTCCGTGTACGCCGTGCGCAGTAGCTCGGGCGTGAGCGTGGGAAACTCGGTCAAACGGGCGAGAGAGTGCTTGGCCATGAAGAACTCGTCGGTCAGACGCGGGCGGAGGGTATGTCATCGCGCGCGCTCGATACAATGCGCGAGGTTTGAACCGCCGCAACGCGTGCGACCGCTTCGCCGCGCGAACCCCCAGCCGCCGAGTCCACCACAATAACGCTTGGCCGACTTTAGGCCACGTGTGCACTGACATGCGCAGCGGTGAAGACCCGAGTCGCGTGCAACGTGACCGAAAGTACGCCCGCAATAAGCTGCAGCGCACGAGGCGCTGGGCCGCGCGTGACCGTTCGCACGCCGAACCAGCGGCAAACCACCGGACACAACCCAGGACTCTCGCGTGCGACTTGGCTCGCGGTCTCGGATCGCCATCGACGAGAGCCGCGCCAGGCTGCGGGCCCCCGCTTGAATGGGGCTGCAAGAT